>NZ_JSZM01000014.1:0-130817 GCF_000801965.1 Lysinibacillus sp. A1
GAGTAGGACGTCGCTAGGCACTAGAAAGACCAGAGAATCTTTTCTCTGGTCTTTTTTCGTTTTCAACAGAAAAAATTAAAGCTGTCTCTAGAGCAAGACAGCTAATATATTTAAAACTCAAGCGCACTTCTCAAGTTATTGATATATGATTGACTCACTGGTAACTCACTACCATCCATTAATGTAATAATAAAGTTTGATGTCAAATCACGCGCCATTTTTTTTATGAAATAAATATTTACGATATAGGATCTATGAATACGAATAAAGTATGATGGTAATCTTATTTGAAGTTCTTTAAGGGTAATGTTCGTTTTAAATTGTTCGCGCTCTACATAAAACCATGTCTTTTTTTGAAGACTTTCAATATGTGATACTTTATTAATGGCTACAGGATTCCATTCTTCATCTTGTTTTCCTGTTATAAACTCAAATGGTTCTGTCTTTTTAGTAGTGAAAGTAGATGGCAGTATAACTACTAGAGCAGCTGGTTCATCCTGAATGAGTATCGGATAGCCGATACCGTAAAAGGGTGTATCGCATGACAAATTATCTAAAATTGTTTCTGTTTTTTTCTGTGTGCGCAAGACTTGATCGGCAATACTTCCAGGTAACACTTGTTGATTCCTTTCTAAATGGATACTTGGATGCCCTGGTTGAATAAAGATATAAGAATTATCAACAGCAATTGCAATGGATGAATCAGTAGGAATCCAATCGCTCAACATTGAAATATATTGTTCTGAAATATCTTTTGCACAAGATTTTAACTCATTGTTCATTGTGAATATCCCCCTTGTTTGTAAATAACCATCCAAATTTCATCGCAAAAAAGAGTAGCTTTGTCATGAAAATTTGGTCTTTTATCAAAAAATAATGAAAATTCAAATACTCTGTTATATATTAATTTACAACAAATAAACCTGTTATGGAACAGTGATTTAAAAGTTTTTTAACAGAGTATATTGTATACAAAGGGGAAGGTGGAATTTCAATATGTCAACTCGTCAAGAAAGAATCGGAGCTTTAGAGAAACAATGGGCTGAAAACCCTCGCTGGGCTGGTATTGAACGCACATATTCGGCTGAAGAGGTTATTAAACTACAAGGTACTGTAGTAATTGAACAAACCTTGGCAAAAAAAGGCGCTACTCGACTATGGAATTCATTACATGAGGAGCCGTTTATTAATGCATTGGGGGCATTAACGGGGAATCAGGCGGTACAGCAAGTTAAAGCTGGACTCAAAGCTATCTATCTATCAGGCTGGCAAGTAGCTGCGGATGCAAACCTTTCAGGTCAAATGTATCCAGATCAATCACTATACCCAGCTAATTCTGTACCAGCAGTAGTTAAACGAATTAATCAAGCACTTCAACGTGCAGATCAAATTGATTATGCTGAAGGACGTGTCGATCAATTTGACTGGTTTGCTCCAATTGTAGCAGATGCAGAGGCAGGTTTCGGAGGACCTCTTAATGTATTTGAGCTTGTTAAAGGCATGGTGGAAGCAGGGGCAGCTGGTGTTCACCTTGAAGATCAGTTAGCTTCAGAGAAGAAATGTGGTCATCTAGGTGGTAAAGTTTTACTTCCAACACAAAACGCTGTTCGTAATTTAGTAGCTGCGAGATTAGCCGCTGACGTTATGGGTGTTGATACAATTCTAATCGCTCGTACAGATGCTGATGCTGCAGATATGGTTACTTCAGATATCGACCCACGTGATGCAGAGTTTATTACTGGTGAACGTACTCCTGAAGGTTTCTTCCGTACAAAGGCTGGCATCAAACAAGCAATTGCTCGGGGCTTAGCTTACGCACCATACGCTGATTTAATTTGGTGTGAAACTTCTAAACCATCTCTTGAGGAAGCTCGTGAATTTGCAGAAGCTATTCATGCAGAATTCCCAGGTAAAATGCTTGCATACAACTGTTCACCTTCATTTAACTGGAAAGCAAATCTTTCAGAAGAGGAAATTGCAGAGTATCAGCGTGAGCTTGGTAAGCTAGGTTATAAATTCCAGTTTGTTACTTTAGCAGGATTCCATGCATTAAACCACTCTATGTTTGAGTTGGCACATGATTATAAAGATAATGGTATGGCTGCATATTCTAAGCTACAGCAAGCTGAGTTTGCTTCGGAATCTAAAGGCTATACAGCGACACGACATCAACGTGAGGTAGGTACTGGATACTTTGATGAAATTTCTCAAGTTATTTCCGGTGGTACTTCTTCAACAACGGCAATGGCCGGATCGACAGAAACTGAACAGTTCGTATAAAAAATTCGTGTTTTCCTAAATTCATAATCATAGAGTAGTCTCCTCCGCTTCTCCTAAAGCGGAGGAAGACAAAACTAAAATCGCAAAGGTGGGTAAACAACTAATGAAACAAGCAACGACAGGTAAGCTTAAAATTGTTGGAGAACAAAATGAGCATACAAATGAAATTTTAACGCCTGAAGCTCTTGAGTTTGTTCTTGCCCTGCACGAGAAATTTGATGCTCGCCGTAAAGAGTTATTGAATGCTCGTCAGAAACGCCAAAAGCGTCTAGATGCTGGAGAGAAACTAGATTTCTTACCTGAAACAAAGCATATTCGTGAAGGTGATTGGTCAATTGCACCTCTTCCACAAGATTTGCAGGATCGGCGTGTTGAAATTACAGGGCCGGTTGACCGTAAAATGGTTATTAATGCGTTAAACTCTGGAGCAAAGATGTTTATGGCTTGCTTTGAGGATGCTTCTTCTCCAACATGGGAAAATATGATTGGTGGTCAAATTAATATGCGTGATGCTATTAATAAGACGATTGAGTTTACACAAGCATCCAATGGAAAAACGTATAAACTAAATGCTGAAACAGCCGTGTTACTAGTTCGTCCTAGAGGCTTACACCTGCTTGAAAAGCATGTACTTGTTCATGATGAACCGATTTCTGGAAGTTTCTTCGACTTTGGTTTGTATCTATTCCATAATGCAAAAAATGCACTGGCAAAAGGAACGGGGCCGTACTTTTATCTGCCGAAGCTTGAAAGCCATTTAGAGGCTCGTCTATGGAATGATGTCTTTGTATTTGCCCAAGATTATATTGGCATTCCACAGGGCACTATAAAAGCTACTGTATTGATCGAAACCATTTTGGCGGCATTTGAAATGGATGAAATTTTGTATGAGCTACGTGAACATTCAGCTGGTCTGAATTGTGGACGTTGGGACTATATTTTTAGTTATATTAAACGCCTTCGTAATCAAGCGGATGTTATTTTACCAGACCGAGGTCAAGTTACAATGACCGTCCCATTCATGAAGGCTTATACATCTTTATGTATTCAAACTTGTCATAAGCGGAACGCACCAGCAATGGGTGGGATGGCTGCACAAATTCCTATTAAAAATGACGATGAAGCGAATGCGGTGGCATTTGCAAAGGTTGCTGAAGATAAGCGACGTGAAGCAACAGAGGGGCATGATGGTACTTGGGTAGCGCACCCAGGTATGGTGGCAACAGCAATGGAGCAATTTGATGCCATTATGACGACCCCCAACCAAATTCATAAAAAGCGTGAGGATGTACAAGTTACTGCAGATGATTTAGTAGCTGTACCTGAGGGCACAATTACCCTTGAGGGACTTCGTGTTAACTGTAGTGTTGGTGTACAATATATTGCTTCATGGCTTCGTGGTAATGGTGCTGCACCAATTAACAATTTAATGGAGGATGCTGCGACAGCAGAGATCTCTCGTACACAAGTGTGGCAGTGGGTTCGACATCCAAAAGGTATTTTAGATGATGGGCGCGGCATTACATTAGCGTTTGTCCTTGAAATTCTGGAAGAAGAGCTTGTCAAAATTAAGGAGGCTGTTGGGGAACAAGCCTATAACAGTGGTCGCTTTGAAGAAGCCGCTGAACTGTTTAAATCCTTAATTGAGCAAGATGAATTCGCGGAATTCTTGACACTTCCAGGCTATGAAAAATTAGCGTAAATGAAAATCTACTAAAAACATATTCAGCTTTCCTACAAAATAAAATATAACGGGGTCTGTTCCCCCGTTACTAATGAGATGAGCACAATTGTATTAAAGGGGTCTACTTATAAAAGTAATTTAGAGGGAAAAGATGTCCTACGAGCTTAGATGGGGAGCTTATAAGACATCTTTTTTTATTAATCCGCGTAACTGTTCTTCCAGGCTACGCGGATTTTTCTATCTTAATTGACTATGGCTAGGACAAAGCCATCATAGCCTTTGACGCCAACCGTCTGTATAGCTGTTGCTTCAATACGGGGTTCCTCTTTTAGCAGATCTATAAATTGCTGTACGCCGCTAACACGTTCGTCCATACTATTTATATCTGTGACAGCACCATTCCGCACTACATTATCCGCAATAATAACGGCACCTGAATTCGCTAGCCTTACTGCCCACTTTAAATATTCAGGATTATTTGGCTTATCTGCATCAATAAAAATGACATCAAAAAATTGCCCCCTTTTTTTCAAGTCTGGCAATGTATCCAACGCTGGACCGATGATAATTTCAATCTTTTCCTCTAAGCCTGCATGTCGTATATTTTTGCGAGCGACAGAGGCATAGTCTTCATTAATTTCTAAAGTCACTACTTTGCCTTCTTTTGAAAGAGCTTGAGCTAAGCATATACTGCTATACCCACCAAGTGTGCCAATCTCTAATACATTAACGGCTCCTTTTAATTTAGTTAGTAAATACAAAAATCTCCCTTGGGTTGGAGATACATCAATTTCAGGTATACCTGCAGCTTTATTTGCCAGTAGTGCAGCGGTAAGACAGCTGTTATCTGGTAGAAGCTTATCTGTAAAATAATTATCTACATTATGCCAAACATGTAACTCTGTCATCGTACAGCCCTCATTTCTATGTCGTTTAAAAAGTGCAAGCTTGCATATAGAGTGTATGATAAAATGAATCATAAAAAAAATATATTATAATTATTCATATATAACTAAATGTTATGGATAGGAGAAAATGATGAATATTCATGGCTTAAAATTGTTTTATCATGTTGCTACGACTGGTAGTTTCACAAAAGCGGCAGAATTACTATGTATAAGCCAGCCTGCTGTTTCGAGCCAAATTAAACGATTTGAGCATGAACTAGGTGTGCAACTTTTTCAGCAGCAGGGGCGAGGGGTCGTACTTACGGAGTTTGGCATAGCTCTAGCGGAGAAAGCTCAACATTTGATGGCCCTTGAACAGCATATAGAAACATTTGTAGAAGAGTATCGCCTTGCCAAAGCAGGGGATTTACATATAGTAGCTACTTACCTACCAGCCAATTTTTTAATTCCTAAATGGGCAGCTATTTTTAAGGCAGCCAATGAACATGTAAATTTAATGATTACAACTACGAATACCAAGGATGCCTTTGAGCAACTAATACACTATAAAGCCGACCTTGCCATTTATGGCGGAGGAATTTCTGAGAGACCTAAAGAAATATGGTGGGAGGAATTATATGAGGATGAATTATGGTTTGTGGTGTCACCCCATCATAGGTATGCTCATCAAACTATTACATTAATTGAAATGTTTCAGGAGCCATTTATTATGAGAGAGAAAGGGAGCTCGATGAGAGAGCATCTTTTTTCCTTATGTCAAACGTACCAAGTAGAGCCACCAAAAATTGCGTTACAATTTAATGGGATCAATGAATCAATACGTTCTGTTATAGCTGGATATGGTGCCAATTTTATTTCATCCCTGGCAGTTAGAGAATATGTCGAGAGTGGGCAATTGGCAAGGGTCTATATAAAAGATATACATCCCGTTAAACATAAAATTTCCATTTGTACGAGAAAAAATGAAAAGCAAAATTTGCTGGTGCAAAATTTTATCGAGACGATTAAGCGCTCACTATAAATAGTTTGTCCTTCATGTACATTTAAAAAATATTTGTTATACTAAACATATAACAAATATGGAGCTGATAAACATGTTTATTCAAATAGAGCCGCAATCTGACGTTCCCATCTATGAGCAGGTGACACGTCAAATCATTGAAGGGATAGCAAGAGGCGATATGAAGCAAGGAGAGACCTTGCCATCTGTTCGGAGTTTAGCTGCTGATTTAGGCGTTAATATGCATACTGTAAATAAAAGCTATCATGAATTAGAGGCTAAAGGCATAATAGCTATACGCGCGAAATCAGGAGCCGTTATATGTTCAACAGAGGAGAGGGCTTTGACGCCAGAACAACTACGACAAATTGAAAAGAATTTAAAGCCTGTTGTGGCAGAAGGTATGGTGCTCGGCGCAACAGTAGAACAAATTGAGCACATGATGAAAAAGGTGTTCGCAGACTTGCATATTCCAGCAGAGGGAGTGTAGCAAAATGCTACTTGGTGTTTTTATATCTATTTACATCATGACATTAGTTTTACAAATGATCGTTCCTTTTATCGTACGTGAGACTATTGTTTTTGGGGTCACTGTGCCAGATCAACATATTAAGCATCCTGCCCTAGCTGATGTTAAAAAACGTTACGCCCAAATAGTCGGAGGCACTGGCGTGGTGTTTTTAATTGTTATGATTATTAGTTACAACTTGCTTACTTCTGAATCCATTCAAGGCATGTTTTTACTCGGTTGTTTATGGAGCCTGCTTACAGTGAGTATGGGGCTATACTGGGTATATCACCAAAAGATATCAGCCTTAAAAAGGCAGGAGCAGTGGGGCGTAAATCTAAAACAGGTACGTGCAGTCGATCTTACAGCAAGAAGCCGTGATGAGATGCTGCCTTGGTCATTCTTTGCTGTGCCCTTAGTGATATCAGGATTTTTAATTATTTATACAATCCTTCATTACGATCAAATGCCAGCTAATATAGCTGTACATTGGGGACCGAGTGGAGAGGCAGATGCTTGGAAAAGTAAGACGTATTTAACAGCCATTTCATTGCCTCTTATTATGCTAATGATGCAATTTATGATGTGGGGCATTACTGATTCGATAAAGCGTTCTGCCATTAAAATAGCAGTAAATCGCAAGGAGGAATCGCTAGAGGATCAGCTAAAAACTCGAAAATTTATGAGCTGGCAAATTTTATTAGTAAGCTATGCTATAACAGTGTTATTAACGGTACTACAACTTAGTAATATTTATCCTGCCATGACTGTAGGCTATAAGCTATTACCGCTATTTGTTTTATTTTTAGTTGTTGTAGTCGGTTCTCTTTTAATTTATGTTGTGAAAAAGCGCAAATATAGAGTTCGCTATGAAAAAAATATTGATTCACAGGTCATGGATGTGGATGAAGATCGTTATTGGAAGGGCGGCTTAATTTATATAAATCGCCAGGATCCTTCCATTTTTGTAGAGAAACGTTTTGGGGTAGGGTGGACGATGAACCTTGCCAATCCAAGAGGATATATTGTCATTGGGTTACCTTTTCTCTTATTGCTGTTGATTTCTATATTTTCGTTATAAAATAATAAGGATCTATGATGAAAAATTCGTTCCAAGTGAGCGAATTTTTTTCATATTGACTGGAGGTAAGCAGATGAAAATTCTTGTTGTCGATGACGATGTGCATATTTTACAGCTAGTAAATATTTATTTAACAAAAGAGGGCTATCAAGTGTTACGTGCGGAAAATGCTCAGCAGGCACTAGCATTACTTAACGAGAATCTACCCGATTTAGCAGTCGTAGATGTGATGATGCCAGGGATGGATGGATTCACACTGACCGAGACTTTAACACAAGATTATGATATCCCTGTTTTATTATTAACAGCAAAGGGCGAGCTTGAAGATAAAGAGCGAGGCTTTTTAGCAGGCTCAGATGATTATGTTGTGAAGCCCTTTGAGCCAAAGGAATTATTATTTCGTATAGCCGCTATCTTGCGGAGATTGGATAAGAAAAATCAAATAACCATCCAAGTGGGCCATCTAGTAATCGATCGTCGTAGCTTCGAGGTTATTATTGGAGAAGAGACACTTATCTTACCTTTAAAGGAATTTGAATTGCTGGCGTTATTGGCATCACGTCCTAACCAGGTATTTACAAGGAGCTATATAATGGAGCAAGTATGGGGCTATGACTATGATGGAGACGAGCAAACATTGAATACGCATGTGAAGCGGGTTCGAGAAAGATTAAATCGTTTTGATACGGCTGTTGAAATCATCACGGTACGAGGCGTTGGCTATAAGCTAGAGGCAACGTCATGAAGACTTTATATAGTAAATTTGTAATGACCACATTGCTAGTGATGATTGGGAGCTTGTGTATTGGTTTTTTAGCGACGAATACATATTATCATCAAGTCGTAAAAGAAAAAAATGATACAAAAAACGTTGTCATCGCACAGGGGATTGCGCAATATATTGAGACTGCAAAGCCAGAGGATTTAAATAATTATTTCATGACACTTGGCGAAATTGGCTATCAAATATATGTAACCGCTGGCGAGGAAGGGCACTTTTTTGGTGGCGATTATCGGGATAAGAATTTATCAGAATCCGTTGTAAAGCATGTTTTAAATGGTGAGGTCTATCATGGGATGCGAGATTTCCCAAAAGAAACGTTTGTAACAGGCTTTTTTGCAAATGAGTTAATTAATACAATTGGTGTGCCATTTACGTATGAAAATAAATCCTATGCATTGTTCGTAAGACCGGATATTCGCTTATTGTTTTCGGAGGTACATACATTGCTTGGTGGATTAATGCTCGTCATGATAGTGCTCAGTTTACTTGCCATGCTACTATTTGCTAAGGCACTAATTCGTCCCATTACAAAGCTAACAGCTGCAACTCAACAGCTTGCACATGAAAAGTTTGATACTGTTTTGGATATTGACCGTAATGATGAATTAGGCCAATTAGCTACTAGTTTTAATATAATGACAGAAAAATTACAGGAGAATGATCGCGTACGAAAGGAATTCATAAGTAATGTATCGCATGATTTTCAATCCCCCTTATTAAATATTCAAGGATATGTTGACTTACTAAAAAATCCTTTGCTGAAGGAAAAGGAAAGACGGGAGTACGCAGCCATTATCGAATTGGAAACAAAACGCTTATCAACTTTAACGAAGCAGTTATTGTTATTAACATCGCTTGATCAATCGACACGAATAGTCAAACGTGAGCGTTACCGATTAGATGAACAGCTAAAGGAAAGCGTACGAAAATATCGCTGGCAAATGGAAGAGGCTCAGCTCCAAATCACTTACAAAATGGAGCAAGTTATTTTTAATGGGGATGCAGGGCTTCTACAAAATGTGTGGGACAACTTGCTGACAAATGCGATTAAGTACAATGTGGAGGGAGGTCAAATACATCTAGATTTACAGCAAAAACCTGCTTCGCTTGCAATACTTGTTGAGGATAATGGAATAGGTATGACTGCAGATCAATTAGCAAAAGTTTATGACCGTTTTTATCGAGCAGACACTTCTAGAACGAAGCAAGGGACAGGATTGGGACTAGCAATTGTCAAGCAAATCGTAGAGCTACATGGAGGCACTGTCCTTATAGAAAGCGCAGTCAATGCGGGGACAAAGGTATATATAGATCTCCCCATTTTGTCATGAGGAGTTCATGTAAAGTTCATGTTCTCCCGGTAAACTGCTACTTAGTTGAAACAAACTAAGGGGGAGTTTTCGTATGGAACAGAAGTGGAGCATACGCCTTATTCGATTGGCTGCCATTTTTGCTTTAATTGGAACCTATCTAGGTTCACATATGTCCGGTTCAGGTAGTTACGAATATAGACCGATACATGCACATATTTTACTTGTTGGTTGGCTGAGTATGTTTGCGTGGGGTATTTTTTATAGAGCTTTTAAAGTCAAATCACAAAAATTAGTGAATATACATGGTTGGACAGCTATTCTTGGTGTTTTTGGCTTAACATTAGGGATGTGGTTTTACAATATCAATCCATTTAATTTTGGTAGCACCTTTACTTTAGTGTTCTTTATTGTAGGTGGAACTACGTTATTAATTAGCTTTGCTTTGTTCATTGTAGTAACATTTATGATTAAACAACAGGAAGATATGAAAAATTAGAAAAACCTACCGTGTTACATAAGCTCGTGACGCGGTAGGTTTTCATGTTATTGGATATCTTGAAGTGATTTTTTCAGCCATTTTGTGGCTTCTTGATAATCTTGGGCAACACCCTGCCCTTTTTTATAGATCAGACCGAGTTGGAATTGTGCCTTCTGATGCCCCTGATTCGCAGCCAATCGATAGAGCTGGGCTGCTTTAGCAAAATCCTTTGGAACGCCTTGCCCATGACTGTGCATTTGTGCTAATTGGTATTGTGCTTTTATATGTCCTTGAGCCGCAGCTTGCTCAATCCATTTGGCAGCTTCAGTATAATCCTGAATAACACCCTTGCCTTTATCAAATAAATTTCCGAGCTGGTATTGAGCACCCGCATGCCCTTGAATCGCAGCTAATCGATAGCAGCGACGTGCCTCTTCAAGATCCACAGAAACCCCTAATCCTTGCTCATATAATAGGCCTAATTGATACTCAGCCTGAATATGAGACTGATCAGTTGCAGCTCTCCACCATTGCACGGCTTCTGGATAATTAACAGGAACACCAGCTCCTGAAGTTAATAAAAGTCCGAGCTCATATTGAGCATCCACATAACCCTTTTCAGCTGCAGCCTTTAGATAGGGCAGAGCTTTATCTGGTTGTTGAAGTTGATAAACATATAGACGCCCAAGCTCGAAGCCAGCACTAATATGTCCTTCTTTAGCAGCTAGGAGTAGCCATTTCTCAGCTAATACGATATCCTGTTCTTTTTCATAGAGAAGACCAAGGTAATATTGTGCATGTAAATGTCCTTTATGTGCCGCTAGCTTAAACCACTTCAAAGCCTCAATAGGGTCCTTGTCTATTCCTTGGCCAGTATTGTAGAGCATGGCAATTTGAAATTCTGCATTCATATGGTCTTGTAAAGCGGCCATGTGCAACCATTTAGCTGCCTCTGCAAAATTTTGTGGAATGCCACGACCTTTCAAATGCATATAGCCTAGATTATATTGCGCACTTGCATCTCCGGCTAAGGCGGCCATTTCAAAATAAGTGCTGGCCATCACATAACTTTGCTCTACACCTGTCCCATTATGATAAAGGAATCCTAAATTGTTTTGTGCACTGGTATTCCCTTGATCCGCGGCTAAGGTGTACCATTTGGCTGCCTCATTGAAATCTTGTGATATACCCAACCCTTGATTATAAAGCACACCCAGATTATACTGAGCATCTGCATTTCCTAAATCAGCCGCTATTTGGTAGTGATGAGCGGCCTCCCCATAATTTTGTTCCGTACCTTGTCCTAGATGAAAGAGGACACCGAGACTATAGTGTGCATTGGGATCGTTTTGAGCTGCGGCTCGTTCATACCACATTTTCGCAAGCGTATAATCCTTTTTAACGCCTTGCCCATGGTTGTAAAGTGCCCCTAAATTATATTGAGCACTTGCATCACCATTTTGTGCCGCAATTTCGAACCAATCAGCTGCATGTTTATAAGCATCTGTTGAATGGTCCTGCTGATATAGGTTGTTTTCCGACAAGAAAATTTTCTCATCAGCGACATTCGATTTAAAGCTACGATCATAGCGCTTCATAAACCATTCAACAATATCAGTTATATAATCAAGAACAATTTTGGCCGCCTTTGCCTCCACAAGTTCATTACTAGTATGGCTTGTCATTTTATAGACGAGATTCATTAATAGGAAAATTCGACGAGGATGAATCTGGGCTGTAAAACTACGATTATTTAACAGCATGCGAACATTTTTTAATTTGGGCGTAGTATGCATTTCCAATTGATAAACCTCAAATAAAATCTCCTCTAATACGAGCAGTGATTTTTGTAAAGAAACTAGAGGGTTTGAAATGGCGAAAAAACTAGCTTCCTGTAAATTTTTAGCTAATGTTGCGAAGGAAAATTGCCTTAACTTATGACATTGTTCTTCAAGAATTTCATAATGTACGACGATAGTACTCACCCTCTTTCGTGGTATTCTCTTTTTTCATATATCGGAGAAATATCGATATTATTGATATGTTTTCATGGGATTCATCAGTTGAATTGTTGCTGTTACATGATACTATTTGATATAAGGGGAATTCATCAATATGAAGAGCCTGACAGCCTATAGGTGGAGGATAGACATGAAAAATATTGCAGCTATTATTCCAGCATATAATCCGCAACAATCACTCATTACCTATGTACATCAATTACTAGCAACGACCATTACACAAATTATTATTGTCAATGATGGAAGTGATCAGAAATATAAAGGAATTTTTGACGACCTAAAAAAAATTGAAGGTTGCCAAGTCCTTCAGCATCGAGACAATATTGGAAAAGGTGGTGCCCTAAAAACAGCCTTTACATATATACGAGAGCAAAAAAGAATATTTCATGGGGTACTCACAGTAGGGGCACATGGTCAGCATACATTACAAGATGTAAAGCTTGTTTTAACGATGACGAAGGTCTTTTCAGAAGGTATTGTGCTAGGCGTGCGAAACTTCCATTCGGTCGATAGTACCTTTCTTTCGTATTGGGGAAATCGTGCAACAAGTCTCTTATTTGAACTGCTCTATCACCGGAAATTGATGGATACTCAAACGGGTTTACGCTATATTTCGATGAATGAATTACCATGGCTAATGAAGGTAAAAGGTGAACATTATGATTATGATACAAATATGCTAATCGCTGCACTTAAACGAAAGTGCCCTATTTTCGAGATAGAGATTGGGCAATTACGAATAAAAAAGAACTCCATTATTCAGTATGATGAAATAACAAATGCAGGCTCCATTATAACGAGAATGCTTATGAATTATTTACGACCAAGAAAACAATGATAATTAAGGTTTAAAATTGAAATAAAGAGCTAGGATAAAGGATAACAATTACTCAATAGAACGTAGCGAGTATAGAAAGAAGGAGCATGTTTATGGAATATTCAGATCAAGTAAAAAATCGTGTGAAACGGATGGAAGGTCAGCTACGTGGTATTTTGAAGATGATGGAGGAGGAAAAAGACTGTAAGGCAGTGATTACGCAGCTATCAGCCGTCCGCTCGGCAGTAGACCGAACAGTTGGTGTGATTGTTAGTACAAATTTATTGGAATGTGTGCAAAATGCGGAGGGGGATGGCGAAAAGATGAATGAGGCCATTCAGGAAGCGGTTAACTTAGTAGTAAAAAGTCGTTAATTGTCGTAAAACTCACTGGAATGTAGTGAGTTTTATTTTTTTACAATTTAATAGTTATAATCGACGCCTATATTCAAATTTTAGGTAATTTATAGTATAAGGATTATTTTATTTTTTTAGTTGAAAGTCTTAGTTGGGGCGCTTGTCTCATAGCCTAGTAGTCACTTTCTTTGTTATGCTAACTAATAATGATAGCGTAAAAGGGAAGGTGATCGTGTTATGAAGAAATGGTTATTATGTGGCGCTACTTTACTTATGTTAAGTCCGACTGCGGCTTATGCACAACATGAGGAAACTAAGTCTGTAATAAATCCTGTTGTAGCAAATTCAACAGTCACAACTTGGGAGCAGTTTACAAAAGAACTAATAAAGAAAATTAATAGTTTTGAAACGGATATTAACATTACATATACTGGGCCGATGGATGATTTCAAAAAAGAGATTATGGCTGCTTTTGATCAAGCTAAAAAGCAGGCTGTATACGCAAGCGGACATATGGAAAGCACAACAATTTCCGCAGATTCTTTAGGGAACGTATCCTATAAAATAAAGTACCTGACAAATCAAACACAAGAAGCAGCTGTACAAAAAAAGATGGGTCAAGTATTGAAAAATATTATAAAACCTACTATGACTGAATTCGATAAAGTAAAAGCTATTAATGATTATATTGTATCGAATACTAGTTATGGTACTAAAACAAAGGCAAGTCCCCATAGTGCCTATGCTTTGCTATTTGAAGGACAAGCTGTTTGCCAAGGTTATGCCTTAGCTGCACAGGCAATGTTATCACAGAGTGGAATTGAAACAAAATATGTGGTGGGATTTGTAAATGGAAATGAAGCCCATGCTTGGAACTTGGTAAAGGTAGATGGTAAATGGTATCATTTGGATACAACATGGAATGATCCACTACCAAATCGCATTGGTGCTTCATCATATGATTACTTTTTAGTGACGGATGAAGTACTTAAGAAGGATCATTCTTGGATTCAGGCAGATTACCCTGCTGCCACAAGCACTAAATATAGCTTTATGCGCAATGTTCATTTTGCGTATCCATTAAATAATGTCGTCTATTTTAGTAATACGGCTGATCACGATAAATTATATAAGCTAGAAATGGCAACTGGTAAAAAAACAAAAGTGTTGGATAAACGAGCGTTGTATATTACTGGAGTGGGCCAAAATCTATATTATAGTGATTATAGCAACAGCGGTTATTTAACAAAGTTAAATCTGAAAACTTTAAAGGCTGAAGTGTTGGTCAAACAGCCAGTAACGAATCTAAAGATTAGTGACAATTATCTAATCTATAACATGAATGCCAAAGAGCATAAACTTACATTAAGTCAATAAACAATTATTAACAGGCATAAAAGGACTCTGAACGGGTTCTTTGTGCTTGTTTTTGTATATAATGAATAGAAGAAGACGGTTGGAGGTGAGGAGTTTGTGGAAGAAATTAGCCATTATTATGATCATTATTATTTTCATTGACCCCATTTATACGGCAGGTAAAGCAGTTGTCCGGCAGGTAGCGGAATGGACAAATAATGATGAGATAGAAACAATGCTTCTTTCAACAAAGGAAAAAATCGTTGATGTAACCGCTAGACTTTCAGACAATGCCTCAATAGAAACGGCCATACCTATAGAAGACATGCATGATATGGAGGTAGCACCTACTGCTCAAGCAATTCAGAAGCCAGAGACAAAGTTAGTTGTGACAAACGTTAAGGAAATGACTGATGCAATGTATGCGTATTATAGTAGTTTCTCACCGAAATTTGAAATTCAGTATAAAGGGAATACACAACGAATTGAACAAATTGTAGAAGAGGCCTATAACAATGCCATCGAAAGAGACGATTATGTGTATGGCCATATTAGTAAACATTCAATTCGTTTTGAATATGGAAGAAACCAGGCAACAATATTTGGGGAGCAAAGCTATTTAATGACCCCAGAACAGGCTGCCTACGTGGAGATGAATGTCCAAGAAATCATTGCCAAAATCAGTAATACATCTATGTCAGACGTAGAAAAGGTACGAGCCGTTAATGATTATATTGTGGCGAATACGGCCTATACCGATCAAACAAATTCTAGTCCCCATAGCGCCTATACCGTTCTTGCAGAGCGGGGAGGGGTATGTCAGGGCTATGCTTTACTTGCTCACTCCATGTTACAAAAGCTAGGGATTGAAACGAAATATATTGTGGGATATGTAGGTCAAGAAGGACATGCGTGGAATTTAGTGAAGTTAGGTGGACAATGGTATCACCTTGATACAACGTGGAATGATCCAGTCCCAGATCGTAAGGGGGCCATTCGCTACCAATACTTTTTAGTTGATGACCGCACAATGGCAAAAGACCACTCATGGATTGCTGAAGATTATCCTAAAGCAACGAGTACACTCTATAGCTACTATCATGATATAGACTTCCCAGCGCAGGTTGACAATCAATTATATTTTAGCAACATCTCTGATGACAATAAGCTGTATGTGCTTGATATGAAGACGGGTAAAACGAAACGAGTAACAAATTCCCGTGTACAATACGTCGTTTATGCAGATGGATGGCTCTATTATAGTAATTATTCCCGAGGTGCTTATTTAACAAAAATTCGTCCAGATGGTAGCGGGGAACAGTCGCTAAACCGAGAAGATACGAAGGATTTATTTGTGAAAGATGGCTATCTTTATTTCACAACGAATGAGTTGAAGAAAATGGCCCTATAAATGGGGACAACAAAAAGGGCATGACTTATAAACAGTCATAGGCCCTTTTTGTTCGTTCAATTAAATAATCAATTGGTTGCTGCTCACAAAGAGAAATGGAAATCTGCGGATGCGTTACTGCTAATATATTTGTAAATGTTTTTAAAATAAGTGGATTATACTTGATGGCACCACCGTTACAATAAAGAGGAAACAGTCCATTCTGATAGCCTATCTTTGTTAACACGGCTCTTGCTAAAAGAGCCAATTCTTGAGCGGCCTGTTGTGATATTTGAATGGCACAAGCATCTTGTTGTTCAACTGCTTGAGCAACAAATGACCCCATTTTGGCTAACTGTGCATTTGTATAGGATGGCTGAAATAACCATTCAGCGAGCTCGGTTACATTTTGTATACCTAAGGAATGATAGACAGCCTCTTTCAAAATAGTGGCCTCACCTCGACCATCTTCCATTTTAAAGATAGCTCTTACCACCTCTTGCCCTAGCCAATAACCACTACCTTCATCTCCAGCTCGGTGTCCCCAGCCTCCAGCTCGAACGATTTGCTGTCCATCATAGGCGTAAGCGATGGCTCCTGTTCCAGCAATGAGTAATGCACCTGCCTGTCCAGCAGTCACACCAAGTAGTGTGGCTTCAGCGTCATTTTCAATAATAAGAGTAGCAATAGAAAGCTGTGTGGCTGATAGGGCATTTTGAACAATGGCTGTAACCGTTTCTTTGTCTTTTGGAGAATCAATCCCTGCTAAGGCAAAGGTAGCTACAGCAATTTGAGAGCAGGGATACTTTTGCAAAAAAATTTCTACCTTTGCTAAAAGCTCATGTAATATCACTGTAGCTGCTTCCATACCAATGGCTTGATAGTTGGAGCCCTTTGTTGAAGCTGAATATTTCATAACACCAGTTTCCGCATGAACGACTGCGCATGCCGTTTTTGTCGCACCGCCATCAATAACTAGAAGCCATTTCATCATTGGCTCCATTCCTCAAGAAAAATCGTTAATTCTTTCTCCGCTTCAATAATGGAGCTTTCCTTTAATTGAATCCATTCATAAAGACTTTTCGTATTCATTTTGGCATGTTCAAGCGCTACTTTCATTGTGGCGGGAGCTGGGCCACCTGGTAGTGTTCGAACACCAACAAAAGACTCTGGCTGTAAGGTTTTATAAAAATCCTCTTCTGAAATATTTAATTCTTTTCCCGTAATCAATTTAGATTGAGTATTCACGAGTCCCCATGTAAGGCTTGCTAGTGATTCCTCACTATGAGCAAGTAGTACTTTAATGCATTTACTAACAATGCTATGTGCTTGGCGGAAGGAAATATCCTCTGATCGTACTAATGTATCGGCCAGCTCAGTAACATTGGCAAAGCTATTCTCTGCACGGTTTCTTAGTTTTTTCTTGTTCACATCCATTGTGACAACAAGTGAGCCAAATAATTTATAAATCCCAACTAAGCGGTCGATGGCACGCCATAAATAGGGTTGCATATCATCCTCAGTATCGACGATATCTCCGAATGGTGTATTATGTACCATCTGTAACACGGTGCTTGCATCTCCAACAACAGCCGATAGTAATGAACGCGTATGTTCAATTGAAACAGGGTTACGCTTTTGGGGCATAATAGAGCTTATTTGAACATATGGGCTTGCGAGTGTGAAGGCATTGAACTCCTGGGTAGCCCATAATAAAAAATCTTGAGAGGTACGACCAAGATTGAGTGCAGCCAGCTGTACAATACTTGCTGCTTCACCAATATAGTCAGCTCCAGCCACTGCATCCCACGCATTTTCGATAATATCGTCGAATGCCAACAAATGACGCATTCGTTCTCGATTTATATTAAATCCTGTTGTAGTTAAGGCTGCAGCTCCCATACTGCTACGATTAACAGTTTTATAGACATGCTGCATGCGCTCAAAATCTCGTTCAAGCTGGTCAATGACAGCCTTTAAATAATGGGCAAAGGTTGTAGGCTGTGCCTGTTGCGTATGCGTGTAACCAATCATAATAGTATCTACATGCTCCTCAGCAGCTGCAATTAAATCATCTCGCAATGTTAGTAGCTCTCGCATTAATAACAGTAATTTTTGCCTTAGTGTCATACGATAAATGGCGATACCCATATCATTACGACTGCGTCCAATATGAAGATTTCCAGCAACGTCGCCAGCAAGCTCTATTAATTTATTTTCAATGCGGAAAAATAAATCTTCGTATTGGGGGCTATAATCTTCTAAACGATAATAATTTAAATCTATTTTCTTTAGCGCTGCCCCAATTTGTTTCGCTTCCTCTTTTTTTACAAGTCCTTGTTCTTCTAACATTTTTAAATGAGCTATATTAATTTGTAGCATAATAGTTAGAAAATTTTTCTTTGCCTCTTCATAAGCTGGCTGTAACACAATTTTCCGATAGATGTTAGAAGGGAAAATCATCCCATCTTCCTGCTGCGTTTTGTTGCGAAAATCTTCAAACATTATCATGGCCTCCTAATAGATTAGCAGTTAAATAGCTGTACCAGCACTGCCTTTTGATAGTTTTTCAGAAATAATAAGGACAACTAAAATTAAGCAAATTTGTAAGACACCGTAGGCACACGCAGTCCCAAATTTAAATGCATATAATTTTTGGAATATGGCGACAGACAATGGAATGGTAGATGTACTGTATATAAGAATGGATGCAACAAATTCACCAAAGCTTTGTACTAGGGCTAATAGTGTTCCCGCTAATATTCCGGTGAATGTTAAAGGTACGACGATGCGTCTAAATGTATACCACCAATTGGCGCCTAATCCACGTGATGCCTCTTCAATTGACGGATCTAGTTGTACGAGAGAGGCAGAGGTTGATCGGAAAACAAGTGGCAAATGTCGGATGAAATAGGCTAATGGTAAAATCCAAAATGTCCCGATTAATACTTGATTAAAGGCAAAGATGTTTTCCGTGCTAAAGGCGGCGATTAAATTGACTGCTACCACTGTACCAGGTAGAGCCCAAGGTACCATTATTAAAATGTCGAGTAATGTTTTTCCTTTAAAATTTAAACGGACCATCGCATATGCTGCGGCAACACCAAAGATAATATTGCCAAATGTTGCGACGATCCCCATCTGTATAGAATTCCAAATAGGTCGCCATGTACGCTCATCAGTAAAGAGAGCCATATAATGATCCAGTGTATAGTCTGTAGGGAGTATTTGAGTCTTCCATGCCCCATCAACAGAAAAGGATATTAATATCAGCACTAATATCGGTAAAATCAAAATCAACGTGCCGATAAAAGAGGCAATAGTTGCCGCTATTTTTATTTTCTTGGAGGATACCTCCGAGCGATGGACACTTATCCCTTTACTGAGATTTTGATAATTTCTGCGATTTTGATACCAACGCATCATCACTAAAAATGTAATAGAGACAAAGGACAGTATCATCGACTGAGTTGCGGCCATCTCAAGATTGCCATTAGTCCGCGATAAGTAGATTTGCATGGTCATAGTTCGTTCTACACCAAACATTAAGGGTGCCGTGTAAGAGGCCATAGAGATCATAAATACTAATAAGGAGGAAGCAACAATGGAAGGGGTCAGCATGGGTAAAATAACCTTTGTCCACACGCGAATACGCCCTGCACCTAAACTAGTTGCCGCTTCTTCTAGAGCTGGATCTAGCCCCTTGATGGCTGCTGATGCAGTTAAATAAAAATAAGTATACATGGTGAAAGTATGAACAACGATGACTCCCCAAATCCCTTTCAATGAGAAGGGTACATGATCTAAACCAAATAAATGCTGAAAGATTCGAGGGAAAATACCACTATCTCCGTACAAAAAAGAAAAGGATAGCACACCGACTAGAGGGGGAAGTGCCATAGGGACCAATACTAAAATAGAAAGTATTCGTCTCCCAGGGAAGTTATAGCGTTCGAGTAAAAAAGCCATAGTTACTCCAACGATAGCGCAGCAAAGGACGCTAATAATGGAAATATAAATACTGGTCCACAAAGCTTCTAAATTTGCTGGGCTTGCTAGATTGAAAAATTTTTTATAGTGAAGGAATGGTTCATCACCAGCAAAGCTTTGAGTAAATGTTTGATAGAAGGGATAAACGACATAGGCGAACAACACTAAAAATAATGGCGATATTAATATATAGATGAACCAATTGGAATGAAAGATTCGTGTCCATATACTTTCTTGAGAAGCATTGACAGTTTGCTTTTCCATATTGGCTTCCTCCTATTCCCCTAAAAAATACAGCGAGTCATGCGTTATATGAACGGTAATATCCTCGCCAATCTTTTTTATTTGGTCATAAGAATTAATAAGCATTACTTTAAGTGAAAAGGCGTTACAATCTATAATATAATTGACGCTAATGCCTGTGAATTCAACAAAGGTTATTTTTCCTGTTAATGTATTATCCCCAGTCCCCAAATGAATAGATTCTGGACGTATTGAAATAAATACTTTGTCTCCAATCATATGCGTTAATGCTGGAGAGCTCTGTTGCTTTCGCCCAGTAAAAATATGTCCATTTGCTGTTTTCACTTGTATTTCTTCGCCTTCAATTGCTTCTAATATGCCCTCAATTAAATTGGTTTCGCCAATAAAGTTAGCTACAAAGCGATCTACAGGTCGGTGATATATTTCCTGAGGAGTCCCAATTTGCTTGATATAGCCGTTTTCCATGACCATGATTCGGTCAGACATCGCCATAGCCTCCATTTGATCATGGGTAACATAAATCGTCGTGACACCAAGCTCAGATTGAATCCGTTTGATTTCAATACGTGTTTCTTCACGTAACTTTGCATCTAGATTGGATAATGGTTCATCAAGTAATAAAATATCTGGCTCAATTACTAGTGCTCGAGCCAAAGCCACGCGTTGCTGTTGCCCACCAGAAAGCTCATTTATTTTTCTGTTTCCGTAATTTGATAGATGTACTTGTCCTCTAATTCGATCAACCTTGCGCTGAATCTCAGTTTTAGAAAATTTACGAACCTGTAAACCAAATGCGATGTTTTCATCTACTGTCATATGGGGGAAAAGGGCATAGTTTTGAAATACCATACCGATATTGCGTTTATTTGGCTGAAGCCGAGTGACATCTTGTTCATCAAATAGAATCTTACCTTTAGTAGGGTAATAAAAACCGGCAATCATTCTCAAAGTAGTTGTCTTGCCACAGCCACTAGGTCCAAGAAAAGTGAAGAATTCACCAGCCTTTATTTCGAGATCTACATTTTTCACGCCATACAACTGACCAAATTGCTTCGAGACATTTTCGATTGTGACTCTTTTCAACAAAAAACTCCTCTCCAACAAAGGATTCATAGCTATATAGGGGATGAAGTAGTAAGGTAAAAATCCACTAAAAAAGCTGGATTTTCACCCGGATACTACTTACCGCGGCCTTTAATATTGTTATCCCAGTATTCCATCCATTCTGCCTCTTTGTCAGACATTTGCTGCCAGTCTATATCGAAAGTTTTTAAATCTAATTCTTGATACCACTCTGGCATGGAGGCCTTATCGATATCAGATCGTGTAGGAATTTGATAATAATCATTTGCCAACTGTGTCACCATCTCTTTTTCGAATAAAAATTCGACAAATAGTTTGGCATTCTCTAGATTTTTCGCATTGTTGACAACTGCAACACCATCTACCAAAATAGGTGCTCCGCTTTTTGGATAAATATAATCAAAGGGATAGTCAGTTGTATATTTCTTTAATAAAATATCTTGTAGATTCCATAAGGAGACACTGCCTTCTTGTCGTGTTAGCTTTAAGTACAAAGCATTAGGATCTTGCGTATATTCCTTCGTATTAGCGTCTAATTGTAATAGCCATTCATAGCCTTTATCAGGAGAGTTCGCATCTTGTCGTACAATCATAGAGGAATATATGGTGCGCATTGTTCCTGAAGCCAGCACACCCCGAATTAAAATTTGATCCTTCCATTTAGGGTCAAGAAGTTCATCCCAATCCTGTGGCCCATTTTCTTTTGTTAATAAATCACTATTGATCATAATGACTTCTGGTAGCAGCATCTCTCCAAACCAGCGACCATCTACATCTTTATGTGTACCATTAATAGAGTCAATAAAGCTAGGTTGCCAGGCATGTAATAAGTCTTCATTCGCCCCAACAATGAGCGCTGATTGTGTGCCGCCCCACCAAAAGTCTGCCTGAGGATTAGCCTTTTCTCCACGTAAACGTTCTAAAATTTGCTGAGCTCCCATTGTTAAAAACTCTACTTCAATGTCTGGATACTTTTTATTAAACTGGTCGATTACACTTTGCACCATTTCTTCGTCACGCCCTGTGTAAATAACAAGCTTACCGGATGGCGTTGTTGCCGCTACTTCCGTTTTGTCGCCATCTGTCGTTTTATCGTTCTTGGCAGCATCATTTGTAGTTTTTTGGTCATCGTTTCCACTACATGCAGTTAAAACAAACAGTATGAACACAAGGAAAAAACTAAGAATACGTGTTTTTTTCATCAACTTCCCCTTTCTTAAAGTAAGGTACTTACATATTGCAGTATAATACGAAGGGGTAACATTCATGTTAGAATTATTAAAAAATTACATTTTCCTTCATCATAGCGAAGTGCCAATCCATTAGCAACGGCATTTCAATGAAGTTCAAAAAAACTCCTTAAAAAGGAATATTTCCATTTTTAAGGAGTTTTCTATCAATTTAAGTTTATACATCCAATAGGCTATCAGTTTGTCGGCGTTGTGCAATAATTGTCGGCAATAACATACCGACTATCACTAGAAAAATGCCCATAATTTGCAATGCAGTTAAGGGTTCATGTAGGACAATAACGGAAACGGTAACTGCAACAGGTAATTCAATAGCGCTTAAGATGGAAGCGAGTGCACCACCAATTTTCGGAATAGCAATGGAGAATAAGTATATAGGTAAAATGATACCGAATAGACCGAGGGCTAATCCATACTGCCATAAGCCTTCCGTAAACAATTTGCCGTTCCAAATCACTTCAGGACTTAAGAAAATACTGATCATTATAAGGGCTACAAAGGAAACGATAAATACCCTTGAAGTGGTTGTAACACCCTCCACTGGTCGAGAGTTAAATTGAATGAAGCAGGCAAAGGTAACGGCAGCAGCAAAGCCAAATAACCATCCTTGGAGAGGGATTCCACTTAAATCCACATTTAAAACACCTGCAGCTAAAATTGTTCCTACAAATAAGATGATAATAGAAATTACTTCAGGTCGACTTGGTAATCTTTTATGTAAAGCGCAATCAATTAACAAGCCAATCCATGTAAATTGGAACAGCATCACTACCGCAAGGGAAGCGGGTAAATACTTGAGAGATTCTCCGTACACTATTCCAGTCGTTCCGGTAAAAATACCGGCACATAATAATATAAGGATGCCTTTATTGGATGGCTTAGGTAATTTTCTATCTGTCAACATAAAAATAACTAAAACGAGTATAAAGCCAATAATATATTGGCTCGATACAGCCTCTGCAGATGTAAAGCCATGCTGCATCGCTACTTTGACAATAGTCGACAAAATTCCGTAGCTACTAGAGGCAATGACGATCAAAAGAGGGTAAATTAAATTTGTTTTCATGAATACCATCTTCACTTCCTAAAATTGCTTCACCATATGATGAAATGGTTCATCGATTATGGACCAAGGCTCAGTAATAACAAAGCCTAAACGTTCATAAAGACGACGAGCATCTTCTTTTTGAGTTTCTACATTTAAGGATAACTTCGTATAGCCATGCTGCTTTGTCAGGTCTTCGGCATATTGTAAAAGCAATGTACCAATTCCTTTACCGCGCGCTTCTGGTGTTACACAAACTGTATCGATATAAGCCTCATCTTCGTGGGCCTCTTGATCGATGATGATTGATGGAGCATTTTTAGCCTCTAACCATTTCACAAGGTTAGCATCCATAGCAGTGGCATGTGCGCCATAATAATAAACGAGAATTCCTACTATTTGCCCATCCTCCGTAGCGACAAAGGTATTTAAATAAGAATGTCGATTGTCGTCACGCTGAAAAAGGGTTGTCAGTTCTTGACGAACAGCTTCGGTAGATTGCTCGCCAGTTAAACGATTAGCAATCTCACCAATCGCATCAATAATTAAAGGCACAACGGCATGGGCATCTTGTGGTTGCGCTTGTCGAATTGTAATACTCATCTTGAAAATCCCTACCTTTCTATAGGCAAGTATAACAAAGTTAGTGGATGACACAAATTTTCAGGCATACTCTCACAAGTTAAACCTTTATAGAATGACAATTTTCGTGTTAATCTATAATGACTAGACTTTCAGGAGGACAATCATGACGAAGCAAGATAAGGATTTTATTTTAGTCTATGGAGACGCATTTATTGACTATATTGCTGATGATGTAACAAACACATCATTTACAAAATATATGGGTGGTGCAACAGTAAATGTTGCAGCAGGTATTAGCCGAATTGGGGCACCATCTGCCCTGATTACAATTACAGGGGATGATGAGGGTTCTCAGTTTGTGCGTGATGGGCTTGTAGAGGAAGGTGTCAAGCTTGACTATGCCATATTCGACCCAGCTAAACGAGTAAGTGGTGTTTACGTGCATCTGACAGAAGCCTGTGAACGAATTTTTAAAGATTATGTGGATGAAACACCTGATTTACAAGTGGAGCCACTACAGTTAAATGAAGCAGCATTTAAACATGCCTCTGCTTTAACGGTATGTTCAGGGACCATGTTCCATCCGACGGCTCTAGCTACAACTCGAGCTGCCGTAGAAATGGCCAAGGACAAAGGTGCGATCATTGCGATGGATGCAAATATTCGTCCATTACGCTGGAGTAGTGAAGAAATTTGTCGAGAAACGATTACGTCCTTTTTTGAGGATGTAGATATTTTAAAGGTAACAGATGATGAGTTATTCTTCCTGACGGAAACGACTAGTTTAGAAGAAGGAATTGAACAACTAAGTAGCTATTTAGTGCCTATTATTTTAGTAACAGTAGGAGAAAATGGCACTTATGCCGTGTTGAATGGAGAGGTCATCCACGTACCAACTGAAAAGGTAATACCTGTAGATACTACTGGTGCAGGGGATGCATTTATGGCAGGGGTATTACGCGATGTTCATTACAATGGCTTACCTACAACAAAAGAAGAGCTTGTTCGCTGTACAAGCTTTGGCAATAAATTAGGAGCATTTGCAGCAACAAAAGCAGGTGCTTTAACGGCTTTACCATATTACGAGGATATTAAGCATTTACTGAAATAATCTTATGGAGTGTGACCAATATGGATAAAAACTATGATGTTTTAGTAAAGGATCAAATATTCTTTGGCGGCGCAAAAGATGCGGAGGCAGCTTTTGAGCAAGAAGCTGTAGATGTTGTAATAGATGTTCGTGTCCAGGGACTTACTTCGGAAGAGCAAGAGGTCGTTTCTTATTCGTATAAGCATATGCCAATTGCAGATGAAGATATTGCGGTAGCATCATCTATTCAGCATGTAGCTAAGGAAATTGCTTCGTCCTATGAGGCAGGACAGAAGGTATATGTTCACTGTGGGAGTGGCGGTGGTCGTGCTGGTGTAGCAGCTACTGCGGTGTTAATAGAGTTAGGGCTTGCTAATTCCCTAGAGGAAGCGGAGGCAGCGGTTAAAAAGGCTCGTCCACAAGTAACGATTCGTCCTAAAATGGAAAACGCTCTACAACAACTTTATAAATAAAGGAAAAGATGTACCGATTAAGGTACATCTTTCAGACTGTAGACAAACTCAAAAAATTTGAGAGTTTGCCTATAGTCTTTTTTCTTTTACAATGAAATAAAGTAAAGCCGTTGATTTCCACTACGGGCGGACGCTTTCCGCGGGCGGGGTCGAGCTGCTTCCCTCGCTCCGCTCAGTCCAGGATCTCGACTTTCCCGCTTTTCCCGCAGGAGTCGCCGCCCTTCGTTCCAATCAACTCCTACATAAAGAACTCCATATTCATATGTTGATGAAAAGTAAACTTTCGAGGTGTTTAACCATGATGACGAAGAATCAAATCAATGAACGTGAACAATTAGAAATGTTAACGATTAATCAATTGGTACCTGAAGATCATTTAGTACGAAAACTAGAGGCTGCTATTGATTTTTCTTATATATATCCATTAGTAGAAAACTTCTATTCAGCTTATGGACGTCCAAGTTTTGATCCTGTTGTTCTCTTTAAAATGACGTTTATTCAATATGTCTTTGGCATTCGCTCCATGCGTCAAACCATCAAAGAAATCGAAACGAATATGGCGTGTCGATAGTTTTTAGGATTTGGTTTCCATACAGAAGTCCCGCATTTCTCTACCTTCGGTAAAAATTATGTTCGCCGCTATCAAGACACGGATGTGTTTGAACAGATTTTCTATCGTATATTAAAAGAAATTATGCATCAAGGACTCCCTCATGCAGGCCATCTATCGTATTCCTTCCATGCTGCGACAGATGAAAAGGGCGCCATTGTGACTCCGGGAAATGTGCATGATAGCCATGTATTACAGTCATTTGTTGAAAAGGTCATTCAAAACGTTCAAAAACCATTAGCCGTTGCAGCAGATACAGCTTATAAAACACCAGCGATTACGAACTATTTGTTAGAGAATCAAATGTTGCCTGTTTTACCATATACTCGTCCTAAAACCAAAGATGGATTTTTCCGAAAGCATGAGTATATGTATGACGAGCACTATAATTGTTACCTTTGCCCAGAAGGGCAAATATTGAGGTATACGACAACGACGAGGGAAGGATATCGTCAATATAAATCGAATCCTTTAATTTGTGCTAAGTGTCCAAGCCTATCACAATGTACAGAAAGTAAGAATCACCAAAAGCTCATTCAACGCCATATTTGGGAATCTTATGTGGAGGAAACCGAACATTTACGACATGCCTATGACATCAAACAAATCTATGCAAAGCGTAAAGAAACCATTGAGCGTGTCTTTGCGGATGCGAAGGAAAAGCATGGAATGCGATGGACAACCTTAAGAGGTCTTAAAAAAATTGTCCATGCAGGCGATGCTTACTTTTGCTGCCATGAATTTAAAGAAACTGGCTACTTGGGTGTGGCAGGCGACTTAAAAGAGTTTTTATGCTTGATGAGTATGTTTAAACGGGTAGAAAATCACCATTTTTAAACATATTCATAGAAGAAAAAGGACAAAAGGAATCGAGTGTGAACTTCTCGATTCCTTTTGTCGACAGTCTGAGATGTACCGATTAAGGTACATCTTTTTTGTTTTTATAAAAGAAGTAGGACGTATAGAAGATGAAAGAGGGGACTACCTCCTATGGAAATGGCGCAGATTATTTAGGAGAGCTATTTTGCGATTTGAAAAAAACAACAATTTTGTTCTATACATGTTAGAACAAAATTGTTATAGTTAATGTATAACAACTAATGGGGTGATCTGTATGATGGAGGAATTAGCAAAAGTTCCATGGGCAGTGATAGCACCGCTCATCGTCGTTCAATTGATATTAATGATCGTAGCACTTATTGATTTACGTAAAACACATACAACGAATGGGCCTAAAATTTTATGGGTATTTATTATTTTATTTACAAATATAATAGGGTCAATTGCGTACTTTATAGTTGGGAGAAAGCAGTCATGACAACATTACTTCAAGTAACTGGTTTGACCAAACGATTTGCAGAGCACAATGTTGTAGATAATGTTCAATTTATTTTGGAGGAAAAGACTTCAACGGCATTAATAGGGCCAAATGGCGCGGGTAAGACAACAACATTATCCATGTTAACAGGGCTCTTAACACCGACAGCCGGAAGTGTAAAAATGCTAAATGGGAATTTACGAGAAAATATAGGGTTTTTACCCCAATATCCACAGTTTCATCCTTGGCTAAGCGCGTTAGAATTTACTGAGATGGCTGCGCGGCTAAATGGTGTATCAGCAAAAACTGCTAAATTAGAGGCGCAAAAAACATTAGAGTTTGTGGGGTTAGGAAATGCCCAACATAAAAAAATTGATACTTTTTCTGGTGGGATGAGGCAACGACTTGGTATTTCCCAGGCAATTGTGCATAAGCCAAAACTACTGTTATTAGACGAACCTGTTTCAGCATTAGACCCTGTTGGTCGTAGGGAGGTTCTTGATTTATTAAAGGGTTTACAACAAGAGACAACTATTTTATATTCAACCCATATTTTAAACGATGCGGAAGAAATGACGGATCAGTTATTATTCTTACAAAATGGAAAACTAGTAGAGCAAGGAACATTACGAGAGGTACGACAACGTTTTGATGAGCAAAATTATATAGTCGAGTTTTCTAGTGAAGAAGAGGCAAAGCTTTTTGCAAGCTCGATTGATCATGTAATAGGTTGTTATGTATATATCGAGATATTAAATGAGGAGCCAACGATGAAGGAGCTGCTTCATCGTTTAAGTAATTGTCCTTATACAATAAGAAAAGTAGAACGACAAACAGCATCGTTGGAAGAAATTTTCATGAAGGTGGCGAAAAAAGCATGAGAGGATTCAACGTACTTCTACAAAAAGAATTTAGAGAGGCATGGCGAAGCTGGAAATTTTTGTGGATACCTCTTGTGTTTGCCTTGCTGGGAATGAATGATCCCCTGATAAATTATTATATTATGGATATCTTAAATGCTGTTGGAAATGTGCCAGAAGGCTTTGAAATGTTGATGCCCGAATTAATGCCAGTTGACCTATTACAGGCCTCTATAGGGCAATTTCAAACGATAGGGTTATTGGTGATAATGGCTTCTTTTGTGGGGATTATAAGTAAAGAACGTGCAAATGGTATGGCTACTTTATTATATGTAAGACCTATATCTTTTGGAGCCTATTTTATGAGTAAATTTATTGTGATGAGTGCAGTTTGTTTTGTGAGTATTTTAGCAGGCTTTGCAGCAAGTGTGTATTACACTAGTATTCTATATGGAACTTTAGAAATTGGACCACTGCTTGCGAGCTTTTGTACGTATTATGTTTGGCTAATATTTGTAATTGCTGTCACATTAATGATGAGTGCTAGTTTTAAAACGATTATAGCTACTACATGTGCCTTTACGGTTATTTTTGTCGGGCAAATCGTCGATATGGTAGTAGGTCTATTCTGGACTATTTCCCCTTGGAAGCTAGCAAGCTATGGACCTTTACTAGTTCGTGGAACAATGGAGATGTCTGATTATTGGTGGAGTTTAATCATGACAATAGTGCTGATAATTCTTTGTATTTGTATTGGAATCATAATGATGAAAAGAAACGCGGCTATGACCAAAATTTAAAAAGTATAGGACGGAAAATCTAATACGTATAGATTCTTCCGTCCTTTTGTTTTAAAGCATTCCGCCATTGATAAGCAGGATGAGCCCAACAAAGAGCATGATCCACGAAAGGGCTGGTTGTTTTTAAATAAAGTTTAATCAAATGATACTAATAACGTTGATAAAGATCATAGAAAAGAGCGTATTTTGAAAAATGATTGATCAAATTTACTTTAAAAAGACTATTAGTCATTGTGGTAAATTCAAGTGCTTACAAGGAATACTTAGCTAATTGTTCTCCCCAAGATGATAATTCAGTCTCAATAAATCCTGCTCTTTTATAGGCAAATTTTGCTGTAAGATTTTTAGGATCATATCCAATCATGATAAAAGGAATGTTTGCATGATTACTATTCCTTATCTCTTCTATAACCAGATATATAGCTTGTTTGCCTATACCTTTACCTTGAAATTCTTCGTCAATCATTAGTCTATAAATCCAATAATTATTGTCATCAGGGTCTATTCCAAACATAGTAAATCCTATCATTTTATTATTAAGATAAATACCTTTTGCAAAGAAATTATCTAGAAACTGAACTTCTGCGATAGAATAAAGGTTGGATGCAATAAATGCTTGTTGTTCCTCTTTAACAGATAATCTAATTGCTTCTTCCCAATTACTTTTGTCAATAGGCTTTAAACAAATTTCCTTCAATTTGGTACTCTCCCTTTGAAGGGGAAACACGTAGTTTATGGGCTATTGAAACGCTATCCCCTTGTTTTTATGCCCAATCAAGTATAAATAATTTCTCATCGACAACGCCTCCTTAAAAGTACAAAACTGCCAATTCATCCGATCGAATAATCTCTCTTACTCATAATTCAGATACGCTATATGGGGGAAGCCTCACACCCCTTACCAGCCTCCACTCTAACTTAATAAATTTTTGATTATTACATTACTCCGATTATGAGCTGAAGATCTAAGCGTAAAATTGATGGAATGATTTACGATGCTAACAACTGTTATGTGAGCAAAAAGACGCTCTCTAAGCAGCTATAGGCATTATAAAAAATTCCCTTTATTGGAAAATTGAGTGCATGAAAAGAACCAAGCACAAAGACAGTAGGGACAACAGATTGTCCCTACTGTCTTTAGATCTTTGAACCTATTTTTTCTTCTTTTCTGTTGGTTTTATAATTGCGACTCGTCAGTAAGAAGAAGTAGTAACCGAAGAAAAGAAAGCCTATTTTGCACAAGAGTGTGAGCAAATCGTAGCGAAGTTACGCGAACTTTAATTCAATTGAGGAATGGTAAAAACCATACCTCTAGTTTGCTATACTTATTTTTTGCCTTTTAATTATTTTTTTCGGATTTCTTTTTCTCCAAATAAAATAAAAAGAAGAAACCTACAAAGCTAATTAGTAACAATATTAATGATGTAGTTGACTTATAATTAATTATTATTGCTATTAATATGACTAAACACATTACTAAATAATAATAAGGTAGTTTAAAAATTTTCATTTTAATCTCAACCTCCTTTTACCTTACCATATCAATTTCATGTTCTTTAATACTAAAATATTTAAAAATTTATTTAAAAAAACAGGTATCTAACAAAAAATCTCTCTGTACTGTTAATTTTTATGTAACTGATTGACACACGAAATATATGATTAGAAGAGCTAAAGACTAAGAGACTGTCTTTAAGGCAGTCTCTTAGTCTTTAAACGTTTTTGCAGTGATGCTTTATAATAGACTTTAATCGAAAAGATCATCTATTACAGGTTTACATGCACCAACTGTAGCAGTAACACCAAAAATTTCTTTTAATAAATCATTTGCTTCTGAAGCAAGTTTCTCTTTGTCTACAACATCCTTAATAGCTTTAGATAACGAATTTTTAACAGAGTTTAGTAAAGCTCGGTGATATTTATAATTTGTATAAGTCATGTCTACAGTTCTAGTTATTCCACCTAATGCATTAAAAATAGTCTTTAGTTTTGTAACTTTCGAGAAAGGCAAGGCTGCCAATCCAGCCGTTCCAATGCAAGTTGCAACTTCACCCACCGAAGCTCTGGCAAGCACAAGTGATGTTTCTGACGAACTAGTATTGTCTATTAATAAAGACATTTCTTTTTGAATAGAAGGAAATATGAAATTATCATATTCATCAACTAAAATTTCAACACCAGATTCTGCAGATAACCATTCAGCAGATTTTTTAGCTCCTTGTATTTCTATATCGTAAGGGAGCTTTTCAAGAGCCAAAAAGAAATTATAAACTTCATTATGTATACTTACTTCATTATGTATACTCATTTCATTTGAAAATAGTGTGGTTTCATTTGTTAAATTACTATAACTAGTATCTTGTGCATTTGCAGTACTTGGATTTACAGCTAAAACAGACGTTCCTAATAAAAATGTAGAACAACAAGCTATCAACATAGGTTTCTTAAAATACTTAATCATATTCAAAACAAATACCTCCTAATAATTGGGTTTGTTACCACATAAATGGATAACTAATATAAATAATAACAATAAAAAGTAGAATAAACCATAAATTAACTATAAATGAAACTTTGTAACTAATAACTGATTTGAAATTATTATCTAATATATTTTTTTTGCAAAAAAACTATTATTTTATGAGGAGAGGGAAAGCACTGAGGAAAGAGGATATACATTTTTTATATAAAAAAAAGCAACCGAAAGGATGCTTTACTTTGAATGCTATCCACATTTTCTACTAATTTTTTAACTTTTTCTTGAAATTCAAGAATGTAAATTCCCTCCTCAAATAACTATTTTTTGAACAATGTAACATTGTAACTTAATATTTTGGCCCTATCCTCTAACCAATTATAAAAAGGAACTGTTGTTTTTTGATTAAGCTCGAATAAACGCTCTAGCTCAAATGAAATTTAGCTTGCTGAATTAAAGAGTCAGCCCGTTCTTTCGTAATACAGATTGGAACTATGGTAAATTTTCTATATTCTTCAAACCTTTTGATAATAGTAATCGCTTTTTCTCGATTTTCTTCGTCATTCAAATTTACATACTTGAATACATCATCAAAGTCAAAGACAGTTTCTATGAGTGCACTTAATTCTTTTCCTTTGCTCCACTACAAGAAAAGTAACATGTTGATCTAAGCTTGCCTCCCACTCCCATGTATTATTAAGAAGCGCTTGAATTTCCTTATTTCCTTTAATTTGAATTCTAATGTTTAAATTTAATTCATTCTCACTGTAAATCCTATGTCCATCATTTGTCTTACTTGCAGGGAAAAATAGTCCAATTCCTCATAATAACGTAACTTTCAAGGGAGAATGTAAAAATAAATGACAGCCAACATTACATTCTTGGAATATCCATTACTTAGGAATATAATGGTGGTGTAACTCGAAATTTGTCAAATAACACGGAAAATACATAAAGTTAATAGAGAAAGAAGGTACGTAAAGGTGGAGACTGAAAATTCCGATCGTTTCCTGACAGCATTTAATCGAATAGACCATAGATTACGAGATATTGTAGGCAATAAGGATTTTACGCCCTTTTATCGGCTCATTGATCAAGCGAAGAAAAAAGAGGTATTGGTGAAAAAATACGAAGATGATTTACGGTCATACGCCGATTTGCGAAATGCAATTGTCCATCATCGTACTTCTATTAACTATGTAATTGCAGAACCACATACCGATGTAGTCGAAAGAATTGAATACATAGATGCTACGCTTGCTAAGCCTATGCTTGTCGGTAAAATGTTCCGAAAGAGAGTACTTGTTTTTCAAGAGAATGATTCCCTCAAGCATGTGTTAAAGGTTATTCACCAGCGAAAATATACGCAGTTCCCCGTCTATTTTAATAAACAATTTAGAGGGCTAATTACAACTGTAGGAATTACCAATTGGCTGGCCTCTAAAATGGGTGGCGACCATTTACCTAAAGGAATTCCTACGTTGCATGATATTTTGATGCATGAGAAAAATAGGGTGAATTACAAGTTTGTTAGCAGATACATAACGATATATGAAGCCGAAGAGATTTTTAAACAGGGAGTGGAAAGAGGTAGGCGTTTTGAGGCATTACTAATAACAGAGCATGGCAAACCACACCAAAAATTAATAGGAATTATTACACCGTTAGATATTGTAAAAATTGATTAAAAAAAACGAGACAAGCATTTACGGGCTTGAATGTCTCGCTTTATCTTTTAGGCTAATGTATAAGGACCCATTTGTTTGAACCTGTGCAAAAAAGACATCTTCAACGGAATGCACATTTTGTTTTTTCAGCTTCTTCATTACCCAGTCCTCTGTTAATTCGAGCTCAACAATATTTTCTTTGATGAGTTGCCCATCTGACACAACCTCTGTAGGCAAATAAGTAGGTGGGGAAACATCAGCTTTAACATCCTGCTTCGTGGCAACTTGCTCTGAGGTTTTTTGAAGGACACTTAGTTTTCCGTTTGTTTCAAGTAACGCATATTGAATATCTTGTACAGAAAAGATGGCTTGCTCGCGTAGCATCATTGTCAGCTCGTCCATATGCAAACGATTTTTTCTTAAGGCAGATTCTAAAATAAGACCATTTTGTACGACAATCGTAGGTTTATCATCAATAAGTACGCGAGCTTTTTTTGATTTAATCGTAAGAATGGTCATTAAGTAGGTTAAGGCACTCCACCAGATAAGGGATATTACGCCGTCTAAAAAGGGTGTTTCCTCCTGCGAGGCGATTTCTGAAGCAATCGATCCAAATGTAATACCAGTAATATAATGGAAAAATGTTAGTTGGCCCAATTGTTTCTTTCCAAGAATGCGCGCCAAAATAAGTAAGATGAAGAATGAAAGTGTTGTTCGAAGAATCATTTCCCAAAAATGAGCATGAATAAAGCTTTCCATGCATACATCAACTCCTTTTACAGCTGTCGAAACATAGCTTGTGCAAAATGGTTGATAGTATGCGACAATCGTCAATAACAAAAACTAAAAGAGCGAGGTGGCAGCATGAATAATCAAATAAACGTCGCAAATCCAATTTATCCCATCATGATTTTAATAGGTGTTGCTCACCTAATCAATGATACGATGCAAGCTGTTATTCCAGCTATGTTTCCAATCTTCAAAAGTGAGCTAGGATTAACCTTCACACAAATTGGCCTCATATCATTTGTCTTAAATATAGTTGCGTCTGCATTACAGCCTATTGTTGGTTTTGTCAGTGATAAAAAGCCAATGCCCTATGCATTACCATTAGGGATGATAAGTTCTTTTATTGCTATAACAATTATTGCTTTTACTACTCAATATTGGATTATTCTTATTGCAGTATTATTTTTAGGCTTCGGTTCAGCAATATTTCACCCTGAGGGTTCTAGAGTATCCTTTATGGCAGCAGGCTCTAAAAGAGGGCTTGCTCAATCCATTTATCAAGTGGGGGGGAACTCGGGACAAGCGCTTGCCCCATTAATTAGTGCCTATATTTTTGATATTTTCGGCCAGCGTGGTGCTGCAATTGTATTAGTAGCGGCAACATTTGGTATTATTCTATTAACTAAGATCGCAAAATGGTATAAAAAGCAATTAGAGCAGGAGCGTGCAGCGAAGAAAAAACGTGTGTTAGTTTCGACATTGCCACCATTAACAAAGAAGCAGGTAGGCGTAGCTTTAACCTTACTATTTACCATCATTTTTGCACGATCATTTTATACAACCAATATAACTAGCTTTTATGTATTTTATTTAATGGATCATTATGATGTAAATCTCCGTCTAGGACAAATCCTTATTTTCCTATTCATGGCGTTTGGGGTAGTGGGAACATTTTTCGGAGGCTCTCTGTCAGACCGAATTGGAAGAAAAAATGTTATTATTCTTTCCGTTGTAGTACCAATGCCATTTTGCCTTGCATTGCCTTATGTACCGCTATGGGCGGCTATGATATTTTTAGTGATCATTGGTACTTTGATTATGATTAGCTTCTCTGTAACCGTGGTATACGCGCAAGAGCTAGTTCCATCTAAAATTGGTACAATGGCCGGCTTAACAACTGGCTTTGCTTTTGGTATGGGGGCCATTGGAGCAATGGTTATTGGTGTTTTAATTGACCATAAAGGTATTGATTTTACAATGATGGTCGTTTCTTTATTGCCGTTATTATTGCTAATTGCCTTTTTCCTACCGAAGGATAAACCGGCAACTTCGGCGGCTTAGAAAAAACGCATCAGGACTGTAGGCAAACTCGGAATGGGTTTGCCTACATTTTTTTTACAATGAAATAAAGTTTTCAATTACGGTCGGAGTGCAGTTGCTATCAGTCCAGAGAGTTAAAATGAAGTGACAAAAGCCATCGAGAGGTACTTCCCGATGACTTTTATCTACAGCCTGAACGCTCCTTTAAAAAAGAGAGCGCGTTTTTTATTGTCTTAATGGGGATAAAAATTCTGCAGGAAGCTTTGCTTGATCGATCACATAGCCCTCTGAAATATGAACCTCATGCATCTTATCGTTGTAAGTAAATTTAAAGACACCGTTGTCAAAATCCGTGCCGATTTCCTTGAAGAAGATACCTTCGATGGATACATATTTCGGACATGTAAATGCTACTTTAAAGTTCTCCTGTTCTTTAATTAAGTAAGCACGAACACCTTTTTCGTATGTCTCGTTAGCATCATCATCAGTAGGACGTTGAACAGCTACAATATGAAAATCTACAAAAGGAACTTCTTTTAACAGTACGTTAAGGAACGAACCTTTAGTAATCTCCTCCCAGCGACTTTGTGCGCTTTGTCCTACAATAATTTGTGAAATGCCATAGTTTTTCGCCACTTCTGCAATGACTTTCTGAATGGGGCGTTTTTCATTATCTTGCAAAATGAATTTCTCGACCTCAAGTTCGTCTGATAACTTTTTCCATTGCTCAATATAACTAGATTTTTCAGCGTCAAATGCATCAAGGGGTTGCGAATCAACTGAAAGAATATAGAGTGGGCAATCTAGCATTGTTGCCATTTTGTGCCCTCTACGTATCAAACGTTCACCATTTAAGCCATAGTAAACACAAACTAATATACTTTCGTCTAAACGCCCTTTTACATGCCTCATAAAAATGTACACCTCTTATCTGTTGGTATTTTGTTAATTTCACTGTTGATTTCGAAAAATTATCCTAAAACAGCTAAAATCGATGCTGTTACAGTGCATTATGCTCATTTATATTGTATACTTAAAAATGTATAAAAGTTAACGAAATATATTGGAAAACCCTTGAAGCAATAAGCTTATATCAATGATTTAAAGTTATTTAATTTATGCATTGCGTGCATCTAAGCTAAATTGATTTCATATGCCACACTATTATGCAGTGTGTTAAATAGATAGTCAAGTGTCTTTATAATGCTGATATAATTGAGTTGTAACTGTATAAATTATCTGATTTTCCACAAGTTATTTAGGCTTGCATCGGGTTAGAGGTGACTAAATAACTAAACATACCATTTTCAATGAATGACAAGACACTTTAACACCCCATCACTTTCCATTTGCAAAATTTCAAGAATATATCTGATATGTTACTTAGCTTAAACAAATTGCTATAGTTTTAGCACTTACCATTCCAATCACCACAAAAATTTGCTTGATGATTTTGATAGTAGGAGGTTTTCATTTGGTTACAGTTCTTATCGCGATACTTTTGCCATTTGTCTGTGCTGCACTTATCCCATTGCTGTATAGGCGACTAAGGCGTGTAACACATCTTGGCTGGTTTGTTTTTTCTGTTCCATTCATCTTGTTTCTTTTACTTGCGCGCTATATTCCTCAAATTGCCGGAGGTAAAACATTTATCCATACATATGAGTGGATTCCCTCTTTTAATATAAATATTACAACTTACCTAGATGGGCTCAGTATGATTTTTGGCTTACTGATTACAGGTGTAGGTAGTTTAGTCATTTTATATTCTATTTTTTATTTGTCAACGAAAGAATCTCTTCACCATTTTTACTGCTATTTATTACTATTCATGGGCGCTATGCTTGGCGTTGTCTTTTCAGATAACCTAATGGTATTATACACATTTTGGGAATTAACGAGTGTGTCATCATTCCTATTAATTGCATTTTGGCATCATAGAAAGGCATCACGTGCAGGTGCTAAAAAAGCAATGATGATTACTGTCTTTGGCGGTCTCTCTATGTTAGCTGGTTTCCTGATGCTCTATGTAGCTGCTGATACATTTAGTATTCGTGAAATTGTAGCTCATGTAGAGGTTATTCGTGATCATGCTCTATTTACTCCAGCATTAATCTTAATTTTGCTAGGGGCTTTTACAAAATCTGCACAATTTCCATTTCATATTTGGCTACCGGACGCCATGGAAGCACCAACACCCGTTAGTGCATACTTACACTCAGCCACAATGGTAAAGGCAGGGATTTATTTAGTTGCCCGCTTTTCACCAGTTTTTGGGGGAGAAGCAATTTGGTTCTGGCTCGTAAGTGTTATTGGTCTTGTTACACTTTTCTGGGGATCATTTAATGCGGTTCGCCAAACGGATTTAAAGGCGCTCTTAGCCTTTTCAACGATAAGTCAGCTAGGCTTAATTATGAGCCTATTCGGTCTAGGGTCTGTAGGTCATTACTATGGCTACACTAAAGACTCTATTATATATACACAAGCAAGTTTTGCTGCTCTGTTTCATCTCATCAACCACTCCACATTTAAAGGAGCCTTATTCATGATGGTTGGGATTGTCGACCATGAAGTGGGAACTCGGGATATTCGCCGTTTAGGTGGCTTAATGTCCTTAATGCCTATTACATTTACAATCGCAGTCATTGGTAGCTTTTCTATGGCAGGATTACCACCATTTAATGGTTTCTTGAGTAAAGAAATGTTTTTTGCAGCGGTCTTGGCTATTCGGGATGTAGAGGCCTTTTCTATTGCTGATGTAGGGTTATTTTTCCCATTAGTAGCATGGGTAGCGAGTATCTTTACCTTTGTCTACAGTTTAATTTTAATTAGTCGAACATTTTTGGGTAAACTACAGCCTGAGAAAATAGATAGAAAACCACATGAAGCTCCATTGGGCATGCTAATATCACCCATTATTTTATGTCTGTTAGTAGTCGGTATCTTTTTCTTCCCGAACGTGTTAGGTCATTATATTTTGGAGCCAGCCATGGCAAGTATTTATCCTACATTCCCAACAGCCAATGAATTAACACCACATATTTCTGCTTGGCATGGAATTAATGCGGAATTATTAATGACGTTAGGAGTCATAATACTCGGGATCATCTTATTCAAAACATTGAAAAGCTGGAAGCCGATGTATCGCATTTTTTCACAAAAATATACATTTAATACTTACTATAATCGAATGATAGAAATAAGTGAAAGTGGTTCAGAGAAGGTTACTCGCAAATATATGACAGGTAATTTAACCCATTATTTTGTTTATATATATGTATTTTTCGTGGCCCTTATCGCTGGTTATTTTATTTATTCAGACGCAATGACCTTTAATTTTGATATGGACTCCACGATTGAGTCATACGAATTAATTCTTGTATTTGTTATGGTATTCGCTGCAGTTTGGATGATCTTTGCAAAGGGTCGCGTTACAGCCATGCTATTAAATGGCGTACTAGGCTATTCAATTGCCTTCTTCTTTGTCATTTTCCGCGCACCAGATTTAGCGTTAACACAATTGGTTGTAGAGTCAGTAACAACTGCATTATTCCTTTTATGCTTTAAGTATTTACCAGACTTAATGCCTGAGGCACCTCGCAAAAGGGTGCAATGGTCGAAAGCGATGATCTCTATTTTTGTCGGTGCAACAGTCACAATGGTTGGTCTAGCTGTAGTGCACTACGAGCAGTTTGAGCCAGTATCCACTTATTTTAATGATGCCTATGAGCTAGCGGGTGGCTCCAACATAGTTAATACAATTCTAGGGGATTTTCGTGCCTTTGATACAATGCTTGAGGTTGTAGTGCTTCTGATTGCTGGCTTAGGGGTTTATACACTAACAAAGCTTAAGCCTCGGAAGGAGGAAGCAGATCATGAAAATTAATGATGTGATATTACGGACAGTCACTAAGGCAGTCGTCTTCATTATTTTAACACTTGGCGTGTATTTGTTCTTTGCAGGACACCACGCTCCAGGTGGTGGCTTTATTGGTGGCCTCGTGTTAGCTTCTGGCATTGTATTATTGTATCTTGCTTACGATATAGAGACTGTGCATAAGGGAATGCCGTTTGACTTTAAAAAGGTTGCAGCTCTTGGTGTATTGCTTGCAACAGGTACGGCAATTGGTTCTTTGTTTTTCGATGTACCATTTCTAACGCAGGCTTATACGTATATAAATGTCCCGATTTTCGGGAAAATGGGTTTTTCAACCGTAACCATTTTTGAAGCAGGAGTAGCTTTGACGGTGGTGGGTGTTGTCGTGACAATTATTTTAAGCATAAGTGAGGATGAGTAGCCGATGGAATCTTTAATACTTATTTTAGTAGGTATATTAGTAGCTGTTGCGACGTACTTAATCCTCTCTAAACAGTTATTACGTGTTATTTTAGGCACTGCTGTTTTATCACATGCTGCCCACTTGCTGATTCTAACAATGGGAGGTCTTAAAAAGGGGGATGTACCATTATTAGGCGAATCAGAGGGTCCTTATACAGATGCATTGCCACAGGCCCTAATTCTAACAGCTATTGTTATTAGTTTTGCTGTGACTGCGTTTGTTCTCGTTTTAGGCTATCGAGCGTACAAAACAAATGGTTCAGGGAATTTTGATGAATTGAGGGGTACGCCGGATGAGTAATATGATTGTTTTACCATTAATAGTACCGGTAATTACAGCTATTTTACTGGTGTTTTTAAAAGAGCATGTCGTTTTACAAAGGATTATTAGTTTACTGACATTAAGCTTTATCGTTATTATTAGCGTGATTTTATTAGTAGAAATTCAAGAACAAGGGATATTGCGCATTGACTTTAGTGGTTGGGCACCTCCATTTGGTATCTCATTTGTGGCAGATTCCTTCGCAACGCTGCTCGTGTTAATAGCAAATCTTGTAGCAGTTATTTGTATGCTCTATGCAATATTCACAATGGAGTTAAGGTATGAAAAAATGTATTTTTATCCGTTTACCTTACTAATGGTAGCTGGTGTTAATGGTTCATTTTTGACAGGTGATATCTTTAACTTATTTGTATGTTTTGAGGTGATGTTGCTGGCTTCATATGCACTTATTAGCATAGGTGGGGAAAAGATTCAGCTGCGTGAAGCATTGAAATACGTGCTGATTAATATTGTCGCATCTTGGATTTTCTTAGTCGCATTGGCCTTTCTTTATGGAACAGTCGGTACATTAAATATGGCCCATATTTCTATGCGTGTGATGGAAGCCGGTGCTAATCCACTTATTACAACAGTGGCACTCATTTTCTTAATGGTCTTTAGCTTAAAGGCGGGGCTGCTACTATTCTTCTGGCTGCCTGGCTCTTATAGTGTACCTCCCACTGCCATTGCCGCTTTATTCGCTGCACTATTAACAAAGGTTGGGATTTATGCACTCGTAAGAACCTTTACATTGCTTTTCCCAAATAATACTGAAGTCACGCATACGGCACTTGGCATCATGGCAGGTATTACAATTATAGCTGGCTGTATTGGTGCTCTTTCAGGGCGTGATGTTAGAACAATCGCTTCTTATAATGTATTGATTGGTGTTGGGTTTATAGTGGCTGGTCTAGCGATTGGTACAGAGTCTGCCTTACAGGGCGTTGTCTATTATTTAATGCATGATATGGTGGCAAAGGCTATGTTATTTTTAGCTGTCGGCATGATGATTTATGTAACTGGGGAAACAGTCATAGATAAAATGAGTGGGCTTATTCGCAACTATCCGTTCTTTGGATGGCTATTCTTTGTAGCCATGTGTTCATTAGCGGGTATCCCGCCATTGAGTGGCTTTTTAGGGAAGGTATTAATTGGACAAGGTGCGATAGAGGGCGGCAATTTTGTTCTATTAGGTCTAGGGTTTTTCTCTAGTTTAATTGTTTTGTATTCATTACTGCGGATATTTCTTTCCTCCTTTTTTGGCGAGACCATTATTAGTTTAGAGGATGAAAAGCCTTTACCCAAACGTGTAATACTGCCGTTAACTTTATTGGCTGCTTGTACAATTAGTTTAGGAATAGGAGCGGAGAAATTGGCTCCCTTTGTCACCGATGCAGCAGAAACGTTATATACACCATCTATCTATATAGACGCTGTTCTAGATGGTGAACAATGGCAAGGTGAGGTGAATAAATAATGGCGATGCAGTTTATTTTAAATTTATTTATCGCAGCACTTTGGTTACTCTTGCAAGATGAAGTGACACCACAATTTTCAACGTTTTTAATGGGGTTTATCGTAGGAATGGGCATATTATATGCGATGCACCGCTTTTATGGGACCCAATTTTACTTGCGACGAGTCTTTTCGATTATCAAGTTATTATGGCTATTTAATTGGGAGCTATTTTTATCAAGCTATAGTGTATTAAAGCAAATTACTACACCAAAGCTAAACATTACGCCAGGTATTTTTACTTATAAAACTGCACTCAAGGGTGATTGGGAAATTACGGCGCTAGCATTATTGCTAACATTAACACCTGGCTCTGTCGTCATGGAAGTTTCTGAAGAGGGCGATGTCTTTTATATTCATGCAATGGACATTGAGCAGTCTAAGGATGCTGTTATTCGCTCTATAGGAAAGTTTGAACAAGCAATAATGGAGGTGACGCGTTAATGATAGAGAATATTTTACTTCTGGCTCTCGCCTTCTTTAGTATTTCCATCGCGCTGTCGTTGTATCGGGTTATCCGAGGCCCATCTATGCCTGACCGAGCCATTGCTCTCGATACAATTGGTGTAAATCTTTTATCCGCTATTGCGATTGTTTCGATTATATTAAAAACAAAGGCTTATTTAGAAGCCATTCTTATATTAGGTATTTTAGCGTTTATTGGGACCATTGCCTTTACAAAATATATTGAAAGAGGTGTGATTGTTGAACGTAAATCAAATGATTGAATGGGCGGCAGTCATCCTCATTCTAATCGGTTCGATTGTAAGTGTTATTAGTGCATTTGGCATGATCCGTTTACCAGATGTCTATACGCGATCACATGCTGCTACGAAAAGCTCCACATTATCCGTGTTAACTTGCTTATTAGGTGCATTTATATACTTTTGGGTGCACGATGGTTATGTCAGTGTCCGATTAATTTTAGGTATTCTATTCGTCTTTGTTACAGCTCCAGTTGCCGGACATTTAATCTGTCGTGCGGCTTATCGTTCTCATGTTCCATTAGCGGAAGGCTCTGGCGAGGACGAATTAAAAGATAAATTATTTACAGAAGACAAATAAGCAAGAGACCTCCAAATGGGGGTCTTTTTTATTTCCGCGGAAATTTTGCTAAAAATGAAGGGATAATTATTAAGCTTTCGGAAAATAGTAAGGAAAGACAACTTGAAAAAAATAAATTGACTTATCTGAAAATTTCGCATATAATAATTCGCTAAAAATTATCTAGTTTATCTTGATTATTATTTCAAAAGAGTATATCTTAATTAGCAGATAGTTTTTTTATTCTCAAACATGAATAAATATCCAGTCGACTATTTTTGAGAAATGTATTCTCATACACAATACATTATAAATAAAAGGAGATGCTTAAAGATGAAGAATAAGTTTTTTATGATAATTCTTGTCCTAGCTATTGGCGTACTAACAGCTTGTGGCGCTAAAGAGGATAATGCAAATAATAATGCTGATGGTAGTACAGACAAACAAGTATTAAAAGTTGGTACTTCAGCAGACTATGCGCCATTTGAATATGTTGACGCTGCAAAAGGTGAAGAAATTATTGGATTTGATATTGATTTAATTAAATTGGTTGGGGAAAAAATAGGTGTGGACATGCAAGTGCAAGATATGGACTTCAACAGTCTTGTACCAGCGTTACAAGCAGGAAAAATTGATGTAGTCATTTCTGGTATGACACCAAACCCTGAACGTGAAAAGGTAGTAGATTTTTCTGATCAATACAATGAAACAGAGCAAGTAATCATTGTTAAAAAGGATAGCGGTATTAAAAAGGAAGCTGATTTAGCTGGTAAAAAAGTTGGTGTGCAAACAGCCTCTATTCAAGAAAATTTAGGTAATGAAATTGCTAAAAAAGTGGATGTTTCAGTTGAAGGACGTACACGAATTCCTGAAATTATTCAAGATATGATGTCTAAGCGCTTAGACGCAGGCATTTTAGAGGGTGGCGTTGCGAAGGGGTATTTAAAAACAAATGATCAATTAGCTTCCTTCCCTGTAGAAGAACAGCCCGAGGATTTCAAAGCAATTGCTGTGCCAAAAGGCAGTGATTTAAAAGACAAAATTAACAAGGCATTAAAAGAACTAGCTGAAGAAGGAAAAATCCAAGAGCTAGAAGAAAAATGGTTAGAAAAAGTTGAATAATACATGCATGCGATAGCTCTTAGTTGGGCTATCGCTTATACTTTTCAGTTCAATCTAATGTGCTTCGGAATGATTACGTCTAAATTTTTCGAGTGTGCTAGAAAAGGTCCACTCCCATATCTGTGACATCCGCCAGAAGCTTCTGTATTGGTTGTTTCGCTTTCAGTGAAAAAAAGAATTGCTGAATCAAGATGAAAAAGAAAGGAGGGAGCGCTGTGAATTTAGATTTTACAGCTATCGTTCCCTCTATTCCTTATATTTTAAAAGGGATAGGTGTTACACTTCAAATTGCAATTGGTGCATCCATCATTGGGTTTATCGTCGGTATATTACTAGCCTTATGTAAAATTGGAAAGGTAAAAGTTTTACGCTGGTTTGCTGACTTTTATACGTCAATTTTCCGTGGAACACCACTAGTATTACAATTATTAATTATTTATTATGCAGTACCACAATTATTAGATATTCAAATCGAGCCTATTCCAACGGCCATTATTGCATTTGGTTTAAATTCAGGTGCTTATATTTCGGAAATTATTCGTGCAGGTATTAATGCAGTGGATAAAGGGCAAATGGAGGCCGCACAAGCTCTTGGCATTCCATATGCAAAGATGATGAAGGATATAATTATCCCGCAGGCAGTAAAAAATATTTTGCCCTCTCTAGTTAATGAATTTATTACACTAAATAAAGAAACAGCAGTTGTCACAGTAATTAGTGCCCTTGATATAATGCGTCGTGCTTATATCGTCGGTGGTTCGACATATCGATATCTTGAGCCTTTACTATTTGCCGGTATTATCTATTACCTCATGACACTTGTTTTAACGTTCCTTGGTAAACGAATCGAGAAGGGAATGAGAAAAAGTGATTAAAATTGAAGATCTACACAAATCATATGGTCAGAATGAAGTACTAAAAGGTATTTCAACCGAAGTTAAAGAAAAAGAAGTAATTGCTATTATCGGACCTTCAGGATCTGGCAAATCAACATTCCTTCGTTGCCTAAACTTATTAGAAATCCCTACGAGTGGAAAGGTAACGATTGCTGGGGATGTTCTTACAGATAAAGGGACAAATATTATGAAAATACGGGAAGAAGTTGGGATGGTATTTCAGCATTTTCATCTTTTCCCACATAAAACAGTGTTAGAAAATTTAACGTACGCTCCAATTAATGTAAAGGGAATGGATAAAGCGGTTGCGATAAAAAATGCAGAAGAGTTACTTAAGAAAGTAGGGCTCTTTGAAAAGCGCCAAGAGTATCCAAACCGTCTCTCTGGTGGACAAAAACAACGTGTTGCCATTGCCCGAGCGCTTGCGATGGATCCAAAGGTTATATTATTTGATGAACCAACGTCAGCACTTGATCCAGAAATGGTTAAAGAAGTATTGGCTGTTATGAAAAACCTAGCGGACAGTGGTATGACAATGTTAATTGTGACACATGAGATGGGCTTTGCACGTGAAGTTGCTGATCGTATACTCTTCTTAGATGGTGGAAAGCTCATTGAGGATGCTCCTCCCGAGCAGTTTTTTACAGCGCCTTCTACACAGCGAGCAAAGGATTTCTTAGAAAAAGTTTTATAAATAATTAAACGCAGTAAGTTCTCTTTGAGAGGGGAACTTACTGCGTTTTTTATTCAGAACGTAAAATATAAGGTTATGCCCCTATTGTGATGTAATTAGTTGAGAGAAAGAAGATGCATCAAATTGGTTTTGTAATTCTTCCAATGTAAATAATTCTTCAATATGATAAGTCCCTGCTGGATATTTGTTATCTAGAAGTTCTCTAGCAATGGCAGCTGCAACCTTTGCTGTCACAAGTGATTCATCACGACCTTTAAAGTCTAGTGTCACAGTCGCTTCTTTATGTTGTATCTTACCAATAGCTTCAATTTGTATGGAGCATACATCTGTACCCATTTTTATTTTTTGAACGAGGGAGGCAAGCATGGATTGTATTCCTTTAAATTTTAATAAATAGGAAATACGACTTTTTTGTAAAAAGGCGACAAACCAATTAAGTGATTCTACGTCAAAGCCTAATCTCGTCACAATGGGAACACTAGGAAAATGATGAGCTAATGTGTGCTGATCTGAAAAGTTGAATTGGTACACACTACGTTTTCCAATATCCCTAAATTGCACAGATCTCTTACTAGTGAAATTAGTAATAATCTGATTTTCGTAATGGGAATACGGAATATTTAATTGTTGCAAAATCCAAAGAATAGCGGCAGTGCCATGCGTATCTCCTGCTCCAAGTAAAATAGAAATATGGAGCTTCTCCATAGTGGTTAATGGCTTGGTCGTATGCATGGCCATTATATTAGTTAGTCCAGGAGCCATACCGACACTGAATATGGCAGTTGAACGATACTCTAAAGCTGTCGAATGAAGATTTTTTAGTTGTTTGAGGAAGGTATGGCTAGCAGTAATATCAATATACTTAATCCCTTCTTTCAAGCAGAGCTCTGCAAATGCAGTATCTTGTTGCTCCAAACACATAATGACCAAGGCTACATTGGCTAATTGCTGTAGATGTACAGTTTTAGATACATCCATTTGTAAAGGTGCCACGAGACCATTATGCTGTGCACAAAACTGTCTGGCTTTTTCTAAATTCCTTCCGGCGATACGTACCTTATTTGGGTAGCTAGAAAGCAGTATTTTTGCAATTTTACGACCAACTTCACCATATCCGCCCACGATTAATATATTGTCTCTTGTCATTTGTTTACCTCTTCTTTAATGGCTAATAAGGCATCAACCATATGTGATTTAAAATATGGAATTACCGTTGAAAAACCGACTTCATGCAATAGGTCCGTTAGCAATTCAAGTGTAATTGGATAGGTAGAGGAGCCAAAGGATTGCTCAAAGCGTAGCCAGTGTTCCTCAGATAAATCATTTTGCAGCATAGAGCTTCGCCAATACTTGAGTTGGAGTTGGAATGATACGGCTGACATGTCTGCATTAATGGATGATATAAATAAAATTCCGCTCTCCTGTAAGCTATCCGCCAATTTTTGTAGTAGAGCTTTTTTTTGCTCATGTTCCTCAATAAAATGTAAAACTAAGTGACAGGAAGCCACTTCAAACGAATGGTCAAACACTAACGCAAGTAAATCCTCTTCATACCAGTCAATATGAAGAGGGGGTTCCAATTTCTCTATATGTTTACGGGCAGCCTGTAGCATAATTTTAGAAGTATCAATGGCTGTAAAGTGAGAGAATGGGAAAGCTTGCCCTAGTGAAAAGAGTTCCTGACCGCCACCGGCTCCAACTATTAGCATGTTATCAGTCGGGTAACTTTGAAGAATATCGGTCATCATGTCATAGATAAGGTCATAACCACTAATTTTTTGTCGAATAGTATTTTGGTAGTTAGAGACATAAGGTTTGTGCCAGTCATGTTGTGGATTTTTCATTTTTACCTCCTTGTTGTACAATTTAATTAAGAATTATTCTCAATTATAAATACTTATGGAAAATGTGCTATCCCATAATTCTGGGGGAGGAATTTTGTGCAAGATATTCATTATTGGAAGAGACGGTCAGAAGTCCACTTAAAAGATAATCAGAATTCAGCTAAATACCGACAAAAGATGATAGAAGAATTGCGTGATTTTATTAGTTTTGACGCATATTGTTGTACCATGACAGATACTCAAACCCTTTTTTCTATAGGAGCTGTTACAGAGCAATCAATAGAGGATATCCATCAGCATATAATGTCTTTGGAATACGACTCACAAGATATAAATAGCTATGTATATCTTGTAGAAAGTGGCAAATTCATCGGTAAACTTAGCGATGTGAGTAGTCAGAGTAAACGTTATCGAGAGGTGTTAGAGCCCCATGGATTTAGTGATGAAATTCGAGCTGCAATGATGTTTCAGGGGCAATGCTATGGGTTTTTAACACTGTTTAAAAGGATAGAAAATGGACAGCCTCATTTCCAAGATGCTGATGTAAATCAAGTGAAAATCCTCATGCCTGTTATGGCTGAGGCATTAATGGGGTTCTACCATACGATTATAGAAGAGCGACTCTTTATCGAAGAGGAACAGAGTGGCATCATTATTTTGAATAAAGAGCATCGTATTATTTCCACCAATACAAAGGCGGCTCAATTGTTAACACTTTTAAGAAACAATGAAGGCTTGCTTGATTGGCAAATACCCAAACCAATTCAGGCATTTTGTGCAAAGCTACAGGCTAACAAATTGAACAGCCAATCTTCGTTATTAGTTCCAATTAATAACACGGGTTATGTAACAGTCCAAGCATCAGTTCTCATGACAACAGATTCACAGCAGCAAATAGCTATACTACTAAATGAAGCATCTCCTAAAGCAATGTTAGCCTATTTACTGAAAGCCTATCATCTTACACCTAGAGAAAAGGAAGTAGTAGTTGAAGTAATGAAGGGGATACCGACAAAAATTATTGCACAAAACCTTGGGATTTCTAGTTATACTGTTCAAGATCATTTAAAGCTAATTTTTCAAAAGGTAGATGTTGCCGATCGGAATGAATTAGTATGGAAGCTCTTTACTCGTTTTAATTGAATAAATAAGCCTTACGTAAATCTGTTTATGTTCATAAAAGGGAGCATGAGCAGATTTTTTTGCTTTCTGACAAAATTATAGGTCGAAAGGTTAAGAAAAATTAACCTAAAAAATGGAATTATTTCGTAGAAGAAAATAGGTGAGTTGTAATATAATAAAAACCAGTAAGAGAGTCCTAATAAAAATACAATACTCGACACCAGTTTTAGGTAGTAAGAAATAGAAAATAGAATACATCTGTTTTAAGTATTCCGAAAATTCAGTTAAAAGGAGGAAGCAATGATGACGTGGACTTTTTATTTAAATGTTACAAATGACACAGACCGAGATTTAGAGTTAGTAGAATCGCAGTTACACTGGGGTTATTGGAATACAGATGGTGAAGAGGATAAAAAACCTCAAACGATTAAGGCAGGTGAAACGATTCAAGCTGTTGGAGCCAAATCAGCATTTGGACCAAATGGCTATGAATTTTCTTGCTCCTGGAAAGATCAAAATAATACAACACAATCACCATATGGGGTAGTAAGTCTTTATGTAAATGTTCCCTATAATGACCCAAATGAAGCTAGATGTCTAGCAAATGGATATTTTGAAGTAACAGAGTGGAAAGACATTCCACACGATGGTCATAACTTTGTTCGAAATATACGGATCTCTAATAAAATGGATAAATTGAAACAAAAAGAAATAAGAAATAATTTATTTACGGACTGGTCCAAAATCAAAACATTAAACGAAATTGAAGATGTTCGAGAAATTGATTTAAACCAATCCATTCCAAGTGGTGTTCATTTTGAAAAAATGCCATTATTTCGAACGCCCCTCTTCAACATTTCTAAACAATTATGGGACGGGGTCAATGATGTAGAAATTGATAGCCTTTATTTAAAGCAGCGAGAGGCACAACAGTATTTTTCTGTAGAGGTAACTTGCTTAAGAGGAGATGCTTCTAAAATTGAAACTGTTACTAAAAAGGGAAAAATTACTGTCATAGATGAGTATGGATTGTCTACTGCTAGTAAGGCAGTGGAGGAAAAGGTTTGTACGATTGAAACTGCCCTTAAATTTACTGAGAAGGTATCTGTATCAGATGAAAAAGTAGTGAAAGCGAGTGTAGCACAGGAACTACAGGCAGAATTAAAGGCGAAATTCAATATATTAAACGCTGTGACAAAAGAGCAACATCAAACAGAGAAAAATTCAAAGACAAGGGTTTTTGAAGCTCCCTCTGATAAGGATATGGACGTTGTGCCATGGATTTTTAGTAAAATGGTTCTTCTTTACCGAACAGACAATAATAATATCACAACACTCATTGGCGCATCTGAATGGGACTATGCAGTTTTACACCGTACGCATGTTTACGATGTGATGGATAACGCGAAGAAAAAAGTACCGACAGGAGGAGCGTATTAAAATGGCGACTTGGACATTTTCATTAATGATTACAAATGCAACAGACCGTGAGCTTGAAGTGTTTCAATCACAGTTGGAATGGGGAATCTGGAACACCCAAGATGAGGAGGACAAGGAGCCGATTAGTATCCCACCAAATACAACATTACAAGCATTGGGCATAAAAGCATCCACTGGTCCAAATGGCTATGAATGCTCTTGTTCGTGGCGTGATAAGGTACAGCCGGGTGAAAAATCCTATGGCACCATCTCGCTTTTTCTGGACGTACCTCAAAAAAGTAAGAATCGATCTGAATGTTTAGCTGACCATCAATTGCACGTAGATAGTTGGGAAGACTTGCCTGAAAAAGGACATAACTTTGTAAGATCTATCATTGTGACTAATAAGAATGTTTAGAAGAAAGTGGAACAAACATCATGAAAATAGAGCTTAAATCTATAGCAAAGGAAGATGAAGCACTTCTCTATGAAATCTATGCCTCTACAAGAAATGAAGAAATAGATTCATGGGGATGGTCGTCTGAACAAAAGATACTTTTTTTAGATATGCAATGGCGTGCACAGCAAGCTTCCTACAATCAGCAATTCCCAAGAGCGAGTCATTGGAAAATTGTCGTAGATGCTGAGGGCGTTGGCAGGTTTCTCACGGAAGAGCAACCTGAATACCATCATCTTATAGATATAGCTTTATTGCCAAATTACCAAGGGAGAGGCATAGGAACACTTCTGATTGTTCAGCTTCAGAAAAAGGCGAAGGAACAACGCAAAGCAGTTGTATTACAGGTTCTTAAAATTAATTCTGCAAGAGACCTTTATGAAAAACTAGGATTTCAAGTTATTCAAGAAGATGAGATTTATATGAAAATGCTATGGAAATAAAAGAAAAGGAGAGTGTTGGCATGTCAGAGGCGTATCTAGGTGAGATTCGTATGTTTAGTGGTAAGTTTGCTCCAATAGGTTGGGCTCTTTGTAATGGACAACTGTTATTGATTAATCAGTATCAGGCTCTTTATTCATTAATAGGAAATAAATATGGTGGGGATGGAATAACAAATTTTGCTTTACCAGACTTACGTGGAAGAATCCCTATTCATTTAAGCTCGCAATATCCTATCGCGAGTAATGGCGGAACGGAAAAAGTAACACTAACAGAAACGAATTTACCAGCCCATACTCATATAGTTTCAGCAAATAAAGAAAAAATGGATACTACAGCAAGCTCTCCAGCTAATAATGTGTGGGGAAAAGCTGATTTAAAGAATTATCAAACAAATGTAGCTAGTGATATTGTGCAGATGAATGCAGATTTAGTGACGTCTGTGGGTGGCAATCAACCTCATGAGAATATGATGCCTTCATTGGCCATTAATTTTATTATTGCAACGCAGGGTCTTTACCCTGATTTTACTTAAAAGGGGGAGAGTATATTGGCAGAACCGTTCTTAGGAGAAGTACGGCTATTTAGTTTCGAAAAAATACCTCAAAATTGGTTACCGTGTGATGGCCGACTATTACAAATAAGACAGCATACAGCACTTTATTCTTTAATAGGAAACCGCTATGGGGGAGATGGTAAAACGACTTTTGCGTTACCTGATTTGCAAGGAAGAGTACCACTTCATAAAAGTGATCAAATTACCTATGGTTCCATAGGCGGTGAGGCAACCCATACATTGACAATAAATGAAATGCCTACTCACACGCATGAAGTTTATGCTGATGAAGGCGTAACAAATAAACCATCCCCAATGAATAACGTATGGGGAAAATTTGATGGAAATCCTATGTTTTCTAGTAATGTAAATACTCAAATGAGTTCAACGGCGATGACAGTTACAGGACAAAATCAGGCACATAATAATATGCAACCATATCTAGTAGTATCGTTTTGTATTGCAATAAATGGGATTTTTCCACCTAGAAGCTAAGGAGGGACAAAAAATGGCAGATGCCTATACAGGAGAGATTCGAATATTTGCTGGAAATTATGCACCAAGAGATTGGGCTTTTTGTGATGGTAGTACATTACTTATTCAGCAGCATGCCGTGTTATATTCGGTTATTGGTAATAGATTTGGTGGGGATGGGAAAACAGATTTTAAGTTACCAGATTTAAGAGGTAAAGCGCCCATGCACTACGGAACTGGCACAGGACTTACAACAAGAGAATTTGCCAAAGATGTAGGGGTAGAAAATGTGACATTAAGTAATGAGCAGCTTCCTGTCCATAAACATGTATTACAAGGAAGCTCGAAAACAACTGGTGGAGATAGTAGTCCAGAAGGTGCTGTTTGGAGTGCTATAGGAGGATTTAATCCCAAAAAAATATATAAAGAATTTACAGCAAATACAAAAGTAAATATTCATCAGTAAGCGATTGGTACAACCGGTGGGAATTTGCCGCATAATAACATGCAGCCTTATGTAGCATTAAACTTTATTATTTGTTTGTATGGTGAATACCCAGTGAATGGGGAGTGATGTAAATGAAAAAACGTCAACAAGTATATGTTGTACTTATGTTGATTGCAATGTTGCTCATAATTGTACAACCGTTTTTAGAATTACAAGTAGCGAGGGCAGCAACTACAACTATTGAACCTAATGAGATTGTAACGGGAACTGTTTCTCAAGTTACACCAAATATAGTTGATATTATGCTAGGTGAAGTGGCTGGGGTTGGTGGCTGGGATTCAGGTGATATGATATACACTGCATATCTAAAATTTAACTTACCAGCTAACTATGATTACTCCAATGCAAAGTTAAGCCTAACGCCATTGCAATTTTCCGATGGTGATGGAGATATAACATCTTTAACAATTAATATTGGTAGCTCGGACGATTGGATAGTTACTGACGGAAGTACATATCCTCTATCTACCTTACCAAGTAATGTAGGGATTGAGAAGGCTTTTTCAAAACCAGCTTATAGTTTTAATAATTTCGATTTCCCTATTTTATTACCTATCGGTGATTTACTCACCGAACAAAATATTAATGATATTGGTAGTAATAATATTATTACACTAATTCTTTCCTCACCTAATATGAAAGATGACTATGCTGTTTTTGGAAGCATTTCATTAGTTGATTTTAATACCTCACCTCAAGTGAAACATACAGTCAGTTTTGAAACAGATGGAGGAAGTGCGGTACCAAGTCAATCGGTTATTAATGGCGGTATGGCAACGATGCCGCAGGTAGAGCCAACGAAAGCAGGCTATACGTTTGAAGGCTGGTATACAGATGCTGGTTATACACAGACCTATGATTTTAATAGTGTTATCACTGAGGCTACGACAATTTACGCCAAGTGGAATGTGCAGATGCATACCGTGAGTTTTGAAGTGGACGGAGGAAGTGCAGTATCCAATCAATCCGTAGCGCACGGTGGAAAGGCAATGATGCCAGAGATAGACCCGACGAAAGCAGGCTATACATTTGGAGGCTGGTATAAAGACGCTGGTCGCACACAAGCCTATGATTTTAATAGTGTTATCACTAAGGCTACGACAATTTACGCCAAGTGGAATGCACAGATGTATACCGTTAGTTTTGAAGTGGACGGAGGAAGTGCAATAGCCAATCAATCCGTTGCGCACGGTGGAAAAGCAACGATGCCGCAGGTAGAGCCAACAAAAGCAGGCTATACATTTGGAGGCTGGTATACAGATGCTGGTCATACACAAGTCTATGATTTTAATAGTAACATCAGTGGTAACATAACAATTTACGCTAAATGGAATGCGCAGATGCATACCGTGAGTTTTGAAGTGGACGGAGGAAGTGCAATAGCCAATCAAACCGTAGCACATGGTGAAAAAGCGAGTGCCCCAACCCCAGCAAAAGTAGGCTACACATTTGAAGGTTGGTATACAGACGTAACTCATACAGATATCTATGATTTCAACAAAGAAATTACAGCCAATACGACAATTTATGCGAAGTGGGAACCACTGAAATATACGGTTAGTTTTGAAGTGGATGGAGGAAGTACAGTATCCAATCAATCCGTAGCCCATGGAGAAAAGGCAAGTGAACCAACTCCAGTACCAACAAAAGCAGGCTACACATTTGGAGGCTGGTATACAGATGTTGGTCGCACACAAGCCTATGATTTTACTAGTGTTATCACTGAGGCTACGACAATTTACGCCAAGTGGAATGCACAGACGTATACCGTGAGTTTTAATACGGATGGGGGAAGTGCAGTATCCGACCAATCCGTAGCCTATGGTGGAAAAGCGAGTGCGCCAACCCCAGCACCGACAAAAGCAGGTTACACATTTGGAGGCTGGTATAAAGATGCTGGTCATACACAAGTCTATGATTTTACTAATGTCATCACAGAAAACACGACAATATACGCCAAGTGGAAAGCACAGACGTATACCGTGAGTTTTAACACGGATGGAGGAAGTGCAGTATCCGACCAATCCGTAGCCTATGGTGAAAAAGCGAGTGCCCCAACCCCAGCACCAACAAAAGCAGGCTACACATTTGAAGGTTGGTATACAGACGTAACTCATACAGATATCTATGATTTCAACAAAGAAATTGCAGCCAATACGACAATTTATGCGAAGTGGAAACCACTGAATTATACGGTTAGCTTTGAAGTGGATGGAGGAAATGCCATATCCCATCAATCCGTAGCCCACGGTGGAAAGGCAACGATGCCGCAGGTAGAGCCAACGAAAGCGGGTTACACATTTGAAGGCTGGTATAAAGATGCTAGTCATACACAAGTCTATGATTTTACTAATGTCATCTCAGAAAACACGACAATATACGCCAAGTGGAAAGCACAGACGTATACCGTGAGTTTTAACACGGATGGAGGAAGTGCAGTATCCGACCAATCCGTAGCCTATGGTGAAAAAGCGAGTGCGCCAACCCCAGCACCGACAAAAGCAGGCTACACATTTGGAGGCTGGTATAAAGATGCTGGTCATACACAAGCCTATGATTTTACTAATGTTATTACAGAAAACACGACAATTTACGCTAAGTGGAAAGCACAGACGTATACCGTGAGTTTTAACACGGATGGAGGAAGTACGGTATCCCATCAATCCGTAGCCCATGGAGGAAAAGCAAATAAACCAACGTCAGTGCCAACGAAAGCAGACTACACATTTGGAGGTTGGTACTCAAGCAATACACTGGAAAAACTATTTGACTTCGAAAGTAGTTTTATTACAAGAAACATGACTATTTACGCCAAGTGGATCAGTAATGTATCACCACCTACCAGCAATAATAGTAGTAGTACTAGTGGTAGCTCTACACCTACAACAAACACAGAACGTATTGTTGTAGAGGTTGAAGGAGAAGATGGGATAAATTTATCTAAAACACCGATTACTCGTACAACGATGCCAGATGGAGTTATAAAGGATCATGTTTCCATGTCAGAGGATATTGCTAAAGAAACAATAGAAAAAGCGAAACAATTGCGTAATGATATTGCTCGGATTATTATTCCTGATACAAATGATAAAGTTAGTGAAATTGTCATTGAGATTCCCAAATCTTCAATAGCGCAATTAAGTTCTGGAAACATAAAGTTAGAAATGGCTACTGTCAATGTGGTGATTTCTATCCCAAATTTATTGAACTTTTACGATGATTTATACTTCCGCTTAGTTCCTATTAAGTCATCGGAACTGCAACACCGAGTGGAAGAAAGAATAGTAGAAGCAGATATAATTAAGAATTCCATACAAGGTGACAAAGTGCATTTAATTGGTCGTCCGATGACCATTGAAACGAATATGCAAAATCGTCCTGTTACTTTAACACTGCCATTACCAAAAAATATCACTCAAGAACAACTTGATCATTTAGCTATTTTTATCGAGCATAGCGATGGCACAAAAGAGTTAGTGCGTGGGGAAGTGGTAGATTATCAAAAAGATATACAAGGTTTGCAATTTGAAGTTCAGAAATTCTCTACCTTCTCTATGCTCTATTTGCCTGAAAATGTGATGGAACCAACAACACATATAGCCTATATTCGTGGCAATGCAGATGGGACATTCAGACCGAATGCTTTTGTAACACGCGCCCAAATGGCAAGTATGTTTGCTAGACAATTAACAGTTAATGAAATTCCTACGTCGAAGGCAACATTTACAGATATTGTTCAGCATGATGCCAAAGATGCAATTGAATTTGTGAAACATACAGGTTTATTTAACGGTGTTACGGAGGCAAGCTTTCAACCAAATGGTTTTATTTCACGTGCCCAAATGGCTGTAGTAGCGGCTCGTTGGATAGAAAAGCATTGTGTAAACAATCCAAACGCAGATTTTTGTAAACCAACCTCACAAAGTAACGTTTTCACAGATGTTAGTAATAACCATTGGGCTGTTGAAGCCATTCATACTGTTAATGAGAGGGGTATTATGACTGGTACAACGGCAGACACATTTGACCCCGAGGGTTATTTAACACGGGCACAAGCAGTGAAGATACTTAATCACTTATTTGAACGTCAAGTAACAACGGAAAATCAAATTCCAATATTTAAAGATGTCCCAAGTAATCATTGGGCATTTAATGAGATTCAAGAAGCGGCAAAAAGATAAAACGTGGCACGACGATTTTATTAACTAATCGTCGTGCCTTTTTGTCTTTATGTAAAGAGGAATTGATAACCAGAACCTCTTACCGTTACAATGTTAGCTTGATGGCCAGGGATGGACTCTAGCTTTTTTCGTAAATTGCTTATGTGAACTTTTAATGCCTGTGTTTGTCCTAAACTATCTTCTGCCCAAATGAGCTTATACAGGTCAGATGGATGGAAAATTTGCCCTGGTCGCTGTGCTAGAAAGTATAGAATATGAAACTCTTTAGTGGATAAGGTTAAAGCCATTCCATCGATGTACATCTTTCCTGAGTGTAGGTGGAAGTGAAAATTTTCGATGACTTGAACATCTTCATTTCGTATACTTCCATCTGATAGTTGCTGAATTTTCCCCCTTCGTATAGAGATCCTTTCTATTGTTTTCATTAAACGGTCTTTTTCAATAGGCTTTAAAATATAGTCAATAGCTTGAACAGAAAACGCCTCAATCGCATAATGCTCGTAGGCAGTCACAAACACGATGTCCAAAACATGCGTTAATTCTTCTATCTTACTAGCCAAATCAATACCACTCATCTCAGCCATTTCAATATCTAGAAAAAGAATATCGGGTTTGAGCGTAGGAATGTTTGCGATAGCTTCTAAAGGATTGAGAAATTTTCCAATCACATCAATCGCTCCATTGTCCTTTAACATAGCTTCTAATAAATTGATTGCTAATATTTCATCGTCTACAATGATTGCTTTTAACATTCTTTCACCTCTTTTCATCCAAAAATAGTGGGAATCTTAATTTTACAGTCGTTCCTTTATTGACAATACTTTCGATATGGAAAGTGGTATTTTCATATTTTCTTAGACGTTTGGTAATATTGCGGATTCCGACGCTCTGGTGAACGGAGGGCTCCTCCGATAAAATTTTTTCAACTAAATCTTGTGTCATTCCGTTACCGTTATCCTCAATTTGAATATCAATCATTTGTTGATCTTTCTTAATAGTCATTATTACTTTTCCATTTGCTCGCTTGTTTTTTAAACCGTGAAAAAGAGCGTTTTCTACTAACGGTTGAAGTAGCAGAGGGGGAATCAGTATACGTAATGGCTCCTCCATCTGAATTTCCCATTCAAGTTGATCAGGATATCTCGTCTGGTGAATATTGACGTAAGCTTGAATTAGCAGGAGCTCCTGTTCGAGAGGAATAAGGCTATTGGTATTCTCAAAAGCAAGGCTACTTCTTAAGAACGTAGCAAAATCAGTTATCATAATACGGGCCTTATCCAAGTCTAAATAGCTTAGCGATAAAATTGAATTTAAAACGTTATAAATAAAATGTGGTTTTATTTGTGCCTGCAAAAATGCTGTTTCCATTTTAATGGCAGTTTCCGCTGATTCCTTTAATAAAATAAGATTTCGCACTCTAGTCTTCAATTCAGCAGTATCTAATGGTTTATGGAGAAAATCATTTGCTCCAGATTGGAATGCTGCTAGTAAATCCTCTGGTCTAATGGCTGCAGTAAGCATTAGAATGGGTAATTCCGCCGAAGAATAGTTTTTTCTAATTTGTTGGCAAACCTCATATCCAGAAAGGTTGGGCATCATAATATCTAAAATTAATAAGTCTATATCTGGATGCAAAGTTAATTGTTCAAAAACTTGCCGACTATCATCAACAGCAATGATAGCGTAGTTCTCCTTTGCAAGAATATCGATTAGTACTTTGAGATTAATATGATCATCATCCGCAATCAATATTTTCTTACCCGATTTCCTTTCCTTAAAATAGGGGAATGTTATTGGTAAATAGTCTTTTGTTAATATAATTTTATTTTGCTGTTGCTTTTCTTGTTGATCTTGCTTAATTGGCTCCACTGGTAGTTTGACACAGAAAGTCGTTCCTTGATCGACCACTGAATGGACGGTGATTTCCCCGCCATGCAAATTGACAAGTTCTTTTGTGACATTTAGACCAAGTCCGGCCCCTTTACTTGCATCCTCTAACTGTCGGAATGGCTCAAAGATCGACTCTAAATGCTCTGGGGCAATGCCTCGACCAGTGTCACTTACTTCAATAGTAAGGAACCCCTGCTCTTCATAGCAGGATATCTCCACTTTTCCATGCCTAGTATATTTAACAGCATTTTCAATAATGTTATAAAGAATTTGTCGCAGTCTATCCTCGTCTGCAACAATAAATTTTCCTCGTTCAATGTAATTGTAAATCTTGACGTCCTTATTGCCGATGTACGACAATATTTCAACGATCACATGGGTGACAGAATAAAGGTCTACATTAGCCAGGCGTAATTTTAGCTCACCCTCTTTTAACTTTGAAAAATCTACTATGTCATTAACAAGATGTGATAACTTTTCGGTAATATTAAATATAAGTGATATTTTTTCCTTTTGTTCCATCGTTAGTGTTGAGCTCTCAGGGGGCTCTAACATGGACTGAGAAATGGCAATTACACCGTGTAATGGCGTGCGAAACTCATGTGACGTTTTTGCGAGAAATTCATCCTTTAATTTATCCACGCGGAGTAAAGCATTTGTTAATCGTCCTTTTTCCAAATAAGAATCTGTAAAACGATGCGAAATATAAAGAGAGAGCATCGTTAAGCAAATAAAGGGAAGCAAAGGAGGTAAAGAGTAGATTTCTAAATTAATATTGAGATTTAAAGTAGCTACAACCATATAGATAAGAATTGCCATAGTACTAATCCATAAATAAATAGCGCCTACTAAACGTTTAAAGATTGCGATCGTTTGAATATAAAGCAAATAAAAGATATTGATTAAAATATAAATAGAATAGACGGCTTGTAAGTATGAGCTAATGGATATCGGGAGCATCACCGTAGCTGATAAGACAATGCCAATCATACAAAGTACTTTCACGAACTTTTTATAGGCAATTTGCTGGAGGGCATGGTAAAAATACAGCAGCATGAAGATACCTGAGCCGATACTTGAAATGATTTGGACTCGAATCAGGGATTCATAGGTGATAGGGAGTAATTCCATTAATACTTTTTCTCCATGAGATATACTGTATAAACCAACCATAAAGCAGAATAAAGAAAAATAAAGCTGCTCAATTTCAAGCTTGGCATATAAGTAGGAACCAGCAAAATAAATAAACATAGTAAAAAAGGCAGCAATGGTAATTAAATCGTAGAAAAGCGAACTTTCTCTTAACTTACCAATACTCTCTTGATCCCCGATAAAAATGGAACCAATAATTCCTCCGCCGGATGCATAATCAAAGTTAGCGACATGAATGATGATTTCAAGTTCATCCTTGTCAGGCGAAAAATAAGCAACATACGGTACATTTTGTTGTACATATGTCGAATTCTCAGCAGGTTCTCCACTTTGTCCAATACGTTTTTCATTTATGTAAATGGCATTCGACATTCGAATATTACCTGTTTTTATGCCTAATATAGCATCCGTATGATTAATAAGAACTTTTAAACGATAGGTACCGCTACCAAGTGAAGTGAAAGTTTGATCATCCAGCTTATACCTAGACCATAGTGAAGGGACATTGACTAAATAAGAATGGTAGGAGTCAAATTCTGAATAATTCAATAATTTATCAGGAATGAAATCCCATTCTCCATCCAAACTTACAGTGTTTTCGTGCAAGTCATACTGCCTAAGATCGATTACTCCTGCAACAGCTTTAGGCGCATTTGGGCTTTCATTATTAAGTAATTGAGTTGTTAACCCAATCACTACAATACTAATAACAATAAAAATAAGTAATAGCTTTCTCATCTTTGTTCTCTCATTCTTGTCAAATTGGAAGGTACAGATAGTTGAAATTTTTGAATGTACATAATTATGAAATTATACCCATATTATATCATGTGAAAGCTGACTACGAATAGATTAAATGCGCATGATTTCCTATAAAGGGGGGAGGGGTATAGTTGAATTTTGTGCATTTTATGTAATTAAAGTGCATATACTTACAATCAATTTGTTTTTTGCTTATAATAGGGAAGTCAGAATTTTTTTCTGAAAAAAAGTAGCCGCAAAGTGAGCGATTGCGATTGAAAAAATTATTATATGGTGTTTTTTTCGTTGTTTTTATAGTCATTTTTTTGTACGTAAACAATCACTGGCTAGTCGTTAGTAAGCATGTATTCGAATCAGAAAAGGTACCTGCCAGCTTTGATGGGCTACGCATTGTACAAGTATCGGATTTACATGATGCCCTCTTTGGTAACAATCAGCAAAAACTGATTGCTAAAGTTAAGGAAACAAATCCTGACTATATTTTTATCACAGGTGATGTGATTGATAGCAATCGCTATGATTTAAAACAAAGTCTACAGGCAGTGAAGGGACTAGTTGAAATAACGGATGTTTATTATGTACTAGGAAACCATGAAGTGGCGACGAATAAGGTAAGTGAAATTTATGAGGCGCTATCATCGTTAGGAGTACATATAATGGCCAATGAATCGACCGTGTTAGAGCGCGACGGGGAGCGCTTGGCGATTGTTGGAATTGAAGATCCGTTAATGGGTAGATCAACAGAAGAAATGTTGGAGTTGGCTACAGCTTATTTACCAGATGATATGTTTAAGATGTTACTGGCACATCGACCTGAAGTGTTTAATACGTATGTAAATGATGGCATAGACTTAGTATTTTCTGGGCATGCACATGGTGGGCAAGTTCGTATTCCTGGTCTTGGAGGACTTGTTGCACCTGGACAGGGGCTATTTCCAAAATATACGGCTGGTGTCTATGATGAAGGAACGACTAAGATGGTGGTTAGTCGTGGTCTGGGCAATAGCTCGGTACCATACCGCATTTTTAATCTACCAGAAATTATTGTCATGGATTTAAAGAAAAAATAAGCACTGCGTAAAATTTACGCAGTGCTTTCAATTTGTTTTCGTTCTATGCGTTTGACAAGATAGATACTTATTTCATACAAAATAATCATAGGTATTAATACGAGGAGTTGACTAATAAAATCGGGCGGTGTTATGACAGCGGAGCCTACACCCATTCCGATATATGACCAGCCTCGTATTTTTTTCATGGATTCAGCAGTCAGTACCCCAATAGCCGATAAAAACAAGGCAACGATGGGTAATTCGAATAATAGTCCAAGTGGTACTGTAGTCATAATTAAAAAATGCATATATTCACTAGCGGATACCATGACATCAAAATTGGTAGCACCTATGCCGACTAAAAATGAATAGCTTAGAGGGTTTACAACAAAATAGCCAAAAGCGATTCCCAATAAGAACAGTGCCAGCATAACGGGTGCATAAAGTCCTAAAAATCGACTTTCCGCTTCTTTTAGCCCTGGTTTTACAAAACTCCACATAAAATGAACAAGAAATGGCATAGCAAGACCAAATGATATTGTAGTTGAAATGGTCATATAAAATTTAACGACCTCAAGTGGCCCTAAAATAATGAGAGAATGACCACGAGTTACAAAGGGGAACCAAATATTAATAGTAGAAAAAACAACAATAAAAAATAGGACAAAAACTGTAAGCCCTTTTATTATTTGTTTACGTAGTTCTGAAAGATGTTCCAATAACGAGTTAACTGGTATAAGAGGTTCATCTGCTATATGCTGCTCTTCCATTTTTACCGCTTGTATTTCAACTAAAGCCTCCATAGGTAACGGAGGCTCAGCTTGTGGTTTATCAAGAGGGCTTAAAAACTTTCTTTTTCCATCCTCATAAGGATCCATAGGAAACCCTCCTACGAAGCATCAGATTTTTTTTCGACCTTTTTCACCGAATCATCATCATCGTCTATAAGTCCCTTAGTGGACTTTTTAAATTCTGCAAACGTTTTACCAACTGCTCCACCGATTTCTGGTAATTTTTTTGGGCCAAATACAATTAATACAATAACTAAAATAATAATTAACCCAGGTACACCAATTGCTCCTAGACCTCCCATAAGTCTTGCCTCCTTTAGAATGATTTTTTTATACTAAAGAGCCACCTGATTGACTATACTTTATGACACCTTCTGCACAACGGTAGGCTAGTGCTCCCAACGTTCCAGTTGGATTGTAGCCGCTATTATGTGCAAAGTTTCCAGCGCTTACAGCAAAGAGATTATCAACATCCCAGTGCTGCAAGTAATTATTCACGACACCTTGCTCTGGCGTTAAACTCATTACAGTCCCACCTGTGTTATGTGTTGTTTGGTAAGGCACGATATTATAATCGGTAATTTCAGCATTTGGGACGATTGTTTTTGCACCCATTTGCTTCATAAGGTCTGCTGCACGCGCAGAAATAAATTTATGAAGCGCACGATCCTGATCCGTAAAGTTGTACGTTAGTTGCATTAATGGAAGCCCATATGCATCCTTGTAGGTTGGATCTAATGTTAAATAATTTTGCTTATGTGGCATGGATGCGCCTTGCGCACCAATCCCGAATGAACGTGTATAGTAATGAATAGATTGCTTTTTAAATTCTGGTCCCCAAGTAGGTGTATCAGGAGGGGTTGGATTTGACCCAATTGGTCGGGTCCCTGTTTGTGTAAGAGCGATGTTTCCACCATGAATAAAATCTAATTCACTATGGTCAAAATTGTCGCCATTATAGTCGTCTACACACATGCCTAAAGAGCCTGCCCCCATAAATGTGTTATATTGTTCGTCAAAGAAACCAGCAGCCCCAGGTAATATTTGATAGCAATAATTTCGTCCAAGTGTCCCTTTACCAGTAGTAGGATCATATCTTTCGCCTATGTCAGAGACCATTAATAGCTTGGCATTGTTAAAGACGTAACTCGTTAAAACGACAGCGCTGGCAGGCTGAATAAATTCTTCTCCTGATACGGTATCGATATATCTTACACCCGTAACCTTATTGCCTTGTTTTAAAATTTCAACAACATTGGAATTGTAGCGTAAATCAAAATTGCCTGTTTTTAATGCAGTAGGGACAACTGTAATTTCTGCAGAGGATTTTGCGCCATATTCACAACCAAAACGTTCGCAGAAGCCACAATATTGGCAAGCATTAATGGTTTCACCATCTGGGTTTTTATAAACCTCAGAGACGTTTGCTGATGGCACCATATAAGGTGTTAGCTTTAAGTCCTGTGCCGCCTTTTCAAATTGCATAAGCATCGGCGTTTTCTTCATAGGTCCTGTTGGATAAGGGTTTGAACGTTTTCCGCTAAATGTATTTTTATCATCTCCAGAAATACCAGCTGTTTTTTCAAACTTGTCCATATAAGGCTCAAGTTGATCGTATGTTAAACCCCAATCCTGAATGAGATAATCTGGCCCAAGTTTGTTTGGACCATAACGTTTATCGGTTAGCGTTTTTATTTGGAAATCATAGGGTAAAAAACGATACGTCATTCCGTTCCAATGTGTTCCTGACCCTCCTAGCCCCTCTCCGAGTAAGAAGGAACCTAACTGGCGCATCGGTAATGCCTTCATATTACGATCATTGCGAAAAGTAACCGTTTCTTTGGATAGATTTTGCATTAAATCATAACGAATGGCATAACGGTATTCATCATGAACGTTTAAATAATCTTCAGTACCACGCTTTTGCCCTCGCTCTAAACCAACTACCTTTAAACCGGCTTTTGCACATTCAGCAGCAACGATACCACCTGTCCACCCTACACCAACTGTTACAACGTCTACACTTGGTAATGTTTTGGCCATGTTTTAACCCCCTTAGTGGTTGCCCAAAGATTTAGGCTCAATTTTTTGGAATTTCTTATCTTCAATTTGTGATATATAAGCCATTTGGTGGCCAGGGAAGTTCTTCATGCGCCAGCCATCCATATTACGATTCCCTCCATACATTGGGTCAGAATAAGCGCCCTCTAATGTAGCGGCTCGTAACAGTGTAAAGAAGAATGCTGATTGTACACCAACCATTTCAACTTCACCCTTTTGAAAGGCTGTTAAAATTTCATCGATTTGTTTACCATCCAAATCGTTAAAGCTCTTCTTAAAACGTTTTTGCGCCTCATCGTCCATTCTTTGAATGCCCTGTCTGAAAATTTCAGCTCGCGTTAGGCGGCTTTGATAGCCTTGAGTAGGGGAACCTACATCAAAAGGGCCTTGCATATATTCCTTAGAATTACTGCCGTAATTTCCTGCTAATTGATGATCGATAAAATAAGGGACATCCAATCCTATAGCACCTGGCCCTAAATCATCTTCAGGAAAAATGCGTTCGGTAGCCTTTGATAAAATACTGAAATCTCTTTCATTTCTAAAAAACATTTTTGCTTTTGGCGAACCAAGAGCCTCGTTTGTAGTACCGTGTCCATCATGCTCCAGAGTAGATGTACCTTTACCATTGATGTTGTAGCCTACTAGTCCTCCAATTAATCCACCGCCGACTAATGTACCAGCAGCTATACCAGTTGTCTTTAAAAAGTCACGACGTGAAACATTGTTCTTGTCTGAACTCATCGTAATCCTCCCCTCAAAATGTTTTGAATCTATCCTATTTCTAATAATCAGCAAAAAATGTGAATTATAATCAATTTTTGTTGGAAAAAGTTTTAATTTCATCCATTAAAGCCAATGAATTTTGTCTACCTATAGCAAAAGATACCGATAAGTTAAAAAAATGTAGAAAATTGTTAGCACTATAGCAATAGGGTAAATGGTATTATTATACATTAATTAATCTTATTGGAAAAGTTTTGTTGACTTCTCCTTTTGCTGACTTTACTCTGAAAGTAATGCATAAATAACTGAATTTTATAGCTAAAAATGGAAGAAGTGAGTAAAAGGGAATGTGGATAAAAGGAATTGGTGGTAAATTAGTCGTTGCCATTATAGCTCTTGTTTTTGTGACGTGTGGGACACTGGGACTGTCAACTTGGATAAATAGTACGAAGGCAATGAATGAGCAAGTGGAATCAAACTTGGTATCTAGAGCTGAGGATGTTTCACAATACATAGAAGAACACTTTCAATTAACGTTAGTAGAGGTTGAGGCAATAGCGGAGCAAGAGGCAGTACGTAGTATGGATTTTGACAAGCAAAAACAATATTTATCGAAACGTCTTGCGGATAATAAAAATTATCTTGGATTTGGCATTATTAAAGCTGACGGAGTCGCTCATTATTTGGATGATACTACTGCTGACTTAGGTGATCGTGATTATGTAAAGGAGGGCTTTACGGGTAAATCCGTTATGTCCGAAATTACGATTAGCCGCGTAACCGGGGAGCCTGTTATTTTAATTGTCTCTCCAATCGACACGGTATCAGGTGAGAAAGCTTTACTACTAGCTCGTATGGATGGCTATTATTTGTCCAATATTGTAGAGGATATAAAAGTTGGAAACAGTGGGTATGCATTTATGTTAGACGCTAAAGGAACTATCATTGGCCATAATAATCATGCCTATGTGAAAGAGCAAAATAACCCCATCGAGGAAGCAGAAGAAACAGGTGTAATGACAGGGAGAGCATTGGCTGCAAAAGAGATGATTGCACATAAAAGCGGTTATTTTTCATTTGAAACAGAGGATGCAGGTACAAACTTAATGGGCTACCATACACTTGATAATGGTTGGAAAATGGGCGTTATTGCTTTAGAAAATGAGATGTTTTCGGGGCTTTCTAAGCTCAAGACAAACTTTATAGTCACAACTATTATTGTTTCGTTACTAGGGCTATTTATCTCATTTGCTATTTCACGATCTGTTAGTAGACCACTTCGTCATGTTCTCCGTATTAGCGAAGGCTTATCAGAGGGTGACTTTACACAAGAGATTCCTGAGAAGTATTTGAAACGTATTGATGAGATGGGGACAATGTCGCGTGCATTGGATCGCATGACTGTAAATATGCGAGAAATGATTGCAAAAGTGAGCCATGAAGCGACAACTGTGAATGAAGCTTCATGTGATTTAATGGGAGATGTAATGGCTGTAACAAAACATTCTAAACAAATAGCAGGCGCAATCAATGAAATAGATAGAGGAGCACAAAGCCAAACTGTCATGGCAGAGGAAAGTGCGTCTGCTATGGAGCAAATGGCATTAGGTATACAAAATGTAGCTGAAGTAGCTTCAACTATTGCCTCAAATACAGATTTTATTTCCCAGAAAATTAGTGAAAGTAATGATGCTGTCCAGCAATCAATCCGTCGCATGAATGAGATTCAGGAAGGGACTACCGCCGAGCTGATGATTATTCATAAATTAGAAAAAGAGTCAGAGGAAATTAACTTAATTTCTAATATGATTGCAGCTATTTCTGATCAAACAAATTTATTAGCACTCAATGCATCCATTGAAGCTGCACGAGCCGGAGATGCTGGTAAAGGATTTGCCGTTGTGGCAGAAGAGGTTCGCAAGTTATCAGAGCAAACAGCCGAGTCTGCTACTAAAATTAATGTGTTAATTGAGCGAGTTCAATCGTACACATTAGAGGTGGTGAAGGCAGCAGAATTAGGTGAAGATAATGTGGAACGAGGATTGGCATCCATTGATGCAGTGGGTGAACGCTTCGAGGAAATAGTTCAAGCTGTTGGAGAAATAGCTGGCCAAGTCGAAGAAATGAATGCCTCTGCGGAACAAATGTCTGCCAATACAGAGGAAGTTTCAGCGTCTATGGAAGAAATGGCTGCCACAGCACATGCTGCCAGTGATTATGTGCATGAGGTAACTGATGCTACAACAGAACAGTTAAATACAGTTACAACGATGAATGATCAAACTGAAAAACTATCAGCAATGGCGAAACGTTTATATGGAGCCATTCAAAAATTTAAATATTAAAGAAAGAGGAGCTGTCATAATTGGACAGCTCCTCTTTTGTTAGCGATATTAAACGTTTTGCATAGCTTCTAGTAGTTCTTCTTTAGAAATAATACATTCACCGCCACCTTGCACCATTTGATCACTTCCGCCACCCTTACCATTAATGAGCGGTAATGCCTTTTCGGCAATAGCCTTCATGCTTTTAGATACATGTTTTCCTCTAGCAGCAACGAACTGTAGCTTGCCTTCACTTTCAGAAACAAGCAAAGTGACCATATCTTCTTGTTCAGAAACAATCGTACGAGCTAATTTTTGTAGCTCTTGCATAGTTCGTTGTTGAAAAGCAGCAGTAACAAGACCTGAGCTATTTATAGCGAGCGCTTTTGCTTCGTATGTTAGGAGCTCCTCCTTGGCTACAACAAGTGCTTTTTCTGTATGTTTCTGAGCGCTTAGTATTTTAGCGAGAGCTGTAGCTGCCTCTACCTCAGGAACGCTTAGCTGACGTGCCACATCACCTAATACTTTTTTACGCATAGCAAGTTCGTTTAAAACACGTTGACCACAAACGAATGAGACACGCACATTGCCCTTCATTTTTTCAGTACCTAGAATTTTTATGGCATTGACCTGCCCAGTAGATGTTGGATGAGTCCCACCACAGCCGTTGTAATCATAGTCAGGAATGATAACAAGTCGAATATCTCCAGTTACAGCAACTTCTTTCCGAAGGTTAAAATCGGACAGTTCATTTTCTGTAATCCACGTAGTTTCTATCGGACGGTTTTCTAAAATGATTTCATTAGCTCGTATTTCTGCTGCTGTTAGCTGTTGTTCTGTCAAAGTATCTACAGCAATATCAATTGTGACATGCTCACTTCCTAGATGAAAACTAACCGTCTGAGCATCAAAAAGTTCTACAAATGCCGCTGTTAAAATATGCTGACCAGCATGTTGCTGCATATGGTCGAATCGCCTAGGCCAATTTAATGTACCGTGCACGAAGCCTTCCAATTCTGATACATGACCCTGCATGTAATGGCGAATCTCTTCTCCGACTTTCTCTACATCTATCACTTCTATCCCGTTCAATGTGCCAGTATCATGGGGTTGTCCTCCGCCAGTTGGATAAAATGCTGTATTAGATAATACAACATAATGACGACCAAATTCGTCGGTTTCTTTACTAATAATATGAGCATCAAACTCACGTAACATAACGTCCTGATAATATAATAAATCTTTCAAGTAAAAGCCTCCTTTTTATGTAGGTACAGTTTACGCTAGGGTAGATTTCACTTTATTTTGGCATAATTACTTACAAGTGTATATGGCTTTTCTAGTTGACCCATGCTGAAATTGATTTAATATAGAAAGGAACAGCTAAAGATAAAGGAGCTAGCATTATGGAAATTACACAATTCTCAATGGAAGAAATTTTAGACCCAACAAATATTATAGAAGGGAAGCGTTACGAATTTATTTTAGATATTGAAATTGATGAAGAAGATGAGCTATATCACGAAGCAGGTATTGAAATTCGTGTTCTTATAGGTGAAAAGGCAGGAGAGCCATATATTTTAAATTACTTCATCATGGAAAAAGCAGAGGGTGAATACTTAGATTTTGCTTTAGAGGATGATGAACTAGAGGAAATTTTAGTATTTTGTAAAGAGGAAATAACAAAGGCATAAAACGAAACAGGTAGAGAGTATATTCTTTACCTGTTTTTTTATTTTGAAGATGTGGAGGTCTGCTACCTACAGGAACGGTTTGTGAGCAAGGGGTTATGTCGGCTTAATCAGCATCGTATTGCTCAAAAATCTGGGGTGAATGGATGGACTTAAGGATTATGTAAGCTTATTGACATATTCGCGTAGAGTGTGGGGATTAAACTGAGTTTTAGGTTTCATTAATTCGGGCAGTTTAAATAGAGAGGTGCTTATATATGTCAACTTACACGCAATCCATTCTTATTGCATTTTTCATAACGATTATTTTATCATTTGTTCTTGTTATTCCATGGTTAATTTATACGTATCGGAAATATAGTTACTTGTCTATGTCAAAAACAATTATTATGTTCTCCTTTATTTTTTACTTTTTATCTGCGCTCTGTTTAGTATTACTGCCATTCCCATCTACAAGGGATACTTGCTCTCTTCAATCGCCAGATACAGTCCATACAAATTTACGACTATTTCAATTTGTCGAGGATATTTTAAAGGACAGTGGTGTTGTCTTAACCAATCCATCGACATGGCTTGCTATCACAAAACAGCAAGCATTTTATCAAGCATTTTTTAATTTCCTATTATTACTGCCATTTGGTGTGTACTTGCGATATTTTCTTCAAGAAAGAAGGTACTGGAAACGTGCATTTATAATAAGCTTTTTGCTAACATTGTTTTATGAGATCACACAAAGAACAGGTATTTATGGCATTTTTAATTGTGCCTACCGCATATTTGATGTGGATGATTTATTGCTAAACAGCATAGGTGCATTATTAGGCTTCTTTTTAGCTCCTATCGTGTGGGCACTATTTCCTTCTCATGAAGAGGTCGAGGCTAAAGCTGCGGAAATGGAAAAAAAGGATATTGTAAAACCAATATCCATTTTACTAGCATTGGTTATTGATTTATTTATCGTACAAGTAATTTGGTTCATTATCGGCGCTCTAACGGGTTATAGTGGCACTTTTGAGTTCTTAGTTGTCATTACACTATACATGACTATCTTTGGCTTCATACCAAGTATGATGAATGGCGCAACAGTAGGTATGAAAATTATGCGCTTTACAATGGTCCATAAGAAGGGCAAAAGTATAGTAAAGCAATCATGGAGACGCTGTGTAGCGATTGTTGCGACCGTATGTCTATTAGAGGCCATTTCAACAGTCGGTGAGATTCAATTAGATATGGATTCACCATTTTATGTTCTGCAAATTGTCATTTCTTTACTAGCCTCATTAGGAGGTTTTGCACTTACAATGATAATAGCTATTCATGTTATACGTGTCATTGTTAGCGGAGGAAAGCGTCGGTTGTATATCGACCAATACGCAGATTTAATGGCAACAAGGAAAAAATAAGGGGGCAAGTGGAATGAAATACGTCATCATTGGGGGAGATGCTGCAGGGATGTCTGCAGCTATGGAAATCTATCGTAATGTACCAGGAGCGGAAATAACTACTTTAGAACGTGGCTTTATTTATTCATATGGACAATGTGGATTGCCATATGTTGTAGATGGTCGTATTTCATCAACCAAACGATTGATTGCAAGAGATGTTGAAACTTTTCGAGGTAAATATGGCATCGATGCAAGAGTTGGCTATGAGGTAGAAAAGGTAGATGTAGAGAAGCAGGTTGTTTCGGGGGTACAGGCAAGTGGCGAAGTATTTGAAATTTCCTATGATAAGCTTCTTATTGCAACAGGGGCAGATCCAGTTGTACCTGTTAAAAGAGGTGTAGAACTAGAAGGTATCCACACCGTAAAAACAATTCCTCAATTAGAAGATTTAATGGCTGATTTAACGCCTGATATTGAACAGGTAACTATTATTGGTGGCGGCTATATCGGCTTAGAGATGGCAGAAACGTTACATGCCTGTGGGAAAAAGGTAAGACTTGTTCAACGAGGAAGCCATGTGGCAAAAATTTTAGATGAAGAGCTTGCCCAACATGTTCATGAAGAAGCAAAAAAGAACAATGTAGAGCTATTATTAAATACAGATGTAGAAGCTTTTGAAGGGAATAAACGAGTGGAAAGGGTCATCACAAATAATGGTGTCTTGGAAACAGATTTAGTCATTGTTGCTTCAGGTATTAGACCCAATACAAAGTTTCTAGAAGGTACTGGTATAGCTTTTGCAAAAAATGGGGCGATTATCGTCAATCGTCATTTAGAAACTTCGGTGGAGAATGTTTATGCGGCAGGAGATTGTGCCACTCATTTTAATATTGTGAAGGAGCGCATAGATTATATACCTTTGGGGACAACTGCCAATAAACAGGGCCGTCTAGCGGGTCTTAATATGTCAGGAAAGTTTGCACCGTTCAGAGGCATTGTCGGGACATCTATTTTAAAATTCTTCAACTTAACAATTGCTACAACGGGTATAAATGAAAGCCATGCGAAAGAGCTAGGCTTTGATTACGAGGCCTTTAAATTATCAGCTCGCCATATTGCAGGCTATTATCCAGGTGCACAACGTATGTACATTAAAGTAGTTGTACGTAAACGAGATCAGTTGCTATTAGGTGCACAAATTGTTGGGCCAGCTGGTGTTGATAAGCGTATTGATGTGTTTGCAACCGCATTGTATAGTAAAATGACATTACCAGATTTGCTAGATTTAGATTTAGCTTATGCACCGCCATTTAACGGCGTATGGGATCCTTTACAACAGGTGGCAAGAATGAATGGACGTTTATAAATAGGAGGTAGGTAGCAATGAGTATTTATAATATTAACGTGACGTTAGAAGATGGTACTGACTATAGCCTAGAGCGTTATAAAGGAAAGCCGATGTTAATTGTCAATACTGCCTCAAAATGTGGCTTTACACCGCAATTCGAGGAATTAGAAGGTCTCTTTGAAAAGTATCAGGAAGAAGGTCTTGTTGTTCTAGGTTTCCCGTCCAATCAATTCAAGCAAGAGCTGGCGACTGCTGAAGAAGCCGCTTCACAATGCCGACTGGAATATGGGGTAACCTTCCCGATGCATAAAATCGTTAAGGTGAATGGTAAGGAAGCGCATCCGATTTTTGATTATCTCACTTCACATTCTAAAGGTTTTTTAGGCAACAGCATTAAATGGAATTTTACTAAATTCTTAGTGAATCGAGATGGAGAGGTTGTTGGACGCTACGCATCGGCAGATAAACCAAGTAGCTTTGAAGAGGATATTAAAAAAGTTTTAGCCTAATAGTTAGAAGGATTCATGCACAGACTGTGTATGAATCTTTTTTTTATCAATATAAGCAAAAAAGGCAATGGATGTGGATAACACAAATTAATTTATTGAGAATAGATGATTTAAGGTTGCTGTAAGCTTGCGACAATTTTGCTGTAAGTTTGGGGGCGTATACTAAAGTCAGAAAGAAGAGGAGGAGCGTATATGACGCCATTATTACAGGTACAAAATGTTGAGAAAACTTACGGCAAGGGCGCTAATACCTTTACAGCGTTGTCTAATATATCATTTGAAGTAAATAAAGGTGAATTTGTGGGCGTAATGGGTCCTTCAGGGGCTGGGAAATCTACGCTTCTTAATGTATTAGCTACGATTGATACACCGACGACTGGTGAAATCATAATTGGTGATACGAACTTAGCGCGTATGAAAGATGCTGAATTAGCTGATTTTCGTCGTGATAACTTAGGATTTATATTCCAAGACTATAATTTACTTGATTCTTTAACGGTACGTGAAAATATAGTCTTGCCGTTGGCTATTGCAAAAATGCCAACAAAGGCTATTAGCGCTAGAGTTGATCGTATTGCTTCATTGTTCGGCATTAGTGATTTATTGGATAAATATCCTTATCAAATATCTGGCGGACAAAAGCAGCGTACAGCTTCGTCACGCGCTTTAGTGACAGAGCCAAAATTAATCTTTGCGGATGAGCCTACAGGTGCACTTGATTCAAAATCAGCAACCGATTTGCTGGAAAGTTTAAGTGATTTAAATCAAACACAGGCGGCAACCATTATGATGGTTACTCATGACGCTTTTGCAGCGAGCTTCTGTCAACGCATATTATTTATTCAGGACGGACAGTTATCCAAGGAAATTCATCGTGGGACTCTAACAAGGAAACAATTTTTCCAAGAGATTCTACAGGTGCTGTCAAGCATCGGGGGTGGAGTAAATGACGTTATTTAGTTTAGCACGTAAAAATATTCAACGTAATCTATCCAACTATTTTTTATATATTGCCTCAATGGTATTCAGTATCGTCATTTACTTTACATTTGTGACACTGAAATATAATGATGATCTTTCAGCCTTAAAACAATCCTCTCAGCAAATTAAAGGATTGATGAGTGCATCGTCTGTTGTTTTATTGTTCTTCATTGTCATCTTTATGGCCTATTCTAATTCATTTTTTATGAAGAAACGGAAAAAGGAAGTAGCACTCTACTCACTATTAGGTGTGCGTAAGCAAAAGATTGGTCTCATGCTGTTTTTCGAGAATCTAGTCATAGGATTAGTTTCTCTAGTATTGGGCATCGTTTTAGGATTCTTTATGTCTCAAGGATTATTAATGATATTAGTCCGCTTAATGGGGTATGAAATTGTTGGAAGCCTAACATTTTCGGTAGAGGCACTGGTGAATACAGCAGTCATTTTTACAATACTGTTTTTATTCACGTCGTTACAGGGCTATCGTGTTATTTATCAATTTAAATTGATTGACTTATTTCATGCAGAAAAACAGGGTGAGCAAATTCCACGTGCCTCTTTAGTAGCTGCTGTTTTAGGAACGGCGCTTATCGCATTTGGTTATTATACAGCTGCCTCTGATATGTTTACGAGTGAAATTTGGCGATTCTTTACGGTTCTAGGCACGCCACTAATGGTCATCGGCGTAACTATTGTCGGGACATATCTTTTATTCCATAGTGTAAGTGTCTTTGTGTTAACAGCTTTAAAAAGAGCGACATCTTGGTCATGGAAAGGGTTAAATTTAATCGGAGTTTCCCAGTTACTGTATCGTATCCGAGCAAATGCTAAGTCATTGTCGATTATTGCCATTTTAAGTGCGACGACAATTACAGCAGGCGGTGGCGTCTTTGGTATGTATTATAATGCAGAAGCATCGGTACGTCAGATGCTGCCCAATACATTTATGTGGAAAGGCGATCCCGTCGAGTTTTCACAGAAAGATGTTATCTATCATGAATCACTGTCTGTGAAGAATTTACGTGTCGATAATGAATTTTCATTTTTCGAATATACATTACTTAAGGAATCTGATTATAATCGTTTAGCAAAATTACAAGGTAAAGATCAAAACCTGCATATTGCTGGTGGATCGGCCGTGCTGCTGGACGCAGCTTATGATGAACGATTTTCACATGACTTTACTGGGGAAGATTTTAAGTTAAAAAATGGAGATTCCTTCCATGTTGAAAAAATGTACACAGAGAGTGTTCTTAACTTTATTCCGGCGGGGACTGTACTTGTCGTGAATGATCAAGAGTTTGCTACGACTAATGCAGAAGAAGTACAGATGCAGGCTATTGGGTTAGATAATGATTTGAAACAACAGGCCGTTTCACAAGACATAGTCAAGCAATTGTCGACAGAACAGCAAGAATCTTTCTCTAGTGTTCCGCAAAGCTATGAGGACAGTATAGCAACAGTAGGTGCATTACTGTTTGTTGGTAGCTTCCTTGGACTAGTTTTCCTAGCGGCAACAGGAAGTATCATTTATTTTAAAATCTTAACGGAAGCCGAGGAAGATCAGGCGAAATATGCGATTTTAAATAAAATTGGTGTAAACAGTAAGCAAATCTTAAAGACTGTAGCCGGACAAGTGGCTGTCATCTTTAGTGCACCACTTATCGTAGGTATTGTGCATAGTGCATTTGCGTTACTAGCATTTTCACAGTTATTTGGTATGAATATTACGAAGCCAGTGATATTATGGATGATTGCGTATTCTGCTATTTATTTCATCTATTATATATTTACTGTACGTTCGTTCTACAAAATTGTAAGACAGGGGAATTAATATGAAAAAAGTATTTTTAGGGATAGGCGCATTGCTTATCTTATTCATAGCAGGGTTAGTTGTATTGATGACTGTAGATTTTAACCGTTTAAATAAAGACACTTATTATGTCCATATTACGGCTGATGGTGAGGTAGAGGAGTATAAGGCAAGTAATGGTGAAATTTTTAAAATGTATTGGTATGAGCTGTCTGCCTACAATAAAAATGGCGAAGAAAAAACATTAAAGTTCTCCGCTCACAAAAATTTACGCCATGATGCTTATTTAAAGCTTTACGTTAAAAAAGAGACAGAAGTCACTTCCTATGATGAGGTGAAATTCCACGAGTTACCGAATAAAGTGCAAGATCAAATGAAATAGCAAAAAGGAGCATCCACTAGTCTAACTAGGGCTGCTCCTTTTTTATATAGATGGTAACGATTGTACCCTTTCCTTCTTCTGAAGTGATAGTAACAGTACCTCCATGGGCTTCAATAATATCTCTAGCAATAGCGGTTCCTAAGCCCGTACCAACTGTATTATCCGTATTTGTACCGCGGTAATAGCGCTCAAAAATATGCTCTAAATCCTCTGCGGAGATCCCTTTGCCATTATCCGCTATCGTAATGGAGTCATTATCGATAGATACATGGACAGATACATCTGGCGGATTGTGAAGTAGGGCATTGTGTAAAAAGTTCATAATGGCTCTGCGCATAAAATGTTCGTCAATGAGATGGTGATTGTTCTCTGAGGTTGCTTCAAACTCTATATTGGCGAGTTCAAACTGTGGGGTATTTAATGTATCAATCACAATCTCACGAATAAACGGAACCATATTGACGTCTTGTAAAGTAAGCGGTAGTTGCTGATGTCTTAAGCGCATCGTTAAATTTAGGTCATCAAGCAAATCTTGCATATGCAATGACTGTTTCTCGATAATCTGAGCATACTCGGCCTGTTCTTGAGAGGGGAGTGTCTCGTCGTCTAAAAGCTCTGCATAGCCACGAATAGAGGCTAGCGGTGTTTTCATATCATGAGAGACATTGCTAATCCATTCCTCACGCAGCAGTTCAAGACGCTTGCGTTCCTGCTCATGTGTGGCTAGTTCTCTGGATACTTCATTTAAATTTTCAAAGACAGTTTTATATACACCACCAGGCGTTTTTACTGGCTGATGCTCATGGTTTTTTAAATGACGAATACGTTCTATCAAAGCATAGAGAGGCTTGGTTAGCGTACGACCAAATAGCCAGCCAACCAATGCAGCGACAATTAAATCAGCAATAACAATGAATAATCCAAATTTACCAGCAAACTGTAACAAGGAGGGGCCAGAAATATGCATGACTAATCGCGCAACATTACTGCCTTTAATGCCTACAAGATAACTAACCTCATCTTTGACACCAACATAAACCGTCGTATCAGCATCAAATTCTTTATATTTGTACACTTGTATCAAATCAATGGGTTTGTAATGGGAAGGTGCTTCTTCTGGAGCAAATTGAGAACCAATGACTTGACCATTCATATCAAGTAATTGAATCCAAGCATTTCGCTGATGCAACTGTTCGAGTCCTTCTGTACTTATAGAAGCTGCTCCATTTTCTATGTCAATATACTGCTGAAAATTCCGTACGAAGTCTTCTTCTTTCGATTCAGTAGCTCCATGAGAATCATTAATAAGTCTATATGACAGTAGCCCGATGAGAATGGCTGTATTGACGAATATAACGATGATTACAATGGATAGCACAGAAAAGAGGAAGCGTGCAGTCAATTTCCACTTCATCCTTGCGCCTCTTTTGGTATGACGAACTTATACCCAAGTCCTTTTACAGTTGTGATAAAAAAAGGTTTTGAGGCATCCTGCTCAATTTTTTCACGCAGACGTCGAATATGAACCATAACAGTATTATCAGAACCGAAAAAATCCTCTCCCCAAACACGCTCAAAAAGAGTCTCTTTACTTAAAATGCGATTAGGGTTGTGCATAAAACATGCCATTAAACCAATTTCCTTAGCTGTTAACTCCAATAAAACTCCATCCTTGTGTACTTCAGTTTCATCACCGTTAAGCAGGAAGGGTCCAACTTGTATCGTTTTTTCTGAAATGCTCAAAATTGTATCGTGTGTTTGATAGCCAGCTCTTCGTAACTGTGCCTTTACACGGTAGGCAACTTCCTTAGGGCTAAAGGGCTTTGTAATATAATCGTCACCTCCAATGGCAAGTCCTAAAATTTTATCAATTTCTTCATTTTTAGCAGACATGAAGAGCACGGGGACATGCGATACTTCGCGAATTCGTCTGCATAAATCATAGCCTTCCCCATCAGGAAGCATGACATCTAGAAGCACAATATCGGGACTTGTTTGCTGAAAGCTTGTCCAAGCATCGTGTATAGAGCCAGCTGTATAAATTTGTTTATAGCCTTCTTTTTGCAGGCTTACCTTTAGAAGATTCGCTAAATCTACCTCATCATCCACTACTAATATGGTTGGCTCTTGCATTATTCACACACCTTTTTTTTGATGAATACTTTCTTTTTGAAAGAATCTTTCTATGTTATGAACATCATTATAAATGAAATGTACTGAAAAGAGGAAACGAAGTATTACTAAGAGAAGACTTTGTAAACTTACGTTCACAATTATTAAAAATGAAGTTGGGGGAATGAAACCTTTACAGCCATTAAACGTAAAAAGAGTATAAACGAATGAGGAGGAATGGCAATGTTTAAAAAAATAGCTGCCGATGCATTAGGATTATCTGATATTGGAGTAGTCGTTCAACGAGAGGACTATGATAAAACAGATGCAGATGATTTTATACTACATGAAATTGATGAGAAAATTTACTTTTTAATTAAAACGAAGGCAGATGAATACTGCTTTACAAACCGTGCCATTCTCCATGTAGATGGCGAAAGCGCTATGAGTAAAAAACGATTACTACGTCGCTATGACTATTCTATGTACGCTATTACAGATGTTTTTCTCGAAACAGCAGGAACAATTGACCTTGATGTCGAAATTAAGTTTACAATCGGTAATTCTCCACTTTCCATCGACATTCATAAACGCTTTATTGATGACATTAAAGATTTATATAAAGCACTACATGCGATTAGCTACGAACAAAAGAACAATGCCTATAAGTTAGAAGTAGCAGAAAAAAGCTTACATATTGCTTCTTCATCACTTGGACGAATAGGCAATGATAATATTTCTCCATCAGCATCATTTGAGGCAATTACCCGCTTTGCGAACACTTGGATGATTGATCATAAAGATCAGTACAAAAAAGAAGATTTCTCACATATTTTTGATTTATATATGAATAATTAATTGTGTGCCTAGTAGTTTAGGCTGCTCATGATAGAAAAGAATAGCTCTCTGCGTATGTGGAGAGCGTTTTTTTACATATAATCTCATACATAAAAAGACAAACTAGGAGCGTGACGAAAAATGACAAACGAATTGCAAGTGCTTGACAAAGAGGGACTAGAAAGTGACTTTATACAGCAACCGCAAGCCGCTGAGACATTGTTCGTAAATGAGTTTATAGATGGTATTTTAGACCCTTCTCAAGAAATGCTTGGGCCAGTTAAAGATGGAGGAACAATTATTGCCAATACCACACCTGGCTGCTGGGGACCCATGCTAACACCAACTATACGGGGTGGACATGAAGTAACGAAGCCTGTTTTTGTGGAGGGGGCTGAGGTGGGGGACGCCATCGTCATTAAAATTAAGTCTATTCAGGTTACTTCCCTGGCCACTTCCTCTGGTCATGATGAGGCGATTACAGATCGATTCATTGGTGATCCATTTGTTTCCGTAAAATGCCCAGGCTGTGGCAAGCTCCACCCAAGCACAGTTGTAAAAGGTATTGGTCCTCAAGCCATTCGCTGTTCGACATGTGACACAGATACAGCACCATTCAAAATGACGAATGGCTACACAATGACGTTTGATCATAAAGGGCAAATAGGTGTAACGATTGGACGAGAGGGTGCCCGTCGTATTGCCCTTGATGCCAAAAATTACATGAGAACACCCGAAAACTCTACTCAAAATCCTGTTGTTGCACTAGCACCAAGTGACATAATAGGTGTCATGGCCAGAATGCGCCCATTTTTAGGTCAGCTTGGTACAACCCCTTCAAAGGCAATGCCCGATTCTCATAATGCGGGTGATTTTGGTTCATTTTTAATTGGGGCACCACATGAATATGCCTTTACACAGGATGAATTGGATTTACATCGTACTGATGGACATATGGATATTAGCAGAGTTCGTGAAGGTGCAACGATTATTTGTCCTGTAAAGGTTCCTGGCGGTGGCGTATACATTGGAGATATGCATGCCATGCAGGGAGATGGTGAGATTGCAGGACATACAACTGATGTAGCAGGAATTGTACAGCTTCAAGTTAGTGTCTTGAAGAAAGTAGCATTGGAAGGCCCTATATTACTACCAAATGAGGAAGATTTACCGTATACAGCAAAGCCTTTTACAAAGGAAGAAAAGCGTCGTGCTCGCGAACTAGCAGAGGAATTTGGCGTAAAACAGGTTGAAGAGGCATTCCCTGTATCCATCGTTGGTTCTGGCAAAACATTAAATGAGGCAACTGATAATGCTATTCGTCGTGCTTCCAAGCTATTCGAATTACCTGAACCAGAGGTATTAAATAGAGCAACCATCACAGGCTCTATAGAAATTGGTCGTCATCCAGGCGTTGTCACAGCCACTTTCCAAGTACCTAAAACGATACTGAAAAAGGTCCGAATTTATAAAACGGTGAAAAAACAATACGATTAACCAATCAATTTGTAGGAAAGCAAACTTTCAATGGTTTGCTTTTTTTGTAGGAGTTGTGAGTGGAAAAAGTGATTATTTGTCGGAAATTTGAAGTTAGAATTGAAATGTTATGATGGATTGATATAATGATAAAAGTTTAATATCCATCAATATATAAGTATAAAAAATAGAGAAATAGCAAAGTCGGTGCTGAATGTCAGAATTAGTGCGAATAGGAAATAAAATTGAAAAAAAGAATATTATAAAGCCCTTTATGTTAAAGATGAAGGGAGGCGGACATGCGCCCTCTCGGACAAATTTTGCTGATGCCTTTACTGGAGCGATAGGTGGTCTAATCTGTATTTTTGTGTTGCTTTTGTTAACAAATTATACAAATGCACCTTGGTTAATGGCATCTCTTGGTGGGAGCTGTGTTCTTGTATTTGTCGTTTGGAATGCGCCATTGTCTCAGCCTCGAAATATTATCGGTGGTCATTTGGTTTCTGCATTTATTGGTCTAGTGTTATATTCAACATTAGGTTCGAGTATGTTGTCCATCAGCCTTGGTGTTGGGTTAACTATATTTTTCATGGCCTTGTTAGGCATTATTCATCCACCTGCAGGCGCCAATCCTATCATTATTATTTTAGGAGGCTATAGCTGGAGTTACTTAATTATGCCTGTATTAATTGGGGCAATCATTATTGTTTTCTTTGGTCTGTTAATAAATAATTTAAGAGAAACACGAAAATATCCACAATTTTGGTGATCAAGATGCCATCTGCGAAGTATTCACTTCATAGATGGCTTTTTTTATTCGCATGCATTTTTGATAGGCATACCACTATTTTTTTAGCATATGTTAGGTAAGATTTGTTATATTGAAGAAAGAGTGTTAAAAACATGAATTTTAAAGATAGGGGAAGATCTTTGTTGGTCGAACTTGATGGGAGGCTCCAATTGTATGCTGCTGGACTGTGATGAGCAATTATTCATGACATATAAACAAGGTAATGTAGAGGGTGCTGAAAATTTACTTGCAACATGGCTAGAGGCAGAGGTAGATCTGCAAGAAGATCCAAAAATACTTGGTACTTCGCTCTTATCCAAACGATTTTTAGTAAACGAAGAAATGGCTATGAATATTGCCTTTTCCACAGCACGTAAATATTGGGGCCGTGCATCAACAGAAATGCAAATGTATTTTGACAAATATGGTTTAGATGCAAAATTTGTGAATGATCGGCTCAATGCCTTTTTTTATACGCAAAAAGGAAAAGAAACTTTCTTTGAGCAGCTCTTTGCCCAACATACAATAGACCTTGAACGATTAATTTGGCTGGTTTTTGGGAAAAGAATGCAGATGGAAATGCCAGTGAATGAGCTACAGACAATTATGTTGTATAAATTTCAGGATGAGTATTTAGTGCATATGATGTATAAGGAACATACATCTTTTTGGCATTGGCTGTTCACAAAAAAAGTTTATTCACTTTTTATCCACAGACCATTAGAACAATTCACATTTCTTTATGAAATAATGGGACATTTCGAGCATTCTATGAAAATGAGCTGTGAACATGTGGATAACTTTGTGAATAACTATAAAGTGATACTGGATAAGTGTATAACTCATGTGGATAAAAATAAATCTAGCTGTTTGGCTAAGAAACAGCTACGACTTTACCAAATTGTGACACATTATTGCTTATCGGAAGGTGACTATCATCGCGTCAAAGACTTTATAACTTCATTTGAAGCGGAATGGCGATACTCTATGTATGCTCTAACAGAGAAGGAAAAAGTGTTAATTGCCTATATTTTATTTCATATAGCAAATAGAGAACAGCACAGTGAAAATGTTATACATTATGGTGAATATTTATTAGAGGATGAGCGCTTAAATAATTATGCTATCGAAATTTTATTGGAATATAAAGATCTTTTGCCAAATCGGAAACCTACACCACCTGCAATTATAAAAAATTATCAACTAAATTATTTAGAAAACTTATATGCGATTTTACTTGATCATTATGTAAAAGCGACACGTTATGAAGATGGCTTACTGCTTTTAAAGGAACATGTATTAGCGTCTAACAAAAAAATAAATACTTCTTTAGTACAAAAAAACTATAGCAGTGAACAGCTAATTGCTATTGAGGCATACGTTCAACAGGATATTGCTCTACAGGTGAACAACTCATTACAGCATATTGGTTTGTCAGTAGAGGAGTGGCGACAAAATTATCGTCAACCGGATGTCCCTTACTATATCGTGGCTCAAAGTGCTTCCTTGCATATGCTAAATATTTTACGGGTGTTATTTGTAACGGAGCAATTTGAGCTTTTTGAGAAATTAATGGAAATCTATAAAAAATATTTATTAATTGATGATCATTTTGAAAATCTTCGAGTATTTATTAGTGCCTATGTATAAAAAAATGTCTAATACGTCCTTCATCGACAGTATTAGACACTTTTTTTATTCCAAAACGCCTCTATCCTTTAAAGCCTTGATTTGTTCGGTATCGTAGCCTAATGAACTTAGTATTTCCTCATTATGCTCACCTAGCTTAGCACCAACATGCTTGTATTCTGGTGCAGAGCCATCAAATTTAAAAGGTGAAGCAATTTGCTGTTGTACTGTGCCATCCCCTTTAGGAATCTCAACAATCATTTCTCTTGCTTTTAGCTGCGGATGCTCACAGGCTTCTGGGAATGTGAGAACAGGCTCCACACAACCTTCAAAATCCTCATTAAATACTTTTAGCCATTCCTCATACGTTTTCGATAAAAAAGCATCGTGAACAGCTTCTTTAAAACGAATTTGTGTGTAGTAGGAATCATTGAAAGTATTATCAATCAATTCAGGAATATCCAGTGCTTCACAAAGCAATTTCCGAAATTGAGGCTCTAAACTACCGACAGAGAAGAAGCGGCCATCCTTTGTTTTATAAAAATCATAGTAACTGCCACCGTTTAAAATTTCCTGTTCTGGCTGTGGTACACGTCCACCTCCAATAAAGGCTGAGCCATACATAGCATTTAGTGAAAATACAGCATCCGTCATGCTAATATCAATGAATTGACCATTACCTGTTTTCTCACGTTGAAGGGCAGCGGCTAGTACCCCAATCGCAGCATGCATCGTTCCACCTGCAATATCAGCTAGCTGAATTCCCATGGAAACAGGCTTTTTATCCTTATGGCGAGAATAATCAAGGACACCGGCTAATGAAAGGTAGTTATTATCATGCCCAGGTCGATTGCTATATGGTCCCGTTTGACCATAACCTGTAATCGCACAATAAATTACCCGTGGATTTATTTCTTTAAGAGCTTCGTAGCCGATCCCAAGTCTTTGCATAACCCCAGGACGGAAACCTTCAATTATTACGTCATATTCTTGTACAAGAGATTTTACAATTTCAATAGCTTCTAGTGATTTCAAATTTAACGTAATCGATTTTTTAGAACGATTTAAATGTTGATGGATATATGCTTCATGATCATCATCGTAAGGAGGCATAATTCTTGTTAAATCCACGCGTTTGGAAGATTCAACATGTATGACATCGGCTCCTAAATCAGCAAAAATCATTGTTGCCATTGGCCCTGGTAGTAATGCAGAAAAATCGAGAATTTTTAACCCCTTTAAAATACCCAAATCTTTCAACCCCTTTTTGTGTAGGCTACACGACCATCAAGGATGGTTGAGTAGCGCTTTTCTCATAATCCCCATTGTGCGAAAAGCGTTGTACAAAACTGTAATAATACAGAATATTTAATTTTAATCAGTATTATAACAGAATGAATCTTTCCTTGCCTATGTTAATTTTATTATAGAATAAACAATTCTACTTTTATATGTCAGAATAACAATAAAAGTAAAAAAATTTAGAATTTAGATTTTGTAGCAATTGTCAGACAACTATTGTCAAATATTAGAAAATTCGGTGAGAAGTAAAGAGCTCATTGGATAGAGAAAGTTTACAGGATAGCCATATTATTCGACCCTCTTTATTGATACAATCCTAGGGATATGTTCTAGCGTTTAACGGAAGGAATTTCTTCAGAAAATTCCTTTTCTCTTGAAGAGCTGTTGCTTATAATAGGCACTAATTGTAAAAAAATATAAACATACTAACATATATAGGTGGGAAGTAATGAAATCACATCAGTTAAAATTAAAGCATTTAATTATGGGAGTAGCTATGGCTGCATTCTTCTTTACAAGCATAGGTAGTGTTTGGGGCGGATATAGAATGAATGTTGACTCCATCAAGGAAAATACACTTGAAACAAATCGAGTGTATGCACAGAAATTAGCTTCAACAGCAAACGCTTATCTTCATGAAGCCTTTCAAATTTTAAGTTATAGCGCGAATCAAGTGAGTGGAAATTTGGATGATGAGCAAATTTTAAATAGAGAAACAGACCGTCTAAGATTACAAAATGAAATGTTCAATTCAGTAGTCATAACAAATGCAGAGGGACTTGTTTTATCTGTATCACCGCCCTCCATTGAAATTAAAGGTGAGGTTTTAACATCTCTTGGCGCACAAGAGGCATTGGCCAAAAAAATACCACTAGTTTCTAAGCCTTACGAGGCGATAACAGGACGCCTCATTATTTTTATATCCCAACCTATCTTTTCGGCATCTAACGAGTACTTAGGAATGGTAGCGGGAACAATTTATCTAAAAGAACCAAACGCCTTTAAAACGTTATTAGGAGAACATTATAGTAAGGATGGTTCCTACGTATATGTTGTAGATTCAGATGGACGTGTGATCTATCATCAGGACCCAAGCCGTATCAATGATGTTGTCACAAAAAATAAAGTCGTTCAGGCTGTGATGTCCGGTAAGAGTGGGATTCAAATCGTTGACAACACAAAAGGAGTGAAAATGCTTGCCGGGTTTAGTACAGTGCCTTCCACAGGTTGGGGAGTTGTCGCCCAAAAGCCTTTAGAAGTAGCACTGGCACCTTCATTCGATAGAGTACAGGAAGTTATTATTCAATCTGTACCGCTTATGATTGTGTCAATTGTTATTGTGCTTTGGGCAGCGACTCGCATTGCTAATCCTTTACAACAATTAGCGACGTTAACAGAAGAAAGTCTAGATAAGAAAAATGTAGAAGGCTTAAAATCAGTCAGTGGCTGGTACTTTGAAGCCCATTCGTTGAAGAATGTCTTAATTCGAAGTCTATCGTTTTTACATGGACAGGTTACATTTTTCAAGGATCAATCAACCGTAGATCCATTGACGGGTGTTACCAATCGTCGAACGATGGATGCTATGCTGGCGGAGTGGTTAGAGAATAAGGTGCCTCATGCCATTATTTTGCTAGATTTAGATCACTTTAAAAGCGTGAACGACACATATGGTCATGCTGTTGGTGATAAAGTCCTGCAGTTTTTAGCCAAGCATATGCAATCTGTAGCGCGAGAAGGGGATGTATGCTGTCGTTATGGTGGCGAGGAATTTGTGATGCTTCTGCCGAATACAGCTGCCAAAGAGGCGCAGCAAGTGGCGGAACAATTGAGGGGGAAATTGGCTGAAATGGAAAGTCCATGTGGTAGACCCGTAACATTATCAGCAGGGATAGCCCTATATCCAGAAATGGCTGCTACAACAGAGACGTTAATTGAAGCGGCTGATGGAGCCTTATATGAGGCGAAACAAGCTGGACGAAATCAAGTTAAGATTGCCGTACAAAAAATAAAGTAAAAATTGATTAAAATAAGCTTATATTTTTGATTTTTGGGGTAATTGATTAATGCAAACATCATTTGGGCAAGCTATTTGTAAGTCATTCGCCAAATGACCATAACTATGTTCAAATGATATGTAATTCGGGTCACATCTCTCGATCGACTTGACAAGACGTAAGGTTATCCCCCTTTCCCTTATGACACCACAAGTACGACTAGATGTATGCCTATATATCGTGAAAGTCAAGTGAGCACCGATGCTCCTTGGCTTTTTTGTTGTCGGAAAATGGGATAGAAATATTTGGCTGTATGAGTAGTCTCGTAGTGCTATATTTATCAATAAATTTACTGGACTATTTTACATTTATCTATGAAGATTCACCTGCTCTTGGTCGATATAAAGGGTATGATGAAAATGATATTTGTACGTATCAAAATACATAAGTGAAAGGAAGAGTGGAATGGATAAATCTAAAATCCAAAAAGTAAATAAAGCCTTGATAGCAACAGTATTTGCTTCAAGTGGGATTGCTGTTGTAGTGCCTTCACCACAAAAAGCGGCAGCGGCTACTTCTCCCTTTACAGACATAGATCAATACTCGGTTCATTATAACGATATATTAAAGTTGTATTCTCAGGGCGTAATTAACGGGTTTGCCGATAATACCTTCCGTCCAGATGTCAATGTAACTCGTGGACAAGTAGCAAAAATGCTGGCTACGGCATTAAAATTGGATACTAGAAATGTCCAAGACCCTTATTATAAAGATGTTCCGAAGGGGAGCGATTTTTATAAATCTGTAGCGGCACTGCAAAATGCAGGCATTATGTCCGGTTATTCAAATGGCACATTTATGCCCAATGAAGTAATGACTCGCGGAGAATTAGCTAAAATATTAGTGTTAGCATTCCATCTGGAGGTTTCTCCTAGTTACAACAACATTTTTAAAGATGTAGATAGCAAATCAAGCAATGCAATCTATATTCAAACACTAATCGATTTGAACATTACGGAAGGAACGACACCTGTAACATTTTCACCGTTTGATCCTGTAAATCGTGGACAGTTTGCTTCTTTTGTTGTCCGTTCACAAGAAAAGAAAAATAATGAAACATCTTACAAAATTACAAGTGTCGATGATGATGCCGTTTATATAAATGGGAAGGCTTATAAAGCAGAAAACCTTTCACATATTTTTAACGACTATAATGCACCAGTTTTAAAGGGTGCTTATATTGAAGGTACTCTTTCTAGTAAGAAGATTCTATCTATTTCTAAATTAACTATAAATGCTAGTGGTACAAGCAAGGATTTACTTGAATTCGATGGAGATCATGGTTCATTAGGTGCTACTATCGAAGTTAATGGTAATTATATTGAATTTAATAATCTGAAGATGACTGGTACTATGTTTGTCAATGAAACAGTTCGTCCACCACTACATTTAGGGGCTACTACTTATAATCAGCCTTTATCAATTGGACGTGTGGCAAGTAACAATATCTCATTTATCAACTGGTCAGATCCTGATAATACTAAGGGTGAAGATTCATCTATTAACAATTCAACAAACGATCTTCAGAATTGGATGAATCAAAAACCAGAAAAAGATAAGCCGTTTGTCAACTGGTCTAACGAAAAACAGGAAATGAAAAATGTTGAAAAGCATCTTGAATTTTATAACAGTACTGTTTCGAGACTAGTAGTATCTCAAACAGGTACAAAAATCGAATCCAATATGAAACTACCACGTGTAGACATTATTGGAAGTGTTCGCGAATTTGAAATTCAAGGCTATATTGGTACGTTAAATCTTACTACAGAAACACCGTTAACAATTTATGGTTCAGGAAATATTGATTGGATCAACTACAATAGCCGCACAGATCTTGAATTATATATCTACGGTCGAATTGGCACATTATTTGTGGATAATTTATACGGTAAAATCGATATTGGAGATTATACGTATATCGATAAGGTCATCTTACCTAAGGATGGTTCACCGAATAATATCTTCGACGATTTCCTTGATGATAAAGATAATATAGGCAGTATTACTGACCCAGATGGCAAACCAATTGATAAAGATGAAAACGAGAATCAAAACCCTGATGATAAAACAAAACCTATCGTTAGCATTACAAATGTCAAAGTGCTCAATGGCAGTGAGATTCAGGCGGACTTCACATCCGATGAAGTCGGTACGTACTATTATATTGTCCGTGAAAAAGGTGCCGAGGTACCAAATAAACGTGAAATGGTTAATCACCTTTCAAATGAAAACGTAGCTTATGGAAGTGGTGCCGCTGTAAAAGGTACAAACTCCGTTAAAGTATCCAATCTAGGTGAGAAAAAAGAATATGTCATCTACATCATGGTGGTAGACGGCTCGAAAAATGCATCGGATATTGTTTCTCAAGCGTTCCAGATGAAAGATGCATCACCGCCAGTAGTGAAATCTTTACAAGTTACACCTTTACACGGAGGCACAAGAGCTGAATTCAAATTTGCAGCAAGTGAGCCTGGAGATTATTACTACTATGTACGTAAGAAAACAACAGCAGCTGACCCGACAACGGCAGACATCGTCGCTAACCCAACAGGTCAAGGGAAAGCAAAAGCTGGTGAACTTGGCATAACTGGAATCTTGACAGGACTTGATCCGGAGACAGATTATCAGCTTTATGTTGTAATGAAGGACGATTCAGGAAACTACTCTGTAGATCCTGCTGTTGTAAAGGATTTCAAAACGGGAGAGCTTGATAATATTAATCCTTATGTTGAACAAGGTAAATTAGTTAGAAAGAGCAATAACCAGTTTGAATTGACTGTGAGTGAGGCATTAGATCCTGCAAGTGCTAACGATATTAACAATTACTTATTAACGGGTACCGTAATAGTAAATGTAACTGGAGAAAAAGGAATTAAACCTTCAGCTGTTGAGTATAAAGCAGGGGATAAAAAAGTATTATTAACAATTCCATCTGATACAGGGTTTGTTAATGGTGATACATTACGTGTAACGGTTTTACCAGGTGTCAAAGACTTAGCAGATAATGCATTTGAAAACACAAATACGGTGAAGCCAGGTGACCCTATTCGTAATTATGCTGAGTATCGACATGAAGATACTGTAATGCCAGTAGTAACAATTGTAAATACAATTAATAAAACAGATGAATCTGATGGTTTCCGACGAGCTGAAATCGAATTTAAACCGAATAAGGCCGGGACATATTATTATATGATACTACCAAGTACAGTAGTAGATAATGGCGAAACGAAGACTTTCCAACAGTATTTAACAGATCATAAAATTACAGAACGTGATTTTATAAATGAATTTGGGAATGATTCTAGTAAATCTGGTTATTTCCAAATTGGTGGAAAGGATATTTATATCCAACGAGGTTCGGGTACTGCAGATTTGGAAACAGCTACACAAAAATTCCCTGTCTCTATTGAACAAAATAAACTTGATCCGTTTAATAGTTATACTGTTTACATGGTGCTAAGAGATCGTGGTGGAGAACTTTCTAAAATCGCGGGTCCTAAGACAGTATTTGAAGATACTAAAGCTCCTTTACTACGTAATATAGAGATAAAAGCAAAAGAAAAAGATGATACAAAGGCCACTATTAGCTTCGAAACCAATGAAACAGCAAAAGTTCATTACTGGTTTGTTGAAAGAAGAATTAAAGATAAGGATGGCAATCTAATTGATAATCCGGATGCCAATTTAACTGCACCCGCAGATGAAAAATATTTAGAATCAAAACTTAAAGCTAGCCCATCGGTTGAAAAAATTGGAAAAGGTCTTTCAGGGACATTGGATGCGAGAGGTGTATCCCTTAAACCACATACAGAATATGTCGTTTATGTAGGTGTAGAGGACACTCCAGGGAATTTCACAATCTATAAGGCGAATGATTCATATAATGACCATGATCGAACATCTGATGGCTTGATGAAGCAGAATTTCTATTCGGATGGTACACCACCAAGCATTGGAATGGTTTCTCCATTGGACAATAAACAATACCCAGGACTTATCTATCGTAATAGCGATGATACATTTACAATCACGTTTAATGAAACAATAATGCGTGATGAAAATGGTAAGTCCAAACTTGAAAGTCCAGGTGTTAATTTAGCGGATATTTTGACAATTACCTCAAAGGATATTAATGGTAATGAGGTAGATGTGACAGCTAAATACGAGCAAGTTACTTATACTGTTGGGACAGATACCACAAAAGAGAGTAAGCTCATTATTAAACCAAAAACATTAAGTGATGCAAATCAAACGATAAAAGTTACAATGAAAGAGGAAACTCGAGACTTCATGATTCCAGGCTATGAAGGCCATAAATTTGTCAATACTGGACAATATTTATACAGAACATTGGATGCGAAGTTTATGGAAATTAAACTAAACTATTTGGTTTCTCCTGGTGACGATAGAAAAGTACAGGCAACATTTGATTTACTTGGCTCTGCTTCACAATTCTATGAAAATGGTGAATTACTGAAGTATTACTATTTATCTGATACAGCTGGAACAGATGCTTCAGTTATTACAGGTAGAACTCCTGCACAAGTGATTCAAGCAGTCGTACATGGTTCAGACAGTTCTTTATCAAAGGGAACAGGAACAGTTGGGACAAATGTAGCTCGTGTTACAAAAGAACTTACACATCCGGCTAAATTCTTCAATGGTGACTGGGTGACGATTGTATTAGAAGATAAATACGGTAATTTCCACAAGTTCTATGCGAAGGTTGGTTATAAAGATCCTTCCATTCAATAATTATCAAAAAACCAAGTAGATTTTACAAATCTACTTGGTTTTTTTAATAGTTAAGTATCTAAAAATCGTGGAAGTCGACCAAGCATACTAGGAAGGACACTAACATGGTCTTCCTCATCAAATTTCACATATTGAGTGTGAACGTTCTGTTCGCTTAATCGCTTCAGTCGTTCAGCCGCTAAATCAGCTCCCTCTAACATATCTGGAAGCTCGTTAGCACCGATTGTGAGTAAGAAATTAATAGTATGCTGACCTTTCCAATCTTCAAAAAATTGGTCTATTACTTTTAGTACCGCATTGTCAGCCCACCACACAGAGGGACTGCCAGCTACAATATGACTGAATAAATGAGGTCTTGCACATAAAGCATATAGTGTGAAAAGACCACCTAAGGAATGACCAACAACCGCTTGTTTCTTTTTGTTGATGGGCCATTCTTTTTCGACAGTAGGCATTAGTTCATGTTCAATAAAGTCTAGAAACTGGTTGGCTTTGCCGTTTGGTGGCCAAGGGGTTCCATCTGGACGTGCTGGCAGCTTTCCATCACTAACAGGCAGGGTAAAATCATTGCAGCGTCGTTCCATATCAAAGGGTTCCTTAGAGGGATAGCCAATACCAATAACAAGAATGGGCTCATAGCCTTTTGGTTTGCGCGTTTGTAATTTTACCGCCTCTGCAAGCGTTGGGAAAAGAGCGTCTCCATCTAGTACATAAATAACAGCATAACCATCTGCTGGTGGTGCATCTGTCGGGTTAGCAATTAATATTCGATAATCTAACTGGTTGTGGGATGTCATGACATATTCAAAATAAGTTTCTGATACATACGGTTTCTTTATCTTTGTTGTCATGGTGCTAAAAACTCCAATACATCGTCTATCACTTTCTCTTGTGCATGAATACCACCATTTAGCCAATAATCCTCAGATGTTTCAAATACCTGATTACTTTTGAAGGCATCTGTACTTTGCCAGATAGTACTGTCCTTCAGTTCATTAATGAATGAATTTCCAAGATTGCCATCATTGATCAGGAAAATATAATCGGCATCTAGCTCAGGGAGAATTTCCAAAGATACTTCAAATGCACCGTTTTTCACGTAGCTACTTTGCTCGAATCCTAATTCATGTGTTAACACATACCCACTGAAATATTCATCTGTCATGAAAAACATCCCTTTGGCGTTAAAGCGAATTAACGCTACTTTTTTGCCTTCCGTTTTGGAAGCCAGCTTTGATTTTGCTGCATCCACCTTTTCTTGATAATTCTGTATAGCTTGCTGTGCTTTAGCGGGCTCGTCTAGTAATTGCCCTAACACTTTAATTGAACCTTCTATATCAGTTGCTGCATTTTTGAACACATAGGTTGGCGCAATTTTTGCGTATTTTTCATATGTGCCATTTTCAATATAAAACGAATTATGCAAAACAATTAAGTCTGGCTTATCTGCCATAATCGTTTCAGGAGATGGGGGGCCGCTTGCAAAGCTAATTTCAGGTATGCCTTGTAGCTGATCCTGTAAATAGAGCTGTGGTTTAACACCATTCGACCATTGCATAGTAGGCTTAATACCAAGAGCTAGTAAGGAATCCTCCAAAACAGGTGCGAATATTTTAGTGGGCTTAGCTGGTAATGTTACTTCATTGCCAGCCTCATCCTTTATGGTTAATGGATAAACTTTTTGCTCCTTACTATTGTTTGAGTTTACCTGTGCTTCTACCTTTTTTTCGTTATTGCTTGATTGGGTATTGCAGGCAGAAAGTAATCCAATAGCTAGCATTAAAGTGGCTAGAATATAGACAGATTTTATAATCGTTTGATTACGACCATTGTGTTTCATTGTAGTTCAATGTCCCCTTCCATTGATAATCATTCTCAAATGGAATTATAATTCACTATCGGATACGATACCATGGACGGGGACAGGAAAAGAGTTTGGATTTTTTCCGGTTAACATGAGCAACATTTCATCTAACATTCGATTTATCGCAATAGCAGAGTATTCAAACCAAGGATTTGATGGCAAAACATAGACATGTCCATTTTTTACAGCTTGGAGCTCTTTCCAACGATCAAGGTATTGTAAAGTAAGCCAATAATTTCTAGTCTGAGAATCTGGACATACGATAAAAAGTAAACGATCTGGGTTTATATCTACTAGCTGATCAAGCGTAATTAGCTCGTTACATGTTTGCTGTTGCCCATCAATAGGGGAGAGCTGCAAATCTGTAAATAGGACATCCTGAATCCCTTTATTGCAATATAAAAATAATTGATCGCCACATAATCGTAGAACGGCAAAACTATCTTCCTTGGTCACTCGTTTAATTTCTTGCTTAGCCTCTAATACCTTTTGTTCGTAGGACTGTATGAAATACTCACACACGCTTTGCCTTTTGACAGCAACGGCTATTTCTCTTAGTTGTGTTCGCCAATCCTTAGCTTCAATATAAACACTTTTAATGCCAAATGTTTGAAGCCAACCAAGCATGGAAAGAGAGGGCTCTTCTTGAAAAATATGAATATCAGGCTTAGCGGAGGTTAATTTTCTAAAGTTATCCTCTGATTCTGCATCAAATATATTCACATGCACTTGGATTTTGTCCTGATAATGATTGTAATAATAAGGACTCCATTTAGCATTCAGTGGAGCCGCAACGGGAATGATGCCAAGAGCTAGTAAGTTTCCGATAGTGGACACTGAAAAGGTAGAAATACGCTGGCGTGCTAATTTACTAAAAGCGGAGGGTGAAACCCCCACCTCCTTTTTAAATTTACGGCTAAAATAAAATTCGTCACTGTAGCCAACTTCTCTAGCAATTTCACGCAGTAATAGGTCGGTATCACGCAATAATTGTTTGGCATGTCCAATACGCAGCTCTGTTAAGTAATCTGTGGCACTTAGCCCAAATGCCCTTTTAAATGCCTCTCCAAAGTAGCTAGAACTAAGACCAGAAATGATTGCGAGATGCTCAATCGTCAGAGGCTGGTGATGATTTTTAGCAATATAATCACGTATATCCTTTAATGATATTTGCGTCGTCATTCGATCTGTCATACTTTCTGTTTTCATATAAAATGTCACCCCTTGAATTTATATTACTTTGCAGTAATTATTAATCTCGGTAAAGCGCCAAGTAATTTTTCTCTCGTAAAGGCATCGTTATAATTCCACTTTGTTGCATCTACTAAATATACGTGGTTGTTCTGTACAGCCTTGAGGTCCTTCCAAATATCGCTATTCATCAATTTCATCGTGGCCATTTGCGAGTCGGGTTTATCCGATAAAAGCAAGAAAATTCGATCACCAACATACTTTGGTAACTGATCTATTGGTATTTCTTTATATCCATTGCCTGTTTGAAGCAATTCTTTTACTTGCTGGTGAGGCTGAAATCCATCTGGATGAAAAAGAGCAGGAGCTAGACCTGTACAGCCCATGACATAAAGGCGTTTACCATGATCAAAGGTCAAGACCGTTGCTGTTTCACCTGGGTCTACGACTGATTGGAGCTTTTGCCACATCGTTTTTTCTTGGACTTTATAGCGGGCTAGCCAATCTTCTGCACGTTGTTGTTGGCTAAGCCATTGTCCTAATAGAAGGATGCGTTCCTCTAAAGAATCCCAAGAATTTAAGGTAATAGTTGGAGCAATTGATGATAGTGCTTGATATTGCTGCTCATCATTATTTGTAAAGATAATTAAATCTGGGTTTAGCTTTGAAGATTTTTCAAGATTAATGGGAAAGGCAACATCTTGAATATAAGGAACATGGTTTTTATAAAAGGATTTACTAATAGACTTCTTGTCACCGCCTATTGGTTGAACATCAAAGATCAGCATATCCCCAAACGTTTCTCCGTGATAAATAATTCGGTGAGGTGCGGATGGGATCGTGACTTCATGTCCTGTCCAATCTTTTACAACCGTTCGTTGCCTATATTTTCGGGCAAACTGTTTTGGCGGAATACCGATCACCTGTCGGAAGCGGCGATTAAAATAATATTCATCATCAAATCCAACTTGTTGTGCAATATCCTTTAATGGCTCATTAGTTTGTAATAATAATTCCTTTGCGTTAGTAAGACGTAATTCTGTAATATAATCTAGCGGCTTCTTCCCCGTTAAAGATTGAAAGATTGTACTATATTGCCATTGGGCTATATGAGCAAGTTCAGCTAACATCTTAACGGTTAAAGGCTGTTGATAATATTTATGTACATAATTGATCGTTTCCTCGACTGCCTTCGTCATAGTTAATTGGACATTTCTATGAAGCTGATGTTCAAATAATAAATTTAATAGTTCATATAAAATACCTTGCTGTTTAAAATAATCCGATTGGGTCTTTAATTGATACAGATCTTGTGTAAGACGGATAAATCGTGTATTCGGATAAACGGTATGCTCCACTTCATCAGAAAAAATAGGTCCTAGATAAGGAGAAGGGAGCTCCAGTTGTAGCTGGAAAGCCGTAAAGGTTATTTTATAGAAGCAGAATTCATTTGTTAGATCCGATAAATCGATCATGGAATGAGGTTGTATAAGAAAAATCTTTCCTTTGGTCACCAAATAGGGAATGTCATCTATTGTTAATGTCCCACAGCCATCCGTAAAAAGTATCATGGTATGGTGTGATGGGCAAATAAAAGGGTAGCTCTGTGAAATACAGTCAATATCTTCTAAATGAAATAATAAATTATGTCTAAAAGAATGATTGTCTTCCATTTATTCACATCCTTGCTAAATGAAAATGATTATCAATTAACTTTATTGTATAAAAAGTAAAGAGACATTTCAACAAAGATGAAATGTCTCTTTAAATCTATTTTTTTAACATAGTAGGTAATTCGGTTAATAACCATTCTCTAGTTGAGGCATCGCTATCACTTTTTTGAATATCAATTGTGTAAACATGCCCATTTTTTACAGCAGGTAGGTTTTTCCAAATTGGACTATTCATCATTTCTTTTGTCGATTGTTTTGCTTCATCATCTACTGGTGTTAGGATGAAAATTCGATCGCCAGCATATTCAGGAAGAAGCTCTGTAGAAATTTCAGCAAAGCCTGTGCCATCATCAAGTATTTTTTGAATCTTATCACCAGGCTTAAGAACATTTGAATCGTATAAAACTTGAGAAAGCCCTGCACGTGCCATTACAAATAATCGATCACCTGGATAATATGTTAATACAGATGCAGTTTCATCTGGTTTAACCGTCCCATCAGCCACAAGCGACTCCCACATTTTATCCGCTTTTTCTGTATAATCAGCTATCCATTGAGCGGCTTCTTCTTTTTTATTCAGTATATCGCCCAGTTCCGTTAAACGTTGGTTCAAAGGTGCGAACGTATCAAACACTATAGTTGGAGCAATTTTAGAAAGCTGTTCATATGTTTTATCATCGGCAGTACCAATAATAATAAGGTCTGGCTTTAATGACAATGTTTGCTCTACATTAATCGGAAAACCAACGTCCTCCACATCTTTTACACGATCTTCCCAAGCATAATCAGTAATCCAGGAGAATCCTGCACCAACTGTTTTGAAATTTAATGCAAGCACATCCCCGTATCCTTCGCCATGATAAACTACTCTCTCAGGATTCACAGGGATTTCTACCTCATGACCTAAATAATCCTTATAAATACGTGTTGTCGGTTCTGACGTTGCTGTCTCTTTTTGATTAGTATCTTCATTGTTAGAACCACAAGCAGCCAATAGGACTCCAACCAGTAGTAAGAGGCTACAAATGAACATATGTCGATTTACTTTTTTCATATCTTTTCCTCCGTAATTGATAATCATTATCATACGTTAGCATAAATTAAACCTTATTTTAGAACAATGGACAAACTAAATATAGTTCATTGAGGTTTATCCAAAAATCGCATTGATGTGGGCTGAGCCCACGAGACTTTAAAGAACCATGAGCATTTTCAAACATATGAAAAATTTTTTGAGCATATGGGGAAGGGATAATAGAGCTAAAATGATTAAAGTTGGCGGAGAGTAACAATCATCCTTTTATGTTGAAATAATGTGTTTCATGAACATTTAGCCGTTTAATTAGTATAATCAGCGATGTAAAAAATTTTGAATAAACAAGGCAGTAACGACAAAAGGTGAATTGTTCCATAATTTTACAGATGAAATGTAACGGAAATTTGTATAAGGTATAAAACTTTTTGGATAAGATATAAAATTACACTTCCTTATTTAGAAAAATATGGTATTATAAAAATATACAATAATTTACATAGGAGGTTATTTTATGTTAAAAAATTTAATATTACCATTTGTGATTTTACTATCTATAGTTACCGTTGCATTTACAATGGATTCGCAGACAGCAGCAGCAGCAGAAGAAGAAGTAGTAGATTTAGAAGAGGTAGTTAATCCAGAAGAAATAGAAGTAGATTCAGAAGAGGTAGTTAATCCAGAAGAAATAGAAGTAGATTCAGAAGAGGTTACACCTTATTTTGTTAATGATTTCCGATATCGAAAGGTAAATGTAAAAACATTCAATGAATGGTCGGGCTATAAAAGAGCTTCTGATAATATAACGACAGGCAAAGGAGGCGGTTCTATTACAGCAACCAAAAGTGTCACTTTTGGAACTGATGTATCTGGAGCAATAGATGGACTAGGAATATCAACTTCAAAATCTATCACTAGCTCGATAGGATATACATTGAATGCTGACCCTAATAAAACCGTTTATATGGGATATAGAGTATATTATAAAGTGGAAACGGGTACTAGAGAGTATTATGATTTAGTAACTGGAAAAGTACTGAAAAGTAATAGTTATACTGTTAAGGTTCCACAATATGGAGAATTTAAATTAATAAATGCTAAGTAACAATTAATTAAAACAAGACTAGCTAATATAGTTAGTCTTGTTTCAATTTTGTAGAGAAGAAGTATCCTAATTTTGAAAGTGAATATAGTAAAAAAATAACCATTAAATTTCTGGATATTACATATCCATCAATTGCAAGATCATAACCTTTTGGTATTAAAATACTGCTATTTAACAGAATGTATATTGCGGATAATATAGGAATTATCATACATGAAAGTCCTAATAACTTGTATTTATTGTCCATAATTTTCCTCATCTCCCAATTTTATTATTTATATTATTTTAACATTTTTTTTTGACTTTTAAAATTTTAATTTTAGTTATTTAACAGTTGTTTTACGAGACATACTTTGAGTCCTCATTTTTGTAAGGAGTACAGGCACTGCTTCAATTGTATATGTAATGAATTTTCAATTAATCAATCTGTAACAGATAATAAATAAAGTAATCATAAAGTAATGTAATATATGTCACACTTTTTTGGCTTAATTGCTCCTCAATAGCGAAAACAACTAATAATTTTTTCCTTAGCAGTAATGTACCCATAGAAAAACTGCCTCCCAAATTGTAGAACTTGTCTAATGTTTGGGGGCAGTTTAAGGCTGCTAAATGTATTTCTACTTAGCGATACTATCTAACACATTTTCAATGATTTGGCGATTGGCAATGGCCCCAGAATATAACCAGCTTGAGCTTTGGTCAAATTCATAAACGTGGCCATTTTTTATGGCGGGTATATTTGCTAGGAGAGGATCACTTAGTAATGTAGAACTGCCTGCACGATCACTGTTAATAACAAAGAGATAGTCTGCATCTATTTGTACGAATTTTTCTAAAGATACTTGTGACCAATCACCAGCAGCAGAAGCTGATATTTCTTTCACTAGGCTAGGAGTTTTTAGCCCAAGATCCTCATAAAGAACAATACCACTCGAGGCTGTATTGCTTACCATATAAATTGTATTGTTAATATTCCAGATGACAGTGGCGGAAGGGTTCCCCACTTTATTGTGAATATCCTCCTTTGCCTCTTTAGCAAATTGATCATAATCTGTAAGGACTTCCTTTGCTTTATCTACTTGATTAAAAATTTCTCCCACTTTCAGAAGCTTATTACGCCAATTATTATCTTCTGCCCCCATTACATATGTAGGCGCAATTTTCCTATATTGCTCGTATTTTTCCCCTTCTGCGATTTCTGATGAACCGATTACAATTAAATCTGGATTAAAGCTTGTAACTGCTTCAAAGGGAAGGTCAAACGCAATTGTTGGAATGTCCTTTAATGATCCCTGAAGGTAGTCTTGAATAGACGTCCCACCTTTTACTGACCATTGTGCTACTGGCTTAATACCTAAGGCGATGAGGTGATCTTCTAGGTAGGGTGCAATAATACGCTGGGGACTTTCGGAGACTGTTACTTCATTACCTAATGAATCTGTTAATACACGATTTGAGTGATCAACGTTAGCCTTATCTGCTGATGGAACTGATTGATTTCCACATGCAGCTAAGAGCATCGAAAAAATGAGAATACCTGTGAAGAAGGAATTCTTTTTTAAAAAATTTGTCAAAGCTATAATCCTCCCAATGCAATTGATTTCTAATATTCTATTCCATTATAATGATAATGATAATCAATATCAATGGAGAGATTAGGAGATAGAACTAGAATGTACAAAGATAATGAGTTACTGTGCCAATTTTTTTATCAACCTATTCAAATTATGAAACTAGAAGAACTATTATGCGATAAGAGAGGGCGTTTGGCATACCCATTTATCATTGTCGTTTATGAGGGTCATGCCATCTATACGCTCCAAGGTCGACAGCTTCAGCTTAGCTCAAATTCTGTTATGTTTGTGGATGATGGAGACGATTTTCAACTACTTAAAGCAAATGAATGTATAGGGGTTGTCATTATATACCGTGCATATGGCCCGAATATAGTTAATTTATTACAAAATACCACTTTAATGGTACATTGCCCATATCGTCTCATGAATTTAGTCAAGGAAATAGAAAGAGAAGCAAAGATTACAGTTGAAAGTAATCCGTTTCGTTTACAAAAACTATTTGCTGAAATGTTAGAAGAACTGTACAACCATTTACGTACTAACAAAGAACAAGAAGGTTTGTGGATTGATAGGGTACTTGATTATATGAATCTACATTTCAATGAAGATCTAACAAGAGAGCAAATGGCTGAAAAAGCGCAGGTAAGTCCTGAACATTTTTCTCGTACGTTTCATAAGCACACTGGATATACGTATAGCGAGTATTTAACATTATTAAGGATAAGGGAATCTCAGAAAAAACTATTATTAGGGATGCCAAAATTAGATGATTTAGCCCAAGTAGTAGGCTACAGAGAGGGGACCTATTTAAGTCGGAAATTTAAAGAAATTGTCGGTGTATCGCCTACAGTTTATTATCAAAAATCGAAACGTCTTATTGTACTGAATGCCAATCATACTGCCTGCTTACTGGCCCTAGGGATTACGCCAGTATTGGGGGTGTACTCTCCATTTTTGGAAAATATTAAGTCTGTTCCATCCTCGCAGAAACTTACAGGCTATGAGCAAGATATTGCTTCGAATTATCAGGAAATAATAGCTGCTTGTCCTGATGTCGTTATTAACTATAGTGGAAGCATGGAAAAGCAGGCTCTACTGTCAATAGGCCCTGTTTTTGAGCTATCCTGTAGACAATTAAGTTGGCGCGAACAATTTGGACTAATTGCAAATTTAGTAGATAGACGAGAAGTGTACAATCATTGGCTTCGACAATATGATGAACAGATAGTTCACTGTAACCAGCTTCTTGATCGACGATTTGGGGCAAGGGGTACCGCTATTGTTTGGGAAATAGGTAGTCATGCAGCTTATTGTCTAAATAGTAGTCATGGGAGGGGAAGCCATATACTTTACGAGGATTTAGGGTTTAGTCGGCCGGACGAAATTGTCGCACATAATATAGAAAAGACAGGATATTTAACAGTAAATATTGAAGAAATCGTACATTTTCCAGCTGATTATATTTTTGTTACGGCACTTCCAACAAAAGATTCAGGAAAAGAGAGTCTCTTAGCAGTATTACACTCTGATAAATGGAAGTCGCTGGCGGCTGTCCAAAAGAAACAGGTGTATTTTATGAACCAGTATGAAACATTTTATGGGTATGATCCATTATCTACAGCAGTTCAATTACAAAAATTGATGGAAGTACTGACATCATAAAATAACATGGCAATAAATCACTTTCATGCATAGACAGTTATTTGGCATTCTTCTACAATTATTGAGAATGATTATCAATTGTTGTGTATGGAGGGAAAAAATTGTTTAAACAAAATAGAAAGATTGTAGGACTATTATTTCTGCTCATAATGCTTATGTTAACAGCTTGCGGCCAAGAGGAAAGGGCAGCTAATCCAACTGGAGAGCAAGATGCGAAAGAAGCAGAGACAAAAACGGTTCAGACTATAAAAGGTGATATTGTTATTCCGTCTAATCCGAAGCGAATTGTAGCAGAGGAATATATCGCAAGTCTACTTGTTTTAGATGTGAAGCCCATAGGAGCTCCTGGTTTGGCTCTTGAAAATTATTATGTTAAGGATGCATTAAAGGATGTAGAGGATATCGGTGTTTATGGGAAACCATCCATTGAGAGGATTTTAGGACTCAAACCTGATTTGATTATTACTGGCAATGGAGAAAACTATGATGCTTTAAGTAAAATTGCTCCAACTGTAGTTATCCCATACGGGGAATTGAAAAATGCGCATGAGGAGCTTACATATTTCGGTGAGTTACTTGGAAAAGAGCAAGAAGCAAAGGATTGGCTCTCCCAATATGATCAGAAGATTGCTGATGCTAAAGCACAGGTAGATGCGATTATCCCAGAGGATGCAAGCTTTTCTATTATTGAGGATGCAGGTAAATCTATTTATGTTTATGGTGATAACTTCGGTCGGGGAGGACAGCCAATCTATCAGTCACTTGGTCGAAAGCTACCAGCTAAAAAGGCAGATGAAATTATGGAAAAGCAGTGGGCGGAAATTTCTGAAGAAGTATTGGCAGATTACGCAGGAGACTACATTATTTTGACTTCGAATGATAGAACGGTTGAAGATTATAAGAAAGATCCAATATGGGGAAATTTACCGGCTGTGAAAAATGACCATCTTTATGTTTGGCCAGAGGAACGTTCATGGTATTATGACCCAACAGCGGTCTTGGCTCAAGTTGAGGAATTAACAAATTGGCTACTGAATAAAAAATAGTAGAAAATGGTGAGCGATTATTTAGTTTAACCGTCTCAATTAAGAAACTTATAGAAGCATCTTTCCTAGTGAAGATGCTTCTTTTTATTATTACATTTTTTGATATTATTGAGAATGTTTATCATTTATAATGTTTACAAGAGGGGGCATTCTATTATTTAACTTGAAAGGTGTGTATACAAACAGTGAATATAGATGATCATATCCTTCTGTGGAAGTCTGCTACTATCCAAGTGTTTGATATACGGTATATCAAGATACATGGTGATGAGCAGCCTAGCTCATATCGTTTACCAGCTAGCGGCTTCCTGTACGCTATCAAAGGGAAAGCTAATGTAATATTAGACAATAAATCTTATAAGATAGAAAGTTTTAATATAGCGCATGCTGTTAAAGGAAGCTGCCTACATATTAGTGCTGTAGAAAATAGTTTAGAGTACTACTTAATTCTCTACAAAGCGACGTTGCCTATTACATCTAGGAAAGACATGCTAGTGCTATGGGAACGCGAAAAACCTGTTCAGCTTCAATATGTTTTTCAAGTTACAAATGCACTTACATTGCAGGAAAAAATAGAAACTATGCATCGAGAGTGGCTCAAACAGAATAATCTAGGACATTTCCATGTCAAAGCACTTTTCTACCAAATTATTTATGAACTTTTGCAGCAATTACATCAACAGCATGTCAATGTGCAACAGCCAGATCCCGTGGAGCAAATTCAAAATTATATAGATGAATATTACAGTCTACCAATTACTCGAGAATCACTTGCCCAAATGTTGAATTATAGTGTGCCCTATATAGCTAAGCAATTTAAACAAAAGACGGGTAGAAGTATTATTGATTATCTTATTCAAATAAGAATTCAAAAAGCGCGGCAATTATTAATACATACAACTTTAAGCTTGCAAGAGGTTGCTTCGAGTGTTGGCTATGAAGATGTTTCTTATTTTATCCGTATTTTTAAAAAGCACAGTGGTCTAACCCCCATGAAATTTAAACAGCAACCAAATCAACATAAATCGTATCGTCCTATGTATCGGCTTTCTTTGTCTAATGATAAAAAGTGGATACAACATTATATTGGTAATGATAATTATTATCAATATAAACAAAAAGGAGATTTACTGATGAATAAAAAGACAAAGTCCTCTATGATGACGACTTTATTGCTATGTTTCACTTTATTGCTAAGTGCATGTTCTGGTAGTGCTATGAATACTACCAATAATGGAGAGACAAAGGCGGCAACCAATCAGGCAGCGGAAGTGCAGTCCACAACGAAAATCGTTTCTACTGTGAAAGGGGATGTAGAAATTCCAGTTGACCCGAAACGTGTCGTAACGGATACGTATCCTGGTTTTTTATTGACCTTGGGCATAAAACCAGTAGGTACACAGGAGCTTTATATGAAAAGCCCTTATTTAAAAGACTATAACGAAGGAATTACTTATTTTGAGGATTCCCTTGAAGCCGTAGTAGATTTGAAGCCAGACCTTATTATTACAGGTGATGAAAAGAAATATGAAGCCTTTTCTAAAATAGCCCCTACCGTTTTAATACCATTTACTTTAGAAATGGATGAGACATTGGAGGAGTTTAGTAGAATATTTGATAAAGAGGAAGACGTGAAGGCATGGTTAGATGACTATCATCAGAGAGTAGCAAAAGCCAAACAAACCGTTCAAAATATTATAAGCAAGGATCAAACTGTTACTATTCTAGCTGGCGGGGCAAAAAATGATATAACATTATACGGTAATGGCTATACAGGGCGATCCTTTTATGATGGGCTTGGACTAACGCCACCCCCAAAAGTAATCAATGATATGGATCCTGAAAAACCTTGGTTGCAATTATCCCCTGAATTACTTACAGAATATGCAGGTGATTATATTTTTGTGGCAGTTGATAAAGCAACAGAAACATACGATTATAAAAGTGAACCTGTTTGGAAAACACTCGATGCCGTACAGAATGATCAAATTTTCGAAATCGATGGATGGAGTTTCTGGTTTTCAGATCCAATTTCTATACTTGGGCAAATCGAAGAAGTAACGGAAATGATCGTCCTACAAGTTAAAAAAATAAAAGATAAGTTCAAAATCACTCTAGCATTGTATAGCCAGAGTGATTTTTTATTAATATCTATTTATTAAAAAATATAATTGAGAACTATTATCAATTGTAATAAACTTGGAGTAGCTGAATGGAAAGGAATGATAAAGAATGCTACCTGATGAGGAGTTTCTATTTCTTTGGAATCATGCCACAACAAAAATACTAGATATACGTTATGAGCTATTCAAACCTGAGGAAATTGGTAAATTGTATAAATTACCTGCTAATATGTTTCTTTATGCTACAGGAGGTAGTGCAGATATTTATATAGACTTAAACAAATATACACTAGAGGGCTTTCATCTTATACACAGTGGGAAGGGCTCTACTCTGCAAATCATGGCTAAGGATAAAGGATTTGAATACTATATGGTATTCTATCGAGCCTTCATTCCTTTAGCTTCTAATAAAAGGGTAGTAGCTGCCGTGTATAGAAATAATCCTTTCAACTATCAATACGGTTTTGTACCAAGCTCACCTGTTACCATGTTCGAAAAAACACATCAAATGTATAGTAAATGGAAAAATGCCAGTAATCTAGATAAATTTACAGTTAAATCACTATTTTATCAATTTTTAAATGAAATTTTTATACAGTTAGATCAAGAGAGTCTCGACATACCAAAGTTGAATGTCTCTTATCAAATTCAAGCATACATAGAAGAAAACTTCGCAAAATCATTGACGTTAGACACAATTGCCAAGGCATTACGTTATAGTCCATCACATTTATCTATTCAATTCAAGCAACAGATAGGCTGTAGTCCTATTGAGTATTTAATTCAGCTAAGAATCGGAAAGGCTTCCACTTTGCTTGTGGAGACAGATGCTAGCATACGTGATATCGCTATGGGCGTTGGCTATCATGATGTTTATTATTTTAGTAGACTATTCAAAAAAAGAGTAGGTATCTCACCCATAAAGTTTCGCCAAAAAGAACAAATAGATCATCTAGTAAAGGATAGTCCTTCAATGTCTGAAAGATACTCCATTGTCGATTGGAGCTTCCAAGATTATATTGAGAATGGTTATCAATATAAAGGAAGGAAGTATGAATCAATGAATAAAAGAGGATTATCAACTATTGCAACACTTTTTCTATGCTTAACACTTTTACTAAGCGCTTGTAGCAACGGAACATCTACGAATACGGGGAGCGAGGGAAAGACCTCTGTTGCACAAACAGCAACTAAATCACAAACAAAGGTTGTATCCACTATTAAAGGGGACGTTGAAATACCCGTTAATCCTGAGCGAGTAGTTGTGATGTATTATACTGGTGACGTCCTAGCATTTGGTGTAACACCTGTGGGATCTTCTAAGATACAGGACGGCGCTGCATTTGAGGAGGCATTAAAAACAGTCGAAAGTTTAGGTGAATGGTTTGAGCCGAATGTTGAGGCAGTGATTCAATTAAAGCCGGATGTCATCATTATTCCAAAGAATGAAGAACTATATGGGCAGATGAAAAAAATAGCTCCAACTATTGTGATAGATGACGCCACAACATCTCTAGATCAACGTTTAGAAAAAATTGGAGAAGTGCTGGGGAAAGAGAAAGAAGCAAAAGATCTTTTGACTAATTTTTATACAAAAGTAGAAGACAGTAAAGAACAGCTAAAAGCGGCGGGTGTATTAGATAAAACAGTTAGTATTATGGAAGGCGGCAAAGGGAAAATGTCAGTTGTAACAAGTTATACCTTCGGACGTGGTTCTCAAGCATTGTATGAATATTTAGGAATGCGTGCGCCAGAAATTATTCAACAGAAAATAGATGATAAGAATAATACTCAGGAGGCGATAGATGTATCCTTAGAAGTATTAACGGAGTATGCAGGAGATTATGTTTTTCGTTCATCATATGAAGGGATGGTAGATTTAACTGACCATCCAGTTTGGTCCGCTATTCCAGCTGTTAAAGAAGGCAGACTTGTGGAAATTGATTTTGGTTTTTGTTACTACAACGATATATATTCATTAACTAAACAGCTTGATTTCATTGTAAATCGTCTATTAGCTACAGCAAATTAAATAAAGGGTGCCTCGTAAATGGACAACAGGTTAAGGGAGGCGCTTTAAGAAAGCACTAAAGAAACCTTTGAAATGGGTATCTTTAGTGCTTTTAACTGTTTAATTTCTAATAATTTGGAATGTCCCAGGTGTCATTGTTTGGATAATATGACGGTTTCCACTAATGATATAGTCGGCTGGTACTTGCTTGCCAAAGTCATTTAAGTGATTGATCGATGAGCTTGCTGATAAACCTTCAATAATAATCTCCATGTTCGCATCGAATTTAACTTGCTTTTTATTTAATGTAGCCTGAAGAGTAATGCGATCTCCCCTTTTTGTTACTTGAATGTCGATTACACCTTCATCTTCATTGATTAATGTATAAAGTGGCGGAATGATAATTGTTATTTTATCCTTTGTTGTTAAAATAAAGCGTTCTGTATCAATCTCTGAATCAGAAACATTTATTTTGGCTTTATAAATATTCTTGCTTTTCGTCATAGCCGTTGTTTTACCTGGTAGAGCTACCATATCTGATAGTACAGGTGTTTTAGGGACGTTCCCTTTTGAAGGGAGTGTATATTTCCCTTGAACAAAATCAACCAAAGTCCAAACATTTGGCACGAGTTGCTGCTGTACAGGTGTTAGAGCTTCAAATGACGTTTTTACTTCTTGTACATCCTGAGGGGTAGACGTTTTGGGTGATAGAGCTGCAATGGCACTTTCTACAGCCTTAGCAGCAGCCTTATCCTTCAATACAAGCTGTTCAGCGTCAAGTAGAAGTTGTTCAACCCCAGTAGGTAAAGAAACATATGAAAACCTACGTAAGGCATATAGCTCTGCTCGAGCATCAGCTACATCTTTATGGAAAGTTGGACGAGATGAATTAATGAGTTGAATTTTATTTACTACTTTATCAACTGTTGTATTAGGCGCAATATATGATGTTAATATTTTTTGCGCGGCTGCACTTACAAAAGTTTTTTGTGCTGCATTTAAGGTATTATACCAATCTCTTGTTTCCATGACATTTTGATAATAATTAACAGCTGTAGATTCTACTGAATATAACTTATCCTCAATTTGTGCCGCCAGCTTACGGTAAGAAATTCTTGTCTGTTGATGTGATGACAATGTGGAATAGTTTGTTACATACTGCTTTTCCAGCTCTGTTAGTGCATTGTAGGCTTTTAGTGCTGCCTCCAAATTTACTTGGAAGGTAGAGGTTGTGTAGTTAATATTGTTAATCAATTGTATAACATTTGACACGTTAGAATTGTAGTAAGAAGTACTGTATATGTATGCCACGCTTGGTTGTCCAGTCACATTAGCAGCAGATGCTGGTGCACTATAAAGGAGCGATGGGACCGCCACTAAAGACAGCAGGGCTAATTTTTTTTTATTTTTCATACTATGAGATGCCTCCTAATTATATTATTCGAAACGCAAATCTATCCAATATATGGTGTTGTATCAATTTTATCATAGCCTAGGATTTTTTTATGCATTTTTTGGTCGAATAGGTAGATTGGTTATGTGTTTTTAGTGAGAGTATATAACTTCAGTACCTATTTAAACGGCATTAAAAAAGAATTGTTTAAGTACTACCGGATAATAATGGGCTGTAATGACGAAAAATCATCTGACAGAGAAAATTTGAAAATGAGCGGCTAGGACAGTTTATTTTATAATGGAAAAAAATAATTAAAATATGGAATTTTTTCAGGAGGTTCACACTCCTATATCCTATTTCAGTAGATGTCTACAAATTGGATTATTTATCCTTCAAAAGTAATGCTATCCCTCAATTTTTTAGAAAAATAAACGATAATAAGTAAAGGAGTAGTTTTTAAGGAGGAGTAATAATGAGAATCGTGCTAATAGATGATGAATATTTATCAATAACGAGATTAAAAACCTTGCTTGAAGAAAGTAAGGTTCCAGGGATAGAAGTAGTTGGAGAATACACTGATTCTCTAAAAGCGATGGATGAGATACAGAGTCTACAACCAAGTGTTGTATTTTTAGATATAGTCATGCCGGATATGGATGGTTTAGCACTGGGGGAGAAAATTCAAGAATTATTGCCAGATGTAGAGATTGTTTTTACAACAGGGTTCGATCAATATGCTTTAGATGCCTTTAATTTACATGCCGTTGATTATTTATTGAAACCCATACAAATTTCACGTTTAGAAAAGACATTGGATCGTCTTGAACAGATTAATAATAAACACAAAAAAAGTTCGAGGAACTCTACAATTATTAATCTATTTGGCGGACTCCGTGTCGTATTACCAGACGGCCAAACACAAATTTTAAAATGGCGAACTTCCAAAGCGAAAGAGTTATTTGCCTACTTACTTAATCACCGTGATGAAATTATATATCGTGATACCATTTTAGAGTTATTTTGGCCAGAGTCTGATAGAGATAAAGCATCGAAACAACTTTATACGGCCATTTATACAATACGTCAAACATTAAAAAATTATGGGCTGGAAGGTGTGCAAATTTCAAGTCCATTGCTCAATTCAGGTTATAAACTTTTGTTGGAACAAACTGTTGTCGATGTAGAACAATGGTTGTCTAGCTTGAAAGCCTTACCTTCACTAGAAAAGTCAACCGTGGATCAGCATGAACAAGTATTCCAACTGTATACTGGTGATTATTTAGGGGATTGTGATTATCTATGGGCAGAAAGTGAGAAAGAGCGTTTAAGGCGACTATGGTTACATCATGCCCATCAGCTTAGTGAATTTTATATAACAAATGAAAACTATTCGGCTGCTATTAAGGTTCAGGAAACAGTTCAAGCTCTTTTTGCAGGTGAAGAGGAAAACTATTTCATCTTGATGAAACTTTACGATTTACTGAATAATGTAGCGGCTGTTGAGGAGCAATACTTGCTGTTAAAAAAAGCGCTTCAGGAGCATTTGGCTGTGGAACCAAGTGAGGAAATTGAGAATTGGTATAAAAGATGGAAGCAGACAAATGCGCTAACGCACATGAATGTTTAACTATATAGAATACTGATTATAAAAAGGACTCTTGCAGTTTGCAGAGTCCCTAGATTGAAAAAATAAAAGCCATTGAGAAGTTAACGCACGGTTGATGATATAGTTGTTGCTAGTTTTCGTCCTAACAGGTTTATGAAACTAATGGATCAAACGTTATATTCATTGATTTGTTTTGTCAGCATCATTGTTTTATTTTTCATGCTGAAAGAATTTAATCTTTCCCTTTTTTATACTGGCCTTTATAGGTTGAAATAGCGCTGTTTAAATAATTAATGACATATGAGACTTCGTAGTCAGAGAAATAATTATTAGATAAAAACGTTTCAGCGTATGATACGGCCGAGTCGAAAATGTACCATTCCATATATGTTGTCCAATTGGTATTAGACGATAAACCCGATCCATCCTCTGAAACAGTCACATATATCCCTTTTGCTTGATTAACAAGCGTTTGTAAGCTGTATTTATTACCATAATAATAATTATTATTATACTTAAAAGCACTCTTATAAGTCCAAATAGCATTGTTTAAGTTATTGATAGCACTGGTAATATCAGTTTGAGTAGCGTAATAATTATTAACAACTGCTTGAGCAGCTGAAACGGCGGAATCTATAGCGTTTCTCTCAGCTTGCGTTGTCCATGGATTATTATGGTAAACATCTGAGCCCCACGAAACCGTTACATACTGAATTGAATTAATTAAAGATTGAAGAGTAGCTTTATCGCTATTGCCGTAGCCATAGCCATATTTTAAGCCGTACTTTTGAGCAGTTTGATAGACGGATAAAGCATTTCTGTATTGTGTAATAGCATTCTTTACTTGTTCTTGTGAGGCGCTATTGTTGTTTGCTACAGCTCTGGCGCTGGTCACAGCAGAATCAAAAATATTACGATCAACCTGCATTGTCCATTTGTCAGTTGTTAAAATATCGTATCCATTTATAGAAACCTGTACGTAAGGGGGGGATGCTAGTAGCGTAGTTAGCTCTTTTTTATCAATAACAGGTAGGATAACGGAAACGCTTTTATTGTCCACTTGAACTTTACCCACCTGGTGTCCGGAGTTTAATGCTACTTTTGATCCGCCTTTGACAATGATTTGTTCAATTTTACCCTCGCCGAAAAGGTTGAAGTTTTCCTCTACATTGATTGTTAGCTTTTCCACATTTGCCTTCAACTCAAAAGTAGGAACTTTACCTCCTATATCAATTTTGGAAAGCGCTTGGTCAGAAGATATATTCACCTTCGTACGTGCTACATTGATAGTAGATGATTTCATATCTCTTAGCGTAACATACAGCCAGTCATTCTTCTTTATAATTAGTGGTTTTAGTGTAATCGTATCGCTCACAGAAACGTCATCAAGTGTAATAGCTTTTTTTACTCTGTTTGTAATGATTAGCTGACCATCAATTGTAATGTCTTGTATGTTTACATAATCTGCGTTCACAGTAACATCACCAGAAACATGAGCGTCACCCCCATCAAAATATACTGATTTTTTGCTCGTACCAGCTTTATTTAATGTTAATGATGTCACATCAATAATTTGCTTGTTTTTTACGACAATGGTGGCCGATGCATTCGTTAATGCTGTTTTGTTTGAATGATCAAAAAGGGGCTTTAAATCATTGTGGATTCTAAATGTACCGTTTGATGTAATGACCGTATCATTTGTAATGTTTTTAATCGTTACGGCATTGCCGACCACTTTTTTTGTTGCTGCAACTTGAAACTGTGCTTCATATAAGCTTGATTGATTTAGGGAAGAAGAGGCTTGTGCAGTAGACACTGGTAATACTAGTGTCGCTGTCATCGCCGTGGCTATTAATGTTGATAGCGCTTTATTTGTCATGCAAGTCACTCCAATCATTTTATCTAATAAATAATATACCATATTTTACTATAATTTAGTATTTTAAGTGTATGTTTTACTAATTGGTGCAACTCGAATGAGTCATAAGTACTTTGAAATATATAAGGAAAATCTATTAATATGCCTGTATTTTTATCTATAATTATGTAAATTTCTACTTTATTCGCTAAATATTTTATTGAGATACGACCTTCCATCCATTATGATTATTTATAAAAGTGGGGGTGTTTGTGATGAAGAAATCAAGAGGAATTGCATTGAAACTATCTTCCCTAATAATAGGATTGTTTCTAGTATTATTTTTATCCTATACAGTGACAACGGGGATTATTATAAAAAAGCAAAGTGTTAAAGATGCAGAGTATGGAACATTGCAAACGGCTGAATCATCAGCGGCGATTATGAGCGAGCGCTTTAAAAAAGCCAATACAACATTACAAACAACGAAACGGATCGTTGAAAGTATGGAGAAGAATAAGACGCTATCTACCAAAGGTGTTTTAGACATCATGGAAAATAATTTAGCCAATAATGATGATTTATTAGGGGTAGGAGCTATCTTTGAACAGAATTCTCTTATTGTAAACCCAAATGATGAGGCTACATTGGTAGATTCCAAAAAACGTTTTGGGCCATACTTAAGTAAAAATGGGAATGAAATAACGACCACTCTTATTGAAGGTGTAGATGATAAAAATGTATCCCAATGGTACTGGGTACCAAAAGAAGAGGGACGGACTGTTTTAACGGAGCCCTATGACTATAGTGTAAACGGTCAAACCGTACTAATGACCACAATTTCTGTACCATTAGTCAATGCTTCAGGGAAGTTTTTTGGTGTATTGACGGCGGATGTGTCGATAGATTATTTAAATGAGCTGACAATGTCTGTTGCTCCGGAAGGCGGCTATGCAGCAATTATTACAAATAACGGTGTACTAACAGCTAACAGTTTCGGTAAAGAGCTGGACGGTCAAAATATGCAAGATGACTCTGCTTGGACAAGCATAAGTAAGACAATGGAAAACGGCGAGCTAACAAGTATGTACATAGAGTCTAATGAACTAAAGGATAAAGCTTATAATGTGTTTGCTCCAATGATTTTAGAGGACATTGACGAAACTTGGACCGTTCAAATCGTATTAGCTGAATCAAAAATTTTAGAAACATATAACCATGTATTTGTATATACGATTATTGCATCCATTATAATGGTAGCCCTGATGACTGCTGCAAGTGTACTATTTATTTACAAACAGTTAAAGCCGCTCAAGTTTTTACGTGCTTCAATTGAAACAGCAGCAGCAGGAGATTTAACACAAAAAGTAGAGGAGAAATATATTAAACAAGATGAAATTGGGGCAGTCGCACTGGCCTATAATAATATGTTGGAAAAAACTAATAGTGCTATTAAAGCCGTGTTAAACTCCACGACTCTATTGAACCAATCTTCTAATCAGGTCCATGAGGCGTTTACTGAAATCGTGTCCTCTAGTCAAGAGGTATCAGTAGCCATTAATGAAATTGCACAGGGTGCATCGAAGCAATCAGAAGATACTGAAGAAACGAACTATCGTATGATGGATTTATCGGAACAAATAGACGCCATTACTGCACTTTCGAATGAAATGGACGATTTATCTCACAAGACAAATGTGACAACAGAAAAAGGCATGCAAGAGGTTCAAAGTTTACATGAACATAATATAGAGACGAATGAGATGAACGGCCGTATTCAGCAGCAAATGGAATCGCTAGCTTCTAATATTGCCAATATTAATCAAATTATTGCCTCCATTCAAAGCATTACGGAGCAAACTAATCTATTAGCTTTAAATGCAAGTATTGAGGCTGCACGAGCTGGTGAGCATGGAAAAGGTTTTGCCGTCGTGGCGGAAGAAGTAAGAAAATTGGCAGAGCAATCAAAAACTGAAACAGAAATTATTAAAAGCACGGTAGAAAGTATTTTAGAAAATTCTCAGCAAACAGTTGCAGTCATTGCATCAAATGCAGACTTAATGCAATCTCAAAATGAGTCCGTACAAAGCACGCAATTGGCCTTTAAAGATAATAGTGATTTGTCACGTGCAATTGCAACTTCTATTAGTGAACTAATGACACAGTTGTCTACTATGTTAGAGCATAAAAATCAAGCGATTATGTCCATTCAAAGTATTTCGGCAATCTCAGAGGAAACAGCGGCCTCTGCTGAGCAAGTAAGTGCCTCTGCAATGGACCAACAAGCTGAATTGCAAAAAGTGGCAGAGTCTATGCAAAATATGAATGATATCTCTAATGAACTGCAAGAGGTTGTTAATAGATTTAAGCTTGCGTAAAGAAAAAGGCCACCTAGAATCTAAAGGTAGCTCAGACTTTTTGATAAAAGGAATCGAGAAGATCATGCTCGATTCCCTTTTTATTTATCCTTCATTAAAAATAGTTCTTTGCTGCCCAATCATACACAGTCCTAAATGAATGAGTTTAGGTGATTCTTACATTGTGTACATTGTTCTCTTTCATTGATTTGATTTTTTGAATCTTTTCAACCATATGAACAAGGCGCGCCCCGTCCGTAGTGGAAGTCAACGGTTTTAATTATGAAAGTAAGTGGCATTGACCTAGTGCATGATCGACACTACTATTAAAAGGGAGGAGGGACATCAATATGGTGTATCTTGGAATGATTTTCTTTCAAATTGTCGCACCTATTTTAGTATTACTTGTACTAGGTGCTATTCTACAAAAGAAATTTCGCTTTAATTTAAAAGCATTATCACAGCTTATTACATATTGTTTTATGCCAGCCGCTGTATTTATTAATTTATATGAGACGAATATAAAGCTGTCTGTTCTAGGAGAAGTCGGATTGTTTGTTGTACTTTTTATCGGGAGTCAAATGCTGCTTAGTCACTTTTTAGCGAAAGGGCTTGGCCTCGCCAAAACTGAGGCGGCTGTTTTTAAAAATAGTGTAGTACTCATTAACTCTGGGAACTATGGGATTCCGGTAGCTCAAATGATTTTTGCCACTCAACCTATCGGTGTAGCCATCCAGGTTATACTCGTTATCTTTCAAAACATGACAACATATACGTATGGTTTATATAATTTAATTTCCTCTACTAAATCGGGCATGACGATTTTTAAGGATTTTATAAAAATGCCTATTATTCACGCTCTAATAATCGGAGTGGCCATGAATTATTTTGATATTGGCATTCCGCAGTTTATTAAAATACCAATAGACCATGTAGCAGATGGTTTTATTGCCGTTGCATTAATCACGCTAGGAGCCCAATTGTCTCAGCTGGAGATCAAAACGATGTTTAATAAAACAGTATTCGTCAGCTGCTTCACACGATTATTTATCGGACCAGCCGTGGCTTTAGTCATTATCTATGCGCTAGGTTTAGATGGGGTTGTGGCACAATCATTATTTATAGCGAGTGCTTTTCCCACATCCCGCAACAGTTCAAGTCTAGCATTAGAATATGATGTAGAGTCCGCAACAGCTGCTCAAACTGTTTTATTCTCAACCATTGTGAGTTGTATAACGGTCACGATTGTGATTTATATTGCGGATGTATTGTTTACCTAATAGAAAATATTTTAATGATATCTTCCATCTCTTAGCAATATCTGCTACACTAGCATCAAACTGAATAGTATTAACTAGGGGAGTCTGATGAGTCAGGCTGAGAGGGAAACGCATAGAGGTTTCTTGACCCTTTGGACCTGATCTGGCTCATACCAGCGTGGGAAAGTTAAGAAGCTATTGCCTATTACGTGCAATCAATAGACCCTTTACATTCATGGCCGGATCCAATTATTATTTTGGATTCGGCCTTTATTTATTGTATTGATTGTTGGGTGAGCTAGATTCGGTCCTTGCTTAAAATACATTTAAGGGAGAGAAGTAGCTCATGTCAGCAATTAGTGAAAAGAACATTACGATTATGTCTAACTTTGAAGGAAGTAAAAAGGTTTATGTGGAAGGATCTCGTCCAGATATTTTAGTACCAATGCGTGAAATTGCATTAAGTCCGACGACTGGTAGCTTTGGAGATGAAGAAAATGCCCCCATTCGGGTGTATGATACGAGTGGCCCATATACAGATCCGGCCTTTCGTGTGGATATTACAAAGGGCTTACCTGCTTTACGAAGTACTTGGATACAAGAGCGAGGGGATGTTGAGGAATACGGAGGGCGTACGATTAAACCGGAGGATAATGGTTTCCGTCGCGCTGATGATCCGCGTATCCATGAAAACGTCTTTCCGGAATTGGTGAGAAAGCCTTTACGTGCAAAAAAGGATGGAAATGTCACACAGCTTCATTATGCTCGAAAAGGAATTATTACACCTGAGATGGAATTTGTAGCGATACGCGAAAATATGGACCCAGATTTCGTACGTTCAGAGATTGCAGCAGGCCGAGCTATTATGCCTTCCAATATTAATCATCCAGAGGCAGAGCCAATGATTATCGGTCGTAACTTCCATGTGAAAATTAATGCGAACATTGGAAATTCAGCTGTATCATCCTCGATTGCAGAGGAGGTCGAAAAAATGACATGGGCTACACGCTGGGGTGCTGATAATATTATGGATCTATCAACTGGCAAGCATATTCATACAACGAGAGAATGGATTATTCGAAATGCTGCAGTACCCGTTGGGACAGTACCAATTTATCAGGCATTAGAAAAAGTGAATGGTGTCGCTGAGGATTTAACGTGGGAGGTGTACCGTGATACGCTTATTGAACAAGCGGAGCAAGGGGTAGATTATTTCACTATTCATGCAGGTGTCCTTTTACGTTATGTTCCTCTTACGGCAAGCCGTGTAACGGGAATTGTGTCTCGGGGTGGATCCATTATGGCGCAGTGGTGCTTATACCATCATCAAGAGAACTTCCTCTATACTCATTTTGAGGAAATATGCGAAATTATGAAAGCTTATGATGTAGCCTTCTCATTAGGAGATGGCTTACGCCCAGGGTCAATCGCGGATGCTAACGATGAAGCACAATTCGCGGAGCTGGAAACATTAGGTGAATTAACGGAAATCGCATGGAAGCATGATGTTCAAGTAATGGTGGAGGGTCCAGGTCATGTTCCCATGCATTTGATTAAAGAAAATATGGACAAGCAATTAGAGGTTTGTAAGGAAGCTCCCTTCTATACATTAGGTCCATTGACAACAGATATTGCGCCAGGTTATGACCATATTACATCTGCTATTGGAGCAGCAATGATTGGTTGGTTTGGTACAGCTATGCTCTGCTACGTGACACCGAAGGAACATTTAGGTTTACCTAATCGGGAGGATGTTCGAGTAGGGGTTATTACTTATAAAATTGCTGCACATGCTGCAGATTTAGCAAAGGGCCACCCAGGTGCACAGCAACGGGATGATGCACTGTCCAAAGCGCGTTTTGAGTTCCGCTGGCGCGATCAATTTAACCTTTCTCTTGATCCAGAGCGTGCAGTAGAATATCATGATGAAACATTGCCAGCTGAAGGAGCCAAAACGGCTCATTTTTGTTCAATGTGCGGGCCTAAATTTTGTAGCATGAGAATTTCTCAGGATATTCGTAATTATGCTAAGGAAAAGGATTTAAATACAACAGAAGCCATCCATGAAGGTATGAGGGAAAAGTCAGCGGAGTTTAAAAAGGCAGGTAGTCAAATCTACCAATAATAATAATGCAAGGCTTGTGTTTATTTCTAGACACGAGCCTTTTTTATGTTGGTTTCATAACTTAATAGGGAGATGAAAAAAAGGAATATATGCCTTTGCAAATAGAAATGAACGCTTAAACCTAGACGAATACAAAAAAGCTCCATGTGAATTATACATTCACATGGAGAAAAGTTGGATTTGGATATCAATAATAAGTGGAATATTAAACGTTTGTTGGTTGTTTTACGTATGGATTTGTAAGATCCATACCTTCTAATGAAAGACCCATTGCTTTTGCGACACCTTCACCATATGCTGGATCAGCTAAATAGCAGTGAAGAATGTGACGGCGTTTGATGAATTCCTCAACAGAAGCCATATCATTAGCCGTATTTTCAAATAGACGTTGTTGTTCTTCCGCAGTCATTAGGCGGAAAAGTTTACCTGGTTGCTCGAAGTAATTACTATCGTCTTCACGGAAATCATGAATTCCTGCATGACCATCAATGCGTAACTCAGGCTCTTTATGGTCTAAATTATGTTCCCATTCACCATAGCTATTTGGTTCATAGCCTAGTGTTGATCCAAGGTTGCCGTCAAAACGCATAGAGCCATCTCGGTGGAAAGTACGGAATGGACACTTTGGTGCGTTAACAGGAAGCATATAGTGGTTTACACCTAAACGGTAGCGTTGTGCATCCGCATAGGCAAAGATACGACCTTGTAACATTTTATCTGGTGAGAAGCTAATACCAGGGACGATGTTAGATGGTGCAAAGGCAGCTTGTTCCACTTCTGCAAAGTAGTTGTCCGGGTTTTTATTTAACTCAAACTCACCTACAGGAATTAATGGGAAATCTTTTTTATACCATACTTTTGTTAAATCGAATGGGTTGTATGGTAGCTCACGAGCTTGCTCCTCTGTCATAACCTGAATATACATTTTCCATTTAGGGAAATCGCCTTTTTCGATGGCTTCATATAAATCACGTTGTGAAGACTCACGGTCTTGACCGATTACCTCAGTTGCTTCATCACCTGTTAAATTTTTAATGCCTTGTTCTGTACGGAAGTGGAATTTAACCCAAACACGCTCATTATCAGCATTGATAAAGCTATATGTGTGCGAACCAAATCCGTGCATATTACGGTAACCAGTTGGGATACCACGGTCGGACATTACAATTGTAACTTGGTGAAGTGCTTCTGGTAATAGCGTCCAGAAATCCCAGTTAGAATTAGCGTTTTTCATATTTGTACGTGGATCACGTTTGACCACGTGGTTTAAATCTGTAAAGTGTAGTGGATCACGGAAGAAAAATACTGGTGTATTGTTTCCTACTAAATCCCAGTTGCCTTCTTCAGTATAGAACTTAAGGGCAAAGCCGCGGATATCACGCTCAGCATCTGCTGCACCACGCTCACCAGCAACTGTGGAGAATCGTGCGAACATATCAGTTTTCTTGCCCACTTCCGAGAAGATTTTAGCTTTTGTATATTGAGTTATATCGTGCGTTACAGTAAAAGTACCAAATGCACCTGAACCTTTCGCATGCATACGACGTTCAGGGATTACTTCACGATTGAAGTTTGCTAGTTTTTCAACTAGCCATACATCTTGAAGTAATAGAGGGCCGCGTGGACCTGCTGACATAGAGTCATGGTTACTTACTACTGGAGCACCACCTGCTGTTGTAAAACGACGGCTACGATCATTTGCGTTTGTCATATTAGTTACCTCCTGAAAATAATGTAAGTCAAACTCTTCGTCTATAACTATAACAAATATAAAATAGAATTGCTAGTACATTATAATAATTATCGTTAAAGAATTTTTATAGTAAGATATAAAATATAAATATATGCAGCAAAGAGCTTATTTATACTTAATTATCGTCCTAAATTTGTTGTTAAATAAACTATATATAAACAGTATTTATACTGCAAATGAAAAAAGTATAAGAGTTAATACCCATAACACAAGCCTTTATTGAAAATGAAAACGACTAATTGAAAATTATCTACAACGTTCTTTTTAGTTTTTTCGGTATCGATGAGGGGTCATACCGATTTGTTGTTTAAATATTTTAATAAAATAATTCGGGTCATCAAAACCGTTTAAATGAGCAATCTCACTAATTGCAAAATCTGTTTCTACTAGCATCTTAATAGCGTTTTGAATTCTAACTTGCTGTATATAGCGCTTAAATGGCAAGCCTTGTTTCTTCGAAAAAATTGTACTTAAATAATTGGGGCTGATGCCAAGCTTACGGGCGACAAAGGGAAGAGACAAGGAACTATCTTTAAATTGCTGATCAATAATTTCTAAAGCGAGCTCAACATAATCGGCTCTTTTCTCCATGCGTGCATCACGGGCTAGCTCTATTAATCTCTGAGTGAAAGAAATAATACCATTGAGAATCGTATAAAAAATAGGATGCTCAATAATTAAATGAAATAGCTGACGGTAGTTTTGTTCAATGACTGCTTTTTCGTGTAGTTTATATTTCAACATAAAGCGCCGAATTTGTGCTAACACACTTGTTAGATGGATGCGTAGGTCATCCTGCTCATAATAGATGCCTTCATTAGAAAGTCGATATAAAAATGTTTTTACGGCTTCGAGATTACCCTCCTCCAGGCTACTTATTAATAATTGTTGTTCTTCTGGTGTTAGTAATGGATCGAAGGGCTGTATTTCAAATTGTTTACTTGCGTAAAAAATATGCCCGAATCCTTCGTAAAAACTTTGATGAAGTGCACGCTTTGTTAATGTATACATATTTTTAATGCTTGTAGTCGGTCCATCATATATCCCAATATTTAAAGAACTATTGCTAAACAAACGCCATTCCTTCATAAGAGTACGTACATCCTTCTCTACCAGCTTTATGTCTTGCGTTTGAAAAAGGCAGACGATTCTATTCGATAATGGATAGGTTTTCATATGGAAGTGAATCGATGTCGGTTGAAGCCAATTGTAAAGCTTGTTATAGGTCTCAGTGTGCTCAGGTTCAATTATTGTAAAGTGAATGCCAGTTTCAATAGAGTTTGATTTCGTATCCAAAAATAAATGATTATAAAATGATTCATTTGCAGCCTCTTGCGCAGTATCTGTAATTTGTGGTGAGCGCAAGGAAATGCCTGTCAGTTTTTGCTTTAATACTTCTAAATCAATGGGCTTTACAAACAGATGGGCTACCTGTAAATCAATGGCTTTTAATGCGTTTTTAAATAAGGGTTCTGTTGTTACAGCTAAAATAGCACCTGCAAGTTTTTGTAGATCTCGATAAAGAGAAGTTAAGCGATTATTAGGGATCAAGTCGATATTTAACAGTATGGCATCCGGTTCAAATTGACGGATGCATTGAGGTACATCTGACATAGTCGTGCACATATCAATGAAAACATCGCCTGGAAAATAGGTATGTAAAAACCACTTAATGCCTGCTAGTTCAGTGGGGTCTCGATCGATTAATAATAGCTTCATAACATCTAACCTCGCTTAAAATATTCTAGTTTCATATAAAAATACGATTATATTATTAAAAATAACATAGGAATCTGAAAAAAATCATGTTTTCTCTTTTAAAATTCTCTATATTCTGAAAAAAGTAGTTAGTACAATGGAAATAGAGTAATTGACCATTATTCAGCAGGACACTCGTTTATAATGAAAACGCTTAAAAGTAGTTGAATGCGGATGTGTTATTGATTACGTTAAAATGAATTTTACATAAGCCTTAAAGGGAATAGGGGGATGTCATGTGAAGTCGATCATCGAGCTTGATGGCCATACATTAACAAGACAACAAATTGAGGAAATCGTTAAAGGGCATGCAACAGTTGCACTTGCTGCAGATAGTATAGAGCGTATTCGTTTAAGTAGGGAACGGATCGAAAAGCGCTTAGCAGAGGGGCAAACGATTTATGGTGTGAATACAGGCTTTGGAAAACTAAGCAATATAAAAATTGAGGAAGACGATATTGGGCTATTACAACTGAATTTATTACGATCGGATGCAACAGGTGTAGGCCAGCCGTTTCCTACTGATGTTGTACGTGCCATGATGGTTTTACGTGCAAATGCCTTAGCTCGTGGATTTTCAGGAATTCGTGAGGAAACGGTACAGCTTTTATTAGATTTTATTAATAAAGGCGTACACCCAATTGTCCCGTCACAAGGGTCGGTTGGAGCAAGTGGAGATTTAGCGCCATTATCACATTTAGCTTTAGTCCTAGTGGGAGAAGGTAAGGCTGAGTTTAATGGAGAAGTGATGAGTGGTAGTGAGGCGTTACAGCAAGCGGGATTATCACCTGTTCGACTACAAGCTAAAGAGGGGCTGGCACTTGTAAACGGTACACAGGCTATGACGGGTATCGGTGTCTTAACCGTTAATGAGGCTGAACGAATTGGGCTAGCGGCGGATATGGCTGCTAGTTTAACACTAGAAGCATTGAAGGGTATAACATCTGCGTTTGACCCAGCACTTTTAGCAGTAAGACCACATCCAGAGTTAGAGCTTGTTGGCGGTCGTATTCGTAGGTGGCTTGAGGGAAGTAAGCGAGTGACAAAGCAAGGAGAAATTCGTATGCAGGATGCATATTCTCTGCGCTGTATTCCACAAGTGCACGGTGCTTCCTGGCAGTCTTTCTTTTACGCGGAGAACCGAGTACAAACGGAAATGAACGCTACGACCGATAATCCGATTGTTTTAGAAAGCGGTGAAGTACTATCAGGTGGCCATTTTCATGGTCAGCCAATTGCATTAGCGATGGACTTTTTAAAAATTGGGGTAAGTGAATGGGCTAATATTTCAGAGCGCCGTACAGAGCGAATGGTGAATCCTCAATTAAATGAAGGGTTACCGCCATTTTTAGCGACAAACCCTGGGATTGAGTGCGGTCTGATGATTGCTCAATATACAGCAGCATCTATCGTTTCAGAAAATAAAGTGTTGGCGCATCCTTCCAGTGTCGATTCAATTCCTACATCAGGGAATCAGGAAGACCATGTAAGTATGGGGACAACTTCTGCTCGTCAAGTACGTCAGATTGTCCGAAATGCTGCCCTAGTTATAGCGATAGAAATGATTTGTGCATCACAGGCTATTTATTTAGATAAAGCGGAGGAACAATTATCACCAACCACACGAAAGTATTTAGAGAAAGTTCGTGAGTTTTGTCCACCACTATTAGCAGATCAGCCGATCGGTGATGAAATTGAGGCATTGGCGGAGTATTTATTAACTACTGATGCTCTAGTAAAAGAATATATGTAAAGTTGCTTAAATGATTATAAGTTGGAAGAGCTGAGGCGAGACTTGGTTTTCTAAGTCGCCTCTGCTTTATAAGGGATTATTCGTTTTATTGTCTGAATATTCAGTTTTATTTAATTTTACTAATGTATTTATCATTTTAAAGGAGTGTGTTTTTTATGGTATTTAAAACAAGTATTCGTGCACCCCATGGGAATCAATTAACTTGTAAAGGATGGACGCAGGAAGCAGCGATGCGCATGCTGATGAACAATCTTGATCCTGAAGTAGCGGAGAATCCAGATGAGCTGATTGTTTACGGAGGTATTGGAAAAGCAGCTCGAAATTGGGAAAGTTATGAGCAAATTATTGCTTCATTAAAAAAACTAGAGAATGATGAGACATTATTGATCCAATCAGGGAAGCCCGTAGCTGTATTCCGTACACATGAACATTCTCCACGTGTTTTAATTGCCAATTCCAATCTTGTACCAGCGTGGGCTAATTGGGACCATTTCTATGAATTAGAAGATCGAGATTTAATGATGTATGGTCAAATGACTGCTGGCAGTTGGATTTATATCGGCGCACAAGGTATTTTACAAGGTACTTATTTATCCTTCGTAGAAGCAGGGAAAAAAGTATTTGGCTCTGCAGATTTACGCGGTAAATTCATCCTTACAGGTGGTATGGGTGGGATGAGTGGTGCACAACCTTTAGCGGGGAAAATGGCTGGCGCTGTCATTCTAGTTGTAGAAGTAGAGCGTGCCCGCATTGAACGTAAAATAAAAGAGGGCTATTGTGATTATCTTGTAGAAACTGTGGATGAAGCAGTTGCATTAGTAAATAAATTACGTGACCAAAAAGAACCAGCCTCGATTGGCCTCGTTGGAAATTGTGCAGACGTCAATCGTGAACTGTTGAATCGAGGGATCATTCCAGACTTTGTCACAGACCAAACCTCTGCACATGATCCGATAAATGGCTATATACCGAATAACATGACATTTGAGGAAGCATTAGCACTTCGTAAATCAGATGTAAAAACATATGAACGAAGAGCTAAGGAAACTATGGCAGAGCATGTTCGTACAATGCTAGAGTTCCAAGAGGCTGGTGCAGAGGTGTTTGATTATGGCAATAATATTCGCGCCTATGCTAAAGAAATGGGCGTAACCAATGCTTTTGATTTCCCAGGCTTCGTACCAGCCTATATTCGTCCGTTGTTCTGTGAAGGGAAAGGGCCATTCCGCTGGGCTGCGCTTTCGGGAGACCCTGAGGATATTTATAAAACGGATGCACTTGCGAAAGAGATGTTCGCAGAAGATGAAGGTCTAGTGAATTGGATCGATATGGCACAAAAAATGGTTAAATGGCAAGGGTTACCTGCACGTATTTGTTGGCTAGGCTATGGCGACCGTCATCGCTTTGCGTTAAAAGTAAATGAAATGGTAGCGAATGGTGAGTTATCAGCCCCAATTGTTTTTGGTCGTGATCATCTTGATTCAGGTTCTGTTGCTTCGCCAAACCGTGAAACAGAAGGGATGTTGGATGGTTCAGATGCAGTATCGGATTGGCCAATCTTAAATGCGCTAGTTAATACAGCAAGTGGTGCCAGCTGGGTAAGTGTTCACCATGGCGGTGGCGTAGGTATGGGCTATTCACAGCATGCAGGGCAAGTATTAGTAGCAGACGGATCGGAGCTAGCAGCAGAGAAAATTGCTCGCGTGTTAATTTCGGACCCTGGTATGGGTGTAGCTCGTCACGCAGATGCAGGCTATGATATTGCTATTCAGACAGCTAAAAACAAAGGTGTGCAAATACCAATGTTAAAGGATGATGTAAAGTGACTATCTTAATTAAAAATGCTAATGAAGTGATTACATTAAAAAATAATGTACGAGGACCTCGCACAAAGGAGCAAATGCAAGAAATTGCTATAGTGGAAAATGGTAGTGTTCTTATTGAAGAAGATCGAATTGTTGCTGTAGGTGCTTTAGAGCAATTAGAGGTAGATTTTCCTGAACTAGTGAAGAAGGCTACTACAATTGATGCTTCTGGTAAGGTCGTTATGCCGGGGCTAGTGGATTGTCATACGCATCTCGTACATGGAGGAACCCGTGAAGAAGAGTTTAATATGCGGCTCAATGGTTCTACCTATATGGAAATTATGAATGCGGGTGGCGGCATTCACGCTACAACAAAGCGTACACGAGAAACTAGCTTTGATGATTTGTATGAAAAAACAAGAAAGCACTTAGATATATTTTTAAAGCATGGAGTCACAACCGTTGAAGCCAAATCAGGCTATGGATTGGATTGGGAGACGGAAAAGAAGCAGCTTGAAGTAGCGAAAAAGTTGCAAGCAACGCATGATATGGATGTTATTAGTACTTTTATGGGTGCACATGCAGTACCTCGCGACTATAAAGGGCGTGAGGATGAGTTTGTGGATGTTTTGATTCATGAAATGCTACCCAAAGTTGCAGAGTTGGAACTAGCTGAATTTAATGATGTATTTTGTGAAAAAGGTGTCTTTACACCAGAACAATCTGAGCGTATTTTAGAGGCTGGGAAAGATCTTGGATTAACACCAAAAATACATGCTGATGAAATTGAGCCTTATAAAGGTGCTGAACTTGCTGCAGAAGTGGGAGCCATTTCGGCAGAGCATTTGTTAGTTGCCTCCGATGAAGGTATTCAAAAAATGGCTGAAGCGGGTACAATTGCTGTCTTGCTGCCAGGAACTGCATTCTTTTTACGTGCGCCTTTCGCGAGAGGTCGTCTAATGATTGATGAAGGGGTACCTGTAGCCATTTCGACGGACTTTAATCCAGGATCATCTCCGACTATGAGTCTACCGTTTATAATGAATTTAGCTTGCATGCATATGGGGATGACACTAGAGGAAGTACTAACAGCAACAACAATTAATGCCGCGTATGCAGTGAATCGAGGCGAACAAATAGGTTCCCTTGAAGTTGATAAAAAAGCGGATGTTATTATTTTAGATGTTGCTAATTATAAGCAATTACAATACTTCTATGGCATGAACCATACAAATACAGTTATTAAAAATGGGAAAGTTGTTGTACAAAATGGAATTTTGCTGAAAGAACAATAAAGTAAATGGGCATAAATAAGGCATAAAAGCTTTATTTATGCTTTTTTATTTTAATTGAAAAAATCTGATGATAATAGCTCTTTGGGTTACTAAATAAATAGGTTGCATTTTTTTCAGTAGGGGTTTATAATTCAGTTAAATAGTAATTCGTTAATTACAAATTACTAAAACCTTGTAATGATTAAAGGGGTTATAAGATGTCAAAATTTAGGACGGAAGAAGAAATGCTAGCGCATTATGATTCTTCAAAATATAAAACACCTGATGGATACACAGCAGATATAGCAATTTTTACGATTACTTCGGAGAAAACAGAAGAAAAGGCGCCGCCAAACATGACACTTAAAATTATGTTAATTAAGCGTGCTGCTAAAGATGCTGATGGAAATGCCAATATTGAAGGTGGAAAATGGGCGCTTCCGGGTGGGTTTGTAGATGCCCATCAAAAGGAATCAGCCTATATTGCAGCAAAAAGAGAGTTAAAAGAAGAGACGAATGTAGAAGGGTTACATGTTCAGCACTTTGGTGTTTACGATGATATCAATCGAGATCCTCGTGGCTGGATGATTTCAAATGCTTTTTATGCGATTGTTCCTGAGGAGCAAATGGAACAACGACAAGCAAATGATGATGCAGATGATGTAGAGTTATTTGATATTGAAGATGTATTTACACTTCAACTAGCCTTTGATCATCGTAAAATCATTGCAGATGCACTCAAATTTATTAAAAAAGACATGGTGCAAACAACCGTTGCTAAAAACTTTTTACCGCAAGAGTTTACCTTATCAGAATTACAACGGGTACTACTGACAGTTGAAGACGATCCACGAATCGCTAATGATTCTGTTTTTTTTACAAAAGCACCTAAACTACCTTTTATCGAAAAAGTAGTGGATGTGGAAGGAAAACCGAAGAAAACAAAGCGAAATTCGTTTAGGCCATCACAGCTGTATACTTTTAATGATTTTGAAGTGGTGGAATCAATTTATCATTAGGAAAGATTCGTCTTTCCTGATAATTTTAAAAATAGTAATTTGTAATTTGAGTATTACTAATTAAAAAATTGGAGTGATAAAACGATGAAAAAGAGAGCATTAATTAATATTGATTACACTGTTGATTTTGTTGCAACTGATGGAGCTCTAACTTGTGGGGAGCCGGGACAACAGCTTGAGCAGGCAATTGTTAATTTAACAAGTGAATTTATCTCCAATAATGAGTTCACAGTATTCGCTATAGATGTTCATGAGCAAGAAGATGTTTATCATCCTGAAACAAAGCTATTTCCTCCACATAATATTCGTCATACCAAAGGGAGAGATTTATACGGAGCTTTAAAAACATTGTACGAAGGTAAGCAAGAATTGGAACATGTCTATTATATAGATAAAACTCGTTACTCGGCCTTTGCAGGGACAGATTTGGAGTTGAAATTGCGTGAAAGAGGCATTACAGAGCTTCATTTAATTGGTGTTTGTACAGACATCTGTGTTCTTCATACCGCTGTAGATGCTTATAATAAAGGGTTCGATCTTGTCATTCATAAAAACGCTGTCGCATCCTTTAATCAAACAGGACATGAGTGGGCTTTAAGTCATTTTGAGCATGCACTTGGTGCCTCTGTTATTTGATAGTAAAGAATGGAGGGAAATGATGTGAAATATGCAGATGATAGTTTCATGTTACACACCGATTTATACCAAATAAATATGGTTCAGACCTATTGGAAGGACGCGGTTCATCAACGAAAGGCTGTTTTTGAGCTGTATTTTAGAAAACTTCCATTTGGCAATGGTTATGCGATATTCGCTGGCTTAAAAAAAGTAATGGAGTTTATTAATAACTTTGGTTTTTCTCAAAGTGATATTGAATATTTGCGTGAAGAAGGGAACTATCCAGAGGAATTTCTCCATTATCTACAGAATCTAAAGTTTACAGGAACTATAAGGGGGATGAGGGAAGGAGAGTTGGTTTTTGCCAATGAACCTATTCTGCGAATCGAGGCACCATTGGCTGAAGCACAATTAATAGAAACCCCCTTGCTAAATATTGTTAATTACCAAACGCTAATCGCGACGAAAGCTTCGCGAATTAAAGAAGTGACGGGTGAGGATATTGTGATGGAGTTTGGAACCCGTCGTGCTCACGAGTTCGATGCGGCAATTTGGGGAACTCGTGCTGCTTATATCGGTGGCTTTTCTGCAACAAGTAATGTGCGTGCAGGTAAATTATTTGGTATTCCAGTTTCAGGAACACATGCGCATGCTATGATTCAAACCTACAGAGATGAATATACTGCGTTTAAAAAATATGCAGCTGCACATAAAGACTGTGTATTCTTAGTAGATACTTATGATACGTTACGGTCAGGTGTTCCGAATGCCATCAAAGTAGCGAAGGAATTGGGAGATCAAATTAATTTTATTGGTATCCGATTAGACAGTGGTGATTTAGCCTATTTATCAAAGGTAGCAAGAAAAATGCTAGATGATGCAGGCTTTAAGGAAACAAAAATTATGGCATCCAATGATTTAGACGAATATACTATTATGCATTTAAAATCTCAAGGGGCGAAAATTGATGCTTGGGGAATCGGCACGAAGCTAATTACAGCCTACGATCAAGCTGCTTTAGGTGGAGTATACAAGTTAGTCTCTATTGAAAATGAAAATGGGGAAATGGTTGATACTATAAAAATCTCTGCGAATCCAGAAAAGGTGACGACTCCTGGGCGCAAACGAGTCTATCGTATTGTTAATAATGAGAATGGTCATGCTGAAGGTGACTATATTGCCCTTGATGAGGAAAATATTCAGCAAACAGAACGATTAAAGATGTTCCACCCTGTTCATACGTATATAAGTAAGTTTGTGACGAATTTTACAGCAATCGAGTTACATGAAAGCATTGTAGAAAATGGGAAAGTAGTATTTGAGGAACCTACAATTCAAGAGACACAAGCATATGCAAAGAAAAATTTAAAATTATTATGGTGTGAGTACAAACGAACGATGAACCCGGAAGAGTACCCAGTTGATTTGAGTCAGGCTTGCTGGGATCACAAGAGAGCTATTATACATGATATTAAAGAAAAAATTTCGAAGAAGATGGATACTAGATAAAAAATGACAGGAGGAAGATACGATGGCGAGAATAGGTATTTATGGTTCATCCTTTGATCCTATTACCAATGTTCATCTTTGGACTGCTAGCACGGTTGCACACCGATGTAAATTAGATAAGGTCATATTTTTACCCTGTTCAAATAAGCGAAAAGATAAAACTATAAAAACAGAAGATAAGCATCGGTGGAATATGCTACATTTAGCAATTGCTAAGGATGATCGTTTTATAGCAGATTCCTATGAGATGGATCAAGAGGGATGGAATATTTACACGTATGACACGATGAAATACTTTAGGGAAAAACATCCAGAAGATGAAATCCACTTTATTATGGGTGCGGATTTATTAGTAGACATTGGTGCAGGATTATGGAAAAAGGGAGATGCATTAGTTGCTGAAAATAAATTCATAGTTATGGCGAGGCATGGGGTTGATATGCTATCAACAATCAGTCGATCCCCGATTTTAAGAAATAATGATGATGGCAGATTTCATCTTATTGATAAGGGTTTAGCCATGGAAATTAGCTCTACCTATATTCGGGAAGAATTTGCGATGGGTGGAGAGCCAAGATATCTTTTACCCAATGCTTGTTACGACTATATTAAAGAACATCATCTATATAAGAAATAAAAAGTGTGGTTGCATGCCACACTTATTTTAATTTTGAAAAGATGGTGACTTTTACTATTTCTAGCCATTCGTAAGCTATAATAGAAATAGCAATGGTGACGGCTTTTTTGCTGTCACAAAAATTTTAATGATTAATGTTAGAAAGGAATTCATGAATGTGCAGCTTACATTAACATTTCTTATTTTAGGTGCAACAATTTTCGCATTTGTGACCAATAAAATACGAGCAGATCTTGTAGCAATTGTGTCACTTTTAGCATTTGTTATTACAGATATTCTAACGCCAACAGAGGCATTAGCTGGATTTTCAAACTCTGTAGTTTTAATGATTGCAGGGCTTTTCGTCGTGGGTGCAGGAATATTACGCACAGGTCTTGCAGGAATGGCAGGACAGTTATTACTTAAATGGTCGGGCAATAGTGAGTTGAAACTATTTGTATTACTACTCATCATTGTTGGATCTGTCGGTGCATTTATGAGCAATACAGGTACTGTCGCATTAATGATGCCAATAGTTGTCAGTATAGCAATTAGTATGAAGGTCAGCCCTTCTAAATTTTTATTGCCACTCTCATACGTAGCTAGTCTATCGGGTCTTATGACGTTGATTGCGTCTCCAACCAATTTAATTGTCAGTCAGTTATTGGTAGATAGAGGATATAGCAAACTTGGATTTTTTGAAATAACTCCAATTGGTATAGTGGGTATGATTGCAGGAATTGCTTATCTAGTGCTTGTGCGCAATATTTTGTTACCGAAAGATCAACATCGTACGCAAACAAATGAGGGCTATAAGCTTTCACCGAAGAAAATCATAAAGCAATATGATTTAAATAATCGACTATTCAAAATTTCTGTTCCAGAAGAATCACCTATTATTGAAACGTCGTTAGCAGAGTTAAAGCTACCAGCCAAGTACACGCTCTGTATGATGAAAATTCATCGCAAGTCACAAGAAGGTATCAATTTACTACCTATGACATATCAAGAAATGGCTGGTCCCACAAGTGTGATTCATGCAAAGGACGAGCTGTATGTTCAAGGAGAAGAAGAGGATATTCGTCACTTTGTTGAGGATTATCACCTGGAGATGCAAGGATTAGTAGAAGGGGAAGCTGATGAATTGGTTTCGAAGCACCTCGGTATTGCAGAGGTATTGCTTACGCCAAATTCAAGCTTTATCAATGAAACAGTTAGTTCGTTAGGGTTTAGAGAAAAATACAATCTAAATATAATTGGTATTAATCGAAAGGGTGGTTATAAACTTCAAGACATGGTTTCGCATAAGTTGAAATTTGGAGACGCTATTTTAGTGCAAGGAGCTTGGGATGAAATTCTTTTATTAGCGAGAGAGACCCAAGATGTTGTGGTTGTAGGTCAGCCAAAAGAACATGCGAGTGTAGCAGCGGCAACAGGAAAAGCTGGTATTGCGGGGATTATTATGCTGTTTATGATTATGTTAATGGCATTTGAAATTTTCCCTGCTGTTATTTCTGTTATGATTGGTGCCGTTTTAATGATATTAACGGGTTGCTTACGGAACATGGAAGATGCGTATAGCAATATGAATTTTGAAAGTATAGTGCTAGTGGCCGCCATGCTACCAATGGCGACAGCGTTAGAAAAAACAGGAGGCATGGCTATATTATCTGACGGGATTATTAAAGTTCTTGGTGACTATGGTCCCTATGGTGTGCTCATAGGTGTTTATATTTTGACAGCTGTCTTTGGACAATTTATTAGTAATACGGCGACGGCTGTATTGTTTGCACCAATAGCTATGAGTGCTGCAATAGCAATGGAGGTTAATCCTACAACATTTATGATTGCAGTAGCAGTAGCCGCGAGTATGGCGTTTGCCACACCAATTGCATCCCCAACTAATGCGCTGGTCATGACAGCTGGGGGCTATAAATTTATGGACTTTGTAAGAATAGGGATACCGTTACAAATTGTTATGTTTATTGTCATGATGATAACGATCCCATTCTTTTTCCCCTTATAAAATTCAGTTTAAGACTATAGATAAACCCAAACTTTTGAGTTTATCTATAGTCTTTTTTGAAATCAAGTAAAGCCGTTGACTACATTTAGGAGTGTAGTGCCCCACATTCTAGTTCCCCTTTATATAAAGAACTGCATCTATATACTGAAAGATCGGTTTAATATTGATTTTTTTCCTGCTATCCAAAAAATCTATTAAATTTTTCTTGTAAGATATGATAAAATTATATTTTAATTAGTGGTATAACATAAACCTTAAGGGTGAAAATATTATTTGTAGTCAAAGATTTATTTTGATTATTAATATAGGAAGTAATTCTATGTGGAGAAAAAAAGTTAAACTTTTTTTGAAAAAGTGTTGACCTTTTAAAAATAAGGGTGTAGTATTATACAAGTCGCCACGGTGACACGCTAAAACAAAGCAAAACATGAACCTTGAAAACTGAACAAGCAAAACGTAATCAATAAAGTTTTTAGTAACTAGCCTAGCTAGTGAACGA
>NZ_JSZM01000015.1:0-231408 GCF_000801965.1 Lysinibacillus sp. A1
GTAGTTCCAGTAGCCCCAGTCACACCAGTAGCTCCAGTAGCGCCAGTAGCGCCAGTAGCGCCAGTAGCACCCGTAGCGCCAGTAGCGCCAGTAGAACCGGTAGCCCCAGTAATACCACCAGTAGTTCCGGTAGGTTTTACAGGCCAAACTGGACAACTTGGAATAGGCCCAGTTCTACAACAACAAGGAAAAGAATTACATTTACTACATACTCGTTTTAGATAATTTCCAAAATGCAAAGTCTCACCTCCTCTCTCAAATATCGTATTCCGAGAATTGATAGAGGAGGTAGACACATAACTATTTACTAATAGTAAATAGTAGGTTTGTTAATAAAGCTTGAAGATTCATAATGTCCTGCTAAATACTAATGGGTAATTTTTTGTCCTATTTATTCTAGCGATAGAATTACTGGTAATCAGTCTGATTAGACTTTAAGGTTTGCTCGAAATACTTTTTATTGTGTAAAACCTTTGCGTCGTTTGGGATAAAGGAGCCGGCTAATTCATTGTGTGCGTTTGCGAGTTCATATTGTTGTAGACGATCAAATAGAACACAAAGCTGTAGGTGAGGAAGCCAAGTTGAGAAGCTTTTATTTTGAAAGGGAGCGTTAGGATTTTGTTTAATAATAAGTGCTTGTTCGTACCAGAAAATAGCTTCATAATTCTTATATTGCTCCATGAAATGGTAACCTAAACGACAACAGGCCTCAGGGCGGGGTATATCATATTCAAAGCTTCTTAGTATAGCACTAAAATTGTTTTCCGGATCATTTAAATTTGAATAGCAATCCGCTAATTTAAAGCAAGCACGAATATTATCTTCCACCCAGCCAAGCTTTGACGTTAAAAATAATTCGTAATAGTAAATGGCTTCTTCAAATTGACCGTGATCTAATAGCTCATTGGCAAAATAAAATGTATCTCGTGGTGATAATGTTTCACCAGATTCAACTAATGTCTTATAAATCGTAATATTACGTGAATGGTCATGAGTTAATGGTAAGTGACTAACCGCTATATCGCTTTCTATTAATTCGCCACCTACTTCCAAATATTCGTGGACAGCACCAATCCATTGGAAGCTTTTTTCTTTCTTTACTAGTCGGTTTCTTCTTATTAAAGCATCTACATTTCCTTCACTATCGAAGCTAAGATTGTAATTCATTGAAACGGCATCAATAGTAGGGGAAAGAGAGCTCTTTAACGCCTTAAATTTTTCTTGATCTTCTTCTAAAAAAACATCGTCTGCATCTAACCAAAGAATGTAATCCATCGTTGCTTGCTGAAAGGAATAGTTTCTGGCAGCGGCAAAATGATGGATCCATTCAAAATCAAAAATTCTATCTGTAAATTGAGCAACAATTTGTTTTGTACGATCTGTTGAACCAGTATCTACAATATTGATTTCATCTACTAAATCTTTAACAGATTCAAGACATCTTCCGATGACATCTTCTTCATTTTTCACAATCATACATAAGCTGATGGAAACCACATTTTATTCCTCCTTACCATTATCCTTGTAGTATATGTATAGAAGGAAATATTGGCTGGATGAATACAATTGAATTGTGAAATGTATTTTTATGGTTTGTCATAAATTTACCTTTCAAGTTTCACCCGAATTTCACAATTGTGAAGTATAGTAAAGGGGCAGAGGTGATAACGTTGAAAAAATGGGCATTCTTCATTTTTTCTTTACTACAAATAGTTTGGTTAGCGGGTTGTACTGAAAAATCGTATGAATCGATTGAGCGTGATCGAAATTTTATAGCTTCATTAAATATTCAAGAGCCATCATTGGACTTTATTGATGAAAATGGGCATGTATTAGCGAAGTGGTTATTTGATAGAGCTTACTCAGGAGCAACATTGCTAGGGGATGATCAAGTTCTCTTATACGGACACCAATTAAATACCATCGACGTCTATACACTATCTACTGGAGAAAAGCTCTATTCTCAAAAAGTAGAGGTTGGTACAACGAATGTGTATTATGATGACAATATCAAGCAATTTTTTATAACGAATAGTAAAACTAATACAGTGACAAGCTTTGATCATGAAGGAAACGTGCTGGCCTCCAAGCGGGTAGGTAATTATCCTATGTCAATGGCATCGTATAAGGATAAGCTGTATGTGATAAATTTCAAAGATACAAAATTATCTGTTTTAAATATGAAGGATTTACAAATTGAACAGGAGTGGCCGATCCAAAAATCTTCACATGGAATAGCCATTGTAGACGAGACTCATGAACTTTGGATAGGTGGCCATGGAGAAGGAAGTAAGCCAAATAGTTCGGTTAAAAAATATGATTTGAGCAGTGGTCAATTGCATGGTGAAATAAACATGCCATTGATGCCAGTAGGGTTAAAAAAAACAAAGGATGCTGTACTTGTTGTCAGTCATGGTCATAATGAGTTATATGTTGCTGACTTTGATGGTCATATAAAATGGCAGCAGGAAGTAGGAGCAAACCCTTTTGTGGTCAATCAATTTAAAGACTATATTGTTGTCGCCGGCTATGACGATCACAAATTGCACTTTATAAAAGATGGCCAGAAGGAAAAAACAGTTGATGTCGGGAAAGGTGCTTTTCAGCTGTTAGTAAGGGAGGAAAAACAATGACAACTGTATTAATAGTTGATGATGAGCAAGATATGCGGAACCTAATAGAAATGATGCTCAATAACTCTGAAATTGAAACATTTACTGCTGCGAGTGGTACTGAGGCATACGATATAATTGTACGTGAGAAAATTGATTTAGTGCTGCTTGATGTAATGATGCCGCATGAGGATGGCTTTGTTGTGTGTCAAAGTATACGGGCTATGTCCAATGTTCCGATTATATTCCTGACAGCACGTGACGCCAATGATGACAAAGTGAAGGGTCTTACACTTGGTGGTGATGATTATATTGTTAAACCATTTACACATGATGAACTAGTCGCTAGAATTTACGCAGTATTAAGAAGAAGTGGTGCAAATATTGCAGAGCTACAGCAAAAATATGTTGTATTTGGTCCCATTAAAATAGATGAAATTGCACGTAAAGTATCGGTAGATGGAAAAAGTATCCCCCTTACTTTAAAAGAATTTGAACTACTCCATTTATTTATGAAAAATCCGGGAAATGCCTATACACGTGAGCAGTTATTAGAGCGCATTTGGGATATTGATTATGTAGGTGGGACTCGAACTGTCGACACACATATAAAAACCTTACGCATCAAGCTTGGAAAGGAAGCGGCTGCACATATTCAAACGGTCTGGGGAGTCGGCTACCGCTTTGATCCTGGCGAATGAAAAAGATAGCCACACGTATTTGGTTGTTAATTTTTGCATTTTTAATTATTACAGTTGTTTTTATGTATGTCCTCACGAATTTTTTATACCAACGCTTATATGTACAAGATACCGAAGATACAATGGTTGAGGTTGGCCTAAAGCTACAGACAATGTATAACAATGGAAAGGTAACGGATGAATTTATTGCAGATATTGAACGTTTTAACGATTATTCAAATTTAAATATATTTGCCGTAAGAAATCCACGTGAATTAAGTGCCTGTGTTCCATTTGATATAGATTATGAAACATTAATTGGACCTGAAGAAAGACAGAAATTACTTTCTGGTAGTTATGTGCAAAAAATTGGCTATGAACCTCGTTTCGATCGACAGCTAATTTCTGTCGTCTTGCCCCTTGTCGATCAAAATAGATTAGAAGGAATTATTTACATTTATTTCCCTCTAGCCAAAATTAGTGAATTAGCTAATAGTGGGGTGATTCTGTTATTTATTAGTGCTTTCATTTTTTTAGTGGTTGTAAGCTATTTAATTTATAAAGGTATTCGGCATATTATGCGACCATTAAACGATTTGCAACTTGCGGTGGAACAGATGTCCTACGGGAATTATGAGACACGTGTACCTGTAAATTCGCGAGATGAAATCGGTAAATTATCAAGCACCTTTAATAAAATGGCAGAGGCAATACAGCAAGAGGATGAAGCACAAAAAACATTTTTAGCGACTGTTTCTCATGAGTTACGAACACCAATTAGCTATGTAAAGGGCTATAGTGAAGCAATGCAAAATGGCATCATCACAGAAAATCAAAAAGAGGAAACGATTCAGCTTATTGTTCGTGAGGCTAATCGAATGGAGAGGTTGACGAATGAATTACTTCAACTTGCCAGAACTGAAAATGAACAAACAGACATTGTAGTGTATCCAATTCCTCTGGGAGAGACTTTACGAGAGGTTCAAAAAATCTTAACACATCAAGCTGATAAAAAGAACATAACATTACATTTAGATGTGGACGATGCTTTAATTATTCAAGCAGATGAGGTAAAGCTTAAGCAAATTTTCATAAATATTATTGAAAATGCTATTAATTACTCGTATGAAAATTCGAAGGTGGAAATGGTGGCTCTTGAAAAGAATGGAAGTGCACAAATCACCATCAAAGATTATGGAATCGGCATCCCACAAGAGGATATATCACACGTAACAGAGCGATTCTACCGTGTTAACAAGGCGCGGAGTCGAGCAGATGGCGGTAGTGGACTAGGTTTATCGATTGTAGAGCAATTATTAAAACAGCTACAGGGAAGATTGGAAATAAAAAGTATTATTGAAAAAGGCACAATCGTTAAGATTACATTGCCATTAATGGAGGATTAAAAAATGAAAAAATGGTTATTTGCACTAATTGCGGTTCCTGCCTTATTGGTAGGCTGTGGAGAAAAAAAAGAAGAGGCTTTACCGGAGCCAGAAGTTCCACAAATACCGGAAGTTGAAATTTTAACACCAAAAGAAGTACCACTTAATGAAACAATTGAGCTAGCGGCCCATGTTGAGCAGGGTGGTAAAAATGTTGATGACGCTGTAGTAGAGTTTGAGGTGTGGGAATCAGGGAAACGTGATGAAGGACAAATGATTGATGGAAAATTAGACAAAGATGGCGTATATAAAGCGACAACTACATTTGATCATGATGGGGTTTATTATATGTATGCGCATACAACAGCAAATGGTGTTCATAACATGCCTAAGCAAGAAATTCTTGCAGGAAGTCCCGATATGACACAAGTTTTGCCAGAAGATGAAAAGAGCAATAACAGTATGGATAATAACATGATGAACCATGATAATGGCACTTCTGACGATACTGATCAGACTGAAGAAAAAAAAGATGAAGAAAATCATCATTAAACACTTGCAATTTTTTTAAAATAGGAATATGATAATGACCAGATGACCGGAATGGTTTTCTGGTCATTTTTATGAAAGTGTACTTTTGATGTACATAACCTAACAAGAAAGGGTGTTACTAATGGATCGTAGGCAGGAAATTCTTGAAGCAGCTGCAAAATCTTTCACATTGTTTGGCTACAAAGCAACAACAATGGAGCAAGTGGCAAAGATAGCTAATGTCGGTAAAGGTACGATTTATACATTCTTTGCAAATAAAGAGATTTTATTTCAGGAAATCGCTATGTCACTAGTTCGAGAGATGAAGGGTGAAGCGGATGCAGTGTTGGATGCATCAGCAAGCTTTATGGATAATGCACATAATGCTTTAATGAAAATGCTACAGTTCCGTGAAAAACATCTTTTATTTGCGAAGTTAATAGAGGAAGAAAAAGAACTACGTACACCAGCTGTTAAACAGGTGCTCCTACGCATCGAGACAGAAATTTTATCGTATGTTGCAGAGTTAATTCAGCGACGTATTAATAAAGGTGAAATTAGAGATTGTGATGCAGAGCTGGTTAGTTACTTACTATTAAAGGCCTATCTTGCATTTGTTGTCGATTGGCATGAGTTACACGGTGATGTGATCCCTGAAGAGAAGATTCTTAATCTTTTCAAGGAGACAATCTTTCGAGGTTTAATTCTAACTTGATTCGATTTCGATATTCACTAAAGTGTCGAATCAAGTGTTCTTTTTGCAAAGGTTGAAGGGTTTATATTTTTTTTGAACAAAAATGACTGAATGACGTTTTCGGTCAAATAGTTTAGGAGTGAGGATATTATATGATTAAAGCTGAGTGGCTGAAGATCTTTAAAACAAGAAAAATGCTTGTTTCCATCATTGCTGTATTATTTATTCCAGTAATGTATGCGGGTATGTTTTTATGGGCGTTTTGGGATCCTTATGCAGGGCTTCCTAATCTTCCAGTAGCTGTTGTTAATGAGGATACTGGTGCTGAGATGGATGACGTAAAATTAGACTTAGGGGATACCTTAGTTGATAAGTTGATAGATAGCGAGCAGTTTAACTTTATAGAGGTCTCAAAAGAAGAAGCCGAAAAAGGTTTAAATAGCCGTGATTATTATATGATTCTAGAAATTCCAACAAATTTCTCTGAGCATGCTACAACATTATTAGATGACAAACCATCAAAATTGGTTATGAATTACATTCCAAACGAAGGGCTTAACTTCCTTGGTGCACAAATTGGTGAGACTGCAATGGATCGTGTCCGTGCAGAAGTAAATTCACAAGTTTCAGCAACTTACGCTGAAAAATTATTTGATTCTATCGCAACACTTGGTGATGGCTTTACAGAAGCCGCTGATGGCTCTAATAAGCTTGATGAAGGTGCCCAAAAAGTTGCGAACGGTGCAAAAGATTTAAAAGGTTATCTTGAACAGCTAGCATCAAGTACAGTTGAACTATCAAATGGTACAGATAAATTAACAAAAGGTGCTGGAGATGCTGCAAAAGGTGCGAATGATTTATCTAGTGGTTTAGTTAAACTTCAAGATGGTACAGTACAATTACAACAAGGTGCTCAGCAAGCTGCCAATGGTGCAACTAGCCTTGAGCAAGGATTGTCACAATATACACAAGGTGTTGCTAAAGTTGGGGCGGGTTTAAACACTTTAAATGATAAACAGCAACAAATTAGTGCAGGTGCAGCTTCTATTGCTGAAAATGCAGGTGCATTAAATGGTGCAGCCAACCAATTAACTGCTGGTTCTGCTAAGGTAGAAGCAGGTATTACAGCGTTATCCAACCAGTTACAAACAATGATGGCTTCAATGCCAGAGGAACAAGCAGCGGCATTAAAGCAAACATTAGCAGAGCTACAAGCAGGTAGTGCTAGTGTGCACAACGGTTTAACATCATTATCTACAGGTACAGAAAAATTACAAGCTGGTGCTAATCAAGTAAGCTCAGGTGCAGGTCAAATTGCAGCAGGGCAAGCTGAGGTGCTAGCAGGTGCTAATGCTCTAACAGCAAAAAGTAATGCTTTAGTGGAAGGTGCCAAAGGTCTACAAGCAGGTAATGCAACATTAGCTGCAAAATTAGGGGAACTAAATGCGGGTGTGAATACAGCTGTAACAGGCTCTAAAACATTGGCATCTGGTTTAAATGAATTAGCGAATGGTACAACGACATTAAATCAAGGTACATCTACCCTTGCTTCAAAATCTGGTGAGCTAGCACAAGGTTCAGCAACACTTGCAGATGGTTCTACAGAACTTGCTGACGGTACGTCTACATTATCAGGCAAATTAGGTGAGGCAAGTGAAAAAGCAAATGAAGTAAAAGCTAATCAAGACACTTACGACATGGTAGGTAGTCCAGTTGAAGTTGAAAAAGAATCAGTCAACCATGTTCCTAACTATGGTACAGGTTTTGCACCATACTTTATTTCTCTAGGTTTATTCGTAGGTGCATTATTAATTTCAATTGTGTTCCCACTTGTTGAACCAGCTATTCGACCAAAAAATGGTGCATCTTGGTTCACAAGTAAAGTGACTGTTTTAGCAGTCGTAGGTTTAGTGCAAACAGTACTAACAGTAGTTATTGTTAAATGGGGTCTAGGACTTGAAGTCAATAACATGGGCTACTTTATCTTAACAGCATTATTAACAAGCTATGTATTTTTAGCATTAATCCAAATGCTTGTTTCGATCTTTGGTGATCCAGGACGTTTCATGGCAATTGTTGTATTGATTTTACAATTAACAACAAGTGCAGGTACTTTCCCACTTGAATTAATTCCATCACCATTACAAGTATTTAACAAACTATTACCGATGACTTATACGGTTCAAGCATTTAAATCAAGCATTTCTACTGGCGATACGTCATTCTTAATGCAAAACTATGGAGTTTTAGCTGGCTTCTTAGTAGCATTCTTAGCCATCACATTCGGTTATTTCATGCTACTGCATAACAAACGTTACTCTAAAATAGCTGAGGAAAACTAAAATAGTTGAAGCACTCACCAACTGAGGTGGGTGCTTTATTTGGTTTTAAACGCCAAAAAACAACAGCTGATATGAGCGTATCAGCTGTTGTTTTGTAAGTGTAAGAGATTTAATTAAAGGTTCATCATAATATGATGAAGTTGTCATTATGACTACGTGTGGGGCACGTAAATGACAATTACAGAATAGGCAAATGCTTATAGGTGGTTACATTTTTCACAAGTGTTGCAGTAGCATTCACTTTGTTCTTCAATTTTTTCACCGCACTCTGTACATTGCTTAGCAGGTAAATTCTTGAAAAATTCAACTACGTTTTCTAACATTGTGGACTCCTCCTTTAAGTTCATCTGTACTATTACTGTTCTGATATTTTCTAGTGTATTATAACAGATGCTTTTCGTCAACACAAAATGCCTAATTTGCGTTAAAATAAATATGGATATTTTGTGAAGGAGGAAACGTAAACTATGATTTTCGTTGATAATAAAGGGATCCATGATCCGCGTGTTAACCTTGCTATTGAGGAGTATTTACTTAAAACAATGGATGTTGAAAAGGAGCCAGTGCTACTTTTCTATATTAACCAGCCGTCCATCATTATTGGTAAAAATCAAAATACCATTGAAGAAATTAATACGGATTATGTAGAGGATAATGACATTATTGTTGTTCGCCGTTTGTCTGGTGGTGGAGCCGTGTACCATGATTTAGGAAATCTTAATTTCAGTTTTATTACAAACGATGATGGCGATAGCTTTATGAATTATAAAAAATTCACGCAGCCAGTAGTAGATGCTTTGGCAAAAATGGGTGTGAATGCAGAGCTTTCAGGACGTAATGATATTCTTGCAGAGGGGCGTAAAGTTTCTGGAAATGCCCAGTTTTCTACACGAGGCCGTATGTTCAGCCATGGTACGTTGATGTTTGATACTGAAATAGATGCCGTTGTGTCAGCCTTGAAAGTCAAAAAGGATAAGATTGAATCTAAAGGAATTAAATCCATTCGTTCTCGAGTTGCAAACATTTCGGAGTTTTTAAAAGAGAAGATGTCGATTGAAGAATTTCGTCTTGAAATTTTAAAATCCATTTTCGATGGCGAAGCAAACATTCGTTATTATGAACTGACGGATCAAGATTGGGAAAATATTCATAAGCTTTCAGCAGAACGCTATCAAACATGGGAATGGAATTATGGTAAATCACCGCGCTTTAATATTCAAAAGACGCACCGTTTCCCAACAGGAGGCATTGATATTCGCCTTGAAGTTAATCATGGTGTCATTGAAGAGGCACATATTTTTGGTGATTTCTTTGGTGTAGGGGATATGACTGATATAGAACAACGCTTAGTTGGGACAAACCATGATAGAACGGCTATAGCAGAAGCATTAGCAGATATTGATATTCCTACATATTTTGGTGGAATTTCAACAGAAGACTTTTTACAATTAATTTATTAAGAAAAATTCGATTTCATGTAATGATTTAGCCTAAAGGTTCGCTGACAATTATGTCGTCGAACCTTTTTTTGATACAATATAGTTAGAAAGGAGTGTTGATATGGAAAAGCATCGAATATTCATAGTTGAAGATGATGTGAAGATTGCATCATTACTAGCGGAAACGCTTAGAAAATATCAATACGAAGTTGAAACCATTCAAGAATTTGATCATCTTATAGAAGAATTTACAGCATTTAATCCACATATGGTGCTGCTTGATATAAATTTACCTTCATATGATGGCTACTATTGGTGCCGTCAGCTACGTCAACATACAACGTGTCCGATTATTTTTATTTCTGCTCGCTCAGGGGAAATGGACCAAATTTTTGCACTTGAAAATGGGGGCGATGATTTTATTACAAAGCCCTTTAATTATGAAATTGTCTTGGCTAAAATTCGTAGTCATTTGCGTCGTACATATGGTGAGTATGCTACAAGGCAAGAGGAGCGGACAATTAAGCAAGGGCAGCTTATTCTTCATTTAGAGAGGATGGAGCTGCATAAAAATGATTTAGAAATCCCACTCCAGAAAAAAGAGTGCATTATTTTAGAATTGCTTATGGGGAATGCCCCGAAAGTAGTAACACGGGAGCAACTATTAGAGGAACTTTGGGATGATCAAGCATTTGTCGATGAAAATACGTTGAATGTGAATATGACTCGCGTCCGTAAAAAATTAGCGGATTATCAAATTGCATCAACTATTGAAACTGTGCGTGGCGCAGGCTATCGATTCATATTGAGTGCAGGTGAATTATAGTGGGCTGGAAATTATTTTTACGTGATTATGCATCATTTATTGTATTTCAGCTCTTATTAGTTGGCTTCATCATGGTCTTATATGGACTAGATGGATTCAGAAATATCGATACAGCTATATATTCCTTTTGTATCAGTCTTGTGCTGCTCTGTTCATTTTTACTTGTTCGCTATTTAATGCGGCAACGTTATTTGTTGAAAATATCCCAGCTACCAACAGCCATGGAGGATGTGTTACAAAAAAACGCCAAAACGCCAGAAGCAATGCAATCAGAGAAATATATGCATGAGCTATATCGACTCTATCAACATGAGCTGCATTCATTATACGCTAGTCAAAAACGTCATGATCAATTTATGAATCAGTGGGTGCATCAGATGAAAACACCCATATCTGTTATAGAGTTACTGCTGCAGGATGATCGTCCTCTTGATAAGAAAAATGTACAGGAGGAAATTGATCGTTTACGTAGAGGCTTAGACATGGTGCTTGTAAATGCACGATTAGAAAACTTCGAAGATGATATGCAAGTAGAACAGGTTGCATTAAAGTCCATAGTGACTGCAACTGTTAATGAGAATAAACGTTTATTTATTACGAAAAGAGTATTCCCTGAAATTCATATTGAAGATGATCTTATTGTGGCGAGTGATTCGAAATGGCTTCGCTTCATTCTCGGTCAGTTTGTAACCAATGCAGTGAAATACACATTTGAAGCCAATAAAAAAATAGTCATTTCTGCTATTAAAAAGGATGATTATGTACAGCTAGCCATTTGCGATGAGGGAATTGGTATTCCAGCTTCTGACCTTTCACGTGTTACGAAGGCCTTTTTTACTGGTGAAAATGGGCGGAAAACAGGAGAGTCTACTGGGATGGGCCTTTATTTAGCCAAGGAAATTTGCGAGAAGCTTGGACATGAATTGGCTATTTCATCAGAGGTAGGAAAAGGGACGATTGTTACAGTGACTTTTACAAATTAGGGGGAGCTAGGATGACAGAAGTAAGCATTGAAGGCTGGCTATTAAATATCGATAAAGAGAAAACAAAGTCTCTTTTTATGACACATTTGCAAGAGGGCGATCAAGTATCTTATCAAAATTTCGTCATGGCAAATGAAGTGCTAAATGAAGATCTACTGCATTTTTCAAATATCCTTGGGTTAAACTTACAACAACCAACATTATTAAATGCGTTTCCTGTTGATGGTCAACAGATTATGTATAGTGGACATTACACTGTATATGGTGACATTCTCGAGGGAGAAATGGATGCCTGGGATGTCATTATAGGAGAGCATTGTTTTAGTTTGGTAGCGGAAGAGTCCGTTTTAGGATTAACAGAGCCCCATTTTCAAATCGGCTTTGAAGTTGTATTACAGTGGCTTTTACCGCAATCATTAGAATTAATGAAGAAATAAGGTGAATTTAGCATGCCTATATTACAAATTAAAGATGTGACAAAAGTTTATGAAGGCAAGGTCACACATCGTGCCTTAAATCAATTGAGCTTTGAGGTGGAAGAAGGCGAATTTTTAGCAGTTATGGGCCCTTCCGGAAGTGGTAAAACAACATTATTGAATATTATTTCTACTATTGATGAACCAACGAGTGGAGAGATAATTTTAGATGGCATGAATCCTCATAAGCTTAATGCAACGGAGCTAGCCTACTTTAGAAGAAGGCAGCTAGGCTTTGTCTTTCAGGACTTCAATCTTCTGCATATGCTAACAGTTGAGGAGAATATTGTGTTGCCGTTAACATTGGACCAGCAACCATTAGAGGTAATGGAGGAACGGCTGGCTAATATTGTCGATAAGTTAGATTTGACACCCTTCTTGCACAAGCGTCCAAATGAAATTTCGGGTGGACAAGCACAGAGAACAGCCATAGGTCGAGCACTTATTCATAATCCAAGTCTCATTTTAGCAGATGAGCCAACAGGGAATTTAGATTCGAATTCTTCACGAGATGTACTTGAACTTTTAACGAAAGTAAATAAAGATAAACGCACGACGATTGTGATGGTCACGCATGATCCAATTGCAGCAAGTTACTGTGATCGAGTGCTATTCATAAAAGATGGCGAATTTTTCAATGAAATTTATCGAGATGACCGTCGTCAAATGTTTTTCCAACGTATATTAAATGTTTTGAGCTTACTAGGAGGAGGGCAAGTAGGTGACCTTTCGACAATTCGCTTACCGTAATGTCGTACGGAACAGCCGGATATATGGTGCCTTTTTCATGGCGAGCTTTTTTTCTGTGGCTGTATTTTTTATCTATTCAATGCTGATGTTTCATCCTGATATTGAACGCGGAATATTAGGAGAAGTATCACTTATTGGCATGGTGGGTGCTGAAATTGTACTCGTCCTTTTTACGTTATTCTTTTTATACTATTCTATGAGTGCCTTTTTAGAGGCTAGATCACATGAATTTGCGATGTTATTGCATCTAGGAATGGAAAAGCGTCAGATGAATAAACTTGTCTTTCTTGAGACAATGATTATTGGGGCAGGCTCCATTATTGTAGGAATTGTTTTTGGCTTTTCTTTTTCAAAATTCTTTTTCATGATTGTACGGGAAATTTTACATTTGGATGAGTTACCATTGTATGTTTCTTGGCAGCCATTCCTACTGACAATAGGCGTATTCACAAGTGCCTTTGTCGTCATTTCTTTTATTAGTGTATATTTTACACGAGAGAGGAAATTACGAGATCTAATTAAAGGTAGCGATTATTTAAATAGTTTAACAACCTATTCCAAAATTCGGGCTATATACGGTATTACTTTAATTTTAGGGACGTATATTCTCGCGTTTGTTGTAGGACATACGTCTTTAATAGGACTCACGCTATTAATACCATTTTCAGCAACATTTGGTACTTATTATTTTTTCAGCGATTCCGTTCCGTGTTTTTTAGACTTAGCACGAGGTAAACGTAAATTTCATTGGCAACGCTATCGTCTGCTCTCACTAGCTGAGCAAACTCATATTATGATGGATAATGTGAAAATGTTTTTTGTTGTTACTATGGTTTCCACACTCGCATTTTTATCTGTAGGTGTATTAGCGACAATGTCTTCTTATACAACCCAATATGATCGTTTAAATCCATTGGGTTTAGTTTATAAGGGCGATATTGATAATCCTTTTGAGCGAGAGCATATAAATTCTTTGCGTCTGCAATTAGAAGAGAAGGGGTTATCCTATCAGCTGTCCCGCTTTGTTGTTGTTAAGCAAACATCTTCTTTCACGCAAAATGAAGTAGAGGTTTTTCGTGAGTCTGATATGAATGTCTTGCTATCTTCCTATAGTTATCCACTTCTAAATCTTGATTCCGGTGAAGCGGTATTTATTCCTTATTCAGAGGATTCACTAAAAAAATTAAAAAATAGAGTTGTGCATACAGTGCTTGAAGAAAATTCGATACCAATTACGATTGATAGTGTTTATCCTAAGATTGTATTTCCTGGTTCAATTGTAAGCGTCAACTCGATCGTTATTAGTGATGAAGATTTTGCAAAGCTTATTCTTCCTATTTCTGAGAAAAACATTATTCAACCAAGCTATCATTTATTTACATTTGTTATTCCACAGTGGATGGAAACGAAGGAAGTCGGTAAGGACATCGATTATTTAGAATCCAATTTATATTTTCTTAAAAAGGATAAATTCAGTCCATTTTACTTTGAAAATGCCGGTTTAAATTATTCTTATATATTAGCTACCTACTCATTATTTACATTAGTGGGAGTTCTAGTGGCTACCGTATTCTTACTGGCTGCAGGAAGCTTTATCTATTTTAAATTGCATACATCACTAGAGAGAGAAAAGCGTAAATTTGATGTTTTAATGCGTATGGGTTTAACGGATATAGAGTTAAAGAAGCTTGTTAACCGCCATTTATTTCCTCAATTTTTCTTACCATGGGGCGTTGCTATGATGCACAGTGCCTTTGCGTTTCTAATGGTACAGGGCATTTTGAAAGATATCGCGAATATTTCTATTGTAAAAGAAGTATTCTTTGCTTTTGGCTTTTTTGTATTAATTCAAGTAGTGTATTTTTATTTAATTCGTTGGCGATACATTTCTCATATTCGTTCGTAATGTATTTGTTTAAAAGAGAAAAAAATGAATTATTTAACGTAATTTATGACATGAAATAAAAAGACTGATTGTTTTTTACATATATTTCTTATATAATATTACTGAATAACGATTCATTTTATACGATAAGGGGATGGTGTAATTGAATTTAGTTTCACGTGTTCGTCAACAGGCAACAGAACAGCCGGAAAAAGTTGCGTATCATTTTATGGGGAAAGATACGACATACGGAGAATTCGAGCAAACAGTTGGTCGTTTTGCAAAGGGATTACAAGATTTAGGTGTTGAAAAAGGGGATCATGTGGCGTTTTTACTCGGCAATACACCACATTATTTAATTGCTTTGTATGCAACAATGCGTTTAGGGGCAACGGCAATCCCTGTTAACCCAATCTATACACCAGATGAAATTTCTTATATTTTGCATAATGGCGATGTAAAAGCAGTTATTGCGCTGGATCTTTTACTACCATTGGTGGAGAAAGGTGTACAAGCATTTCCGCAGGTAAAAGCATTTGTAGTTTGTGAAACAACGGCAGATATAGCGGAAAAAATAGCTACTTTATCACCAAGTGCGCAAGAAAAAACTCATTTATTTACACGAATTGTCGCGAATACTTCTCAATCTTTACAACCTGTTGAAGTGGCAGATGATGACAATGCTATTATTTTATATACTTCGGGTACTACTGGCACGCCAAAAGGAGCGATGCTTACGCATGAAAATGTCTATTCAAATGCGCGTGATGTTGCCCATTATTTAGGTATCCAAGAAAAGGATCGTGTCATTGCCACATTACCTGTATTCCATGTCTTTGCTTTAACAGTTGTTGTAAACGCGCCATTATTAAGTGGAGCAACAGTTTTACTAGCACCTAGATTTAGCCCTACAGAAATTTTTGCTTTAGCGCGAGAGCAAAAAGCAACAGTCTTTGCTGGGGTACCAACTATGTATAATTTCTTATACCAATTACCTGAGGGCAATCCTGAAGATTTCTCGACAATTCGTTTAGCTATTTCAGGAGGAGCATCTTTACCAGTTGCACTATTACATAATTTCGAGCAGAAATTTAATGTGCGTGTGTCAGAAGGATATGGCTTATCAGAGGCATCACCTGTGACGTGCTTTAATCCTTTGGATCGTGACCGTAAAGCTGGATCTATTGGTACATCAATTAGCAATGTGGAAAATAGAGTTGTCGATGTAAACGGTCAGGAAGTACCTGTTGGCGAGGTTGGGGAGTTAATAGTACGTGGCCCTAACGTAATGAAGGGATATTATAAAATGCCGGAGGAAACGGCTATGACAATCCGTGATGGCTGGCTCTATACAGGCGATTTAGCAAGAGTGGATGACGAAGGCTATTTTTATATTGTCGATCGTAAAAAGGATATGATCATTGTAGGAGGCTTTAATGTCTATCCTAGAGAGGTCGAGGAAGTATTGTTTGCCCATAATAACATTGTAGAGGCAGCGGTAGTTGGATTCCCTGATCCTAACTTAGGAGAGGCAGTTCACGCATATGTTGTATTAAAAGAGGTGGCGGCCACTACGACGGAAGAACTTCTATCGTATTGTGGTAAGCATATGGTGAAATATAAGGTGCCTAAGGTCATTGAAATTATGGATGAATTGCCTAAAAATACGACTGGAAAAATACTTCGCCGTTCCTTAAAAGAAAAAGTATAAAACGAAAAAAGCTACTATTGAAAAATGGTAGCTCTTTTTTTGTGTACATTATTCGTATAATAGTAAAATCAGTTGAGGTAAGTTATCTGGAAGTGATAAAATCAAACTTGTGAAATCTTCTACATACTTTTCAATAGCTTGTCATATAGTGAGGAAGTAATGTAAAAAGACGTACAAAACTGGAACCCTTTGATGTAAGGCTACGTCAAAGCTTTTAGGTAAAAATACTATTGAAAGAGAGCATACAAAAACATGATAGAACTCATTCAGGAGTTAATAAGCTTTATTGTGCATATCGATGTGCATTTAGAAGAAATCATTCGTGATTTTGGCAATTGGAGTTATCTTATTTTATTTGCCATTGTTTTTGTAGAAACAGGCGTCGTTATTTTCCCATTCTTACCAGGTGATTCATTACTATTTGCAAGTGGTACATTGGCTGCTGCAATGGGAGCCTTTGATATGTGGATATTAATACCAGTATTTTTAGCAGCGGCCATTTTAGGTGATACAATGAATTATCATATTGGTCATAAAGTTGGAACGTCGATTCCTCCAAAGAGCCTTCTCGGAAGAGTTGTGAAAAAAGAACGTATGGAAGCAGCTGAAAAATTCTTCAATACACATGGTGGAAAAACAATAGTAATAGCTCGTTTTATGCCGTTTATTCGTACATTTATCCCATTCGTAGCGGGAGCAAGTAAAATGAATTATAGCTACTTCTTACTTTATAATATTTTAGGTGCTATTTTATGGGTATTCAGCTGTACATTACTTGGTTATTTCTTTGGTAATATTCCTATTATTAAAGATAACTTCTCAGTTGTACTTATATTAATTATTTTTATCTCTGTCGTTCCTGCTGTAATTGGTGCGATAAAAGCCAAAGTTAGCAAATAATTTAGACAGTCCTAACGTGATGCCACATCACTGGGACTGTCTATTTTTAGGTAGAAAAAAGCACTAGTAAATCTATAATGGTGATAATAAATTATATGGAAGTATAAGCATCAGGTCGTAAAAAATGCTATACTATTAATTACTAGAATGTGGAGAAATGGGGGCAACGAAATGGAAGTATTTATTGGCAGGCAGCCTATTTTTAATCTTCACGAACAGGTCGTTGCGTATGAATTATTATATCGTGGCAAAAATGTTAATGCCTTTCCAATGGTTGATTCAGATGCAGCAACTATTGATGTACTGGTGAACTCATTTCTTTCAATTGGTTTTGAAGAAGTTACAAAAGGTAAGCCAGGTTTTGTTAATTTTACTGATAATTTATTAATGAGCTCCATTCATGAATTTTTAAATCCTTCACAAGTTGTCATTGAAATTTTAGAGGATGTTCCACTGACATCACAATTAGTGAAACGCGTGGTGGAGCTAAAAAAATATGGATTTCAAATTGCATTAGATGATTTTATTATGGATGAACATGTTGAAATCTATGATGAATTATTTGAACAAGTTGATTATATAAAAGTAGATTTTCTAGCAACATCGATGGTTAAAAGAATGGAGATTGAAAATAAAGTAAAGGGAAATTATCCACATATTCAATTGCTCGCTGAAAAAGTAGAGACTCGGCATCAATTTGAAGTGGCTAAATCTTCTGGATACGTCTTATTTCAAGGCTATTTCTTTGAACAACCTCAAATTATAAAAGCAACAGATATACCTGCAAATACGATTCAGTATATTCATATCATTTCATTGCTAAAAGAAGAAGAACCTAATATTCAATTATTAGCAGAAAATATCGAACGAGATATTTCTTTGACGTATAAATTATTACAAATGATCAATAATTCTTCTAAGCGTTCAAAATCTAAAGTACGCTCCATTAAACAAGCAATTGTGTTATTAGGTATATCCAATTTGCGAAAATGGATTTATCTATTAGCGATGCGAGAAATTGATATTGATGCGGATTCAGATCTTTTCAAAGAAGTGATGTGTATGTCCTTGTTTCGAGCAAAAGTTTGTGAGAAGTTAGCGAAGCTCTCTTACAAAAAGAATTTTTCGGAATATTTCCTTGTAGGTATGTTTTCACTCATTGATACATTACTGCAAAGACCTATGAGTAGCATATTGTATCAGCTACCGTTTTCAGAAGATATTACAAATACAATTTTAGGCCACGAAACAGAGATGACGCCATTTCTAGAATTTAGTATCGCTCTAGGTAAATTAGATTGGGAGCGTTTAGAGGAGCTAGGTGCTCAATTAAATATCCCGCTCAATGATATGGATCTTCTATATTATGAGGCAATGGAATGGGCAGAAAAATCATTTTAAGTAAGTGCCAATATTTCGAACAAAAAGCTATCTTACATTCGTATAAGATAGCTTATTTTTATCCTCCACAATCGCTAATCTCTTCATCAAGATGAAGTTCTCAATGTGTAAAGTATTTGCTATAATCATCTCGTCTTAAAAAAATTCTGATAGTTGAAGTGGGCGTGGGGAAATGAAACATGATGTTAGGGAAAACATTGTGGACTATGTGTATGTTATTGTAGGAGCAGCAGTGATTGCTATTGGTTTTAATGTATTTTTATTACCAAATCAAGTTGCCTCCGGAGGGGTAAGTGGAATTAGTACGATTTTGCATGGGTTATTTGGCTGGAATCCAGGTATTGTACAGTATGCTTTTAATATTCCACTATTTATTGCTGGTGTTTTATTACTCGGCAAAAAATTTGGCATAAAATCATTTATTGGTACGATTACATTACCGTTTATTGTCTTGCTAACAAATAGCTGGGAGCCATGGACGGACAATCCTTTGCTTGGAGCTCTTTTTGGCGGAATTGTAGTGGGATTAGGAATAGGACTGGTCTTTAAAGGGAATGCTTCTACTGGTGGCACTGATTTACTAGCGCAAATCATTACGAAGTATACTGGATTAACGCTTGGTACAAGTGTACTGTTAATAGATGGAATCATAGCGATTAGTGCAGCAGTTGTTTTCGATTTAGAGAAAGGTTTGTATGCCCTAATTGGACTTTATGTAACAACCAAAACGATTGATATTATTCAGCTAGGTTTTAGCCAATCCAAAATGGTCTATATTATTACGTTGAAACAAGATGAAGTACGTGAAGCCATTTATGCAGAAGTCAATCGGGGTGTAACTAAGTTACAAGCATTTGGGGGCTATACAGGAGAGGCACGACCAGTTCTTATGGTTGTTGTTTATCAGACAGAATTCACAAAGCTGAAACAACTCATTAAAAGCGTTGACCCATCAGCGTTTGTCATCGTTTCGGATGCTTATGAGGTATTAGGAGAAGGTTTCAAACGTGCATAATTTTGGTATAATGGCGGCGTAAGGTATTATCGATTATGAGGAGGGGTACTAATGAAAAAAGCAATGTTAACATTAGTGTTCGGTTCAGCAATTTTCTTAGCAGCTTGTGGAGGCGGAGATAAAGAGGCAACTAACAATGAAGGTGCCACTGCTCCAGATGGAGAAGCTATCGCAATGAAATCATGTGTGACATGTCATGGTGGCGAGCTACAAGGTGCCAATGGACCAGCATTAAACGATGTAGGTTCTCGTTTATCGGAATCGGAAATTTTAGATATTATTAATAATGGTAAAGGTGGCATGCCTGGAGGAATTGTAAAAGGCGCAGATGCTGAAGCAGTTGCTAAATGGTTAGCTACTAAAAAATAATACTTCAAAAACTAGCGGACTGGAGAGCCGCTAGTTTTTTTTGTGAAGAGTAAATACATTTCTTTTATACATAGACATGCTAAAATAAGGAGAACCTTATCCATTGATTGGAGGCTTTTTCATTGGTCGTAGTATTAACGAGAGATGTTATGGAGAAATTTAAGTTAGAGTTATTAGCAGGTGAGGAAGGAATCGGCAGAACGATCGTGACAAGTGATATTTCAAGACCAGGACTTGAAATGGCAGGGTATTTTACACATTATCCAGCCAATCGAGTACAATTGCTTGGCAAAACAGAGCTGTCATTTTTTGAAATGTTACCAACAGATATCAAGCTTGAGCGGATGCGCTTACTTTGTTCCCAGGATACACCTGCAATTATTATTTCTCGGGATTTAGAAGTACCTGAGGAGCTGATTCAAGCTTCCAACGAAAAGCATGTTCCAGTTTTTAAAACACATATGACAACAACCAAGTTTTCAAGTAGATTGACGAACTATTTAGAGGGGCGTTTAGCACCAATGACAGCTGCACATGGTGTCCTTGTTGATGTGTATGGCATTGGTATACTGATTATTGGTAAAAGTGGCGTAGGTAAAAGTGAAACAGCTCTTGAGCTTGTCAAAAAAGGTCACCGTTTAGTAGCCGACGATTGTGTCGAGATTCGACAAGAATCAGAAAATTTATTAATTGGTAGTCCACCTCCTCTTTTAGAGCATTTACTGGAAATACGAGGCATCGGCATTATTGATATTATGACACTATTTGGTGCAAGTGCAGTCCGCCCGTATAAACGTATTACACTTATTATTGAGCTGGAAATTTGGGACCCTCAAAAAGTGTATGATCGATTAGGCTTAGAAGAAGAAAAGATGAAAATCATTGATACGGAATTGACGAAACTAACAATTCCTGTAAGGCCAGGACGAAATGTATCTGTAATTATCGAAGTGGCAGCGATGAATTATCGATTGAAGAAAATGGGCGTAAATGCGGCTGAAGAATTTTCAAGACGTTTAGATGAAGTTATTTCGTCAAACGATGTATTAGATGATTAAAAGTTAACCGTTCTTTGGTAATAGATAGTTGGAGAGGAGCAAAAGATGGATTTATTACTTTTACAAATTAACCCGATTGCCTTTCACTTAGGGCCAATTCCAGTTCGTTGGTATGGATTGCTTATCGTATCGGGTATTATTTTAGCGTATGTGGTGGGCCAACGAGAGGCCGTAAAACGAGGACTGCCTGAAGATTTTTTGGCAGACTTATTATTGTGGGCGGTTCCGATTTCCATCATTTGTGCGCGCATTTATTATGTGTCAATGCGCTGGGATTACTATAGTGAAAATCCAGGTAAAATCATTGAGATATGGAATGGCGGTATTGCTATACACGGTGCGTTAATTGGTGCATTTGTGACGGCTTACATATTTACTCGTATTAAAAATGTAAGCTTTTTACGAGTAGCGGATATTGCAGCGCCTAGTATTTTAATTGGACAAATTATCGGTCGCTGGGGCAACTTTATGAATCAAGAGGCTTATGGTGGTCCTGTATCAAAGGAATTTTTAGAAAATTTAATGTTACCAGATTGGATTATCAATCAAATGTACATTGAAGAATTAGGTACTTATGTACATCCTACGTTTTTGTATGAATCCGTGTGGAATCTAATAGGGCTCATTATCTTACTAGTATTACGGAAGGTAAATTTAAATCGTGGGGAAATTTTCTTCAGTTATTTAATATGGTATTCTATTGGTCGTTTCTTCATTGAAGGAATGCGTACAGATAGTCTTTACCTAGTTGGCGATTTACGCTCAGCGCAGATTGTATCTATTATAAGTATTGTAGTAGGTCTTGGGGCCATTATTTATCGTCGAATAAAGGTTAAACCGGCCATGAAATACTTAGATAATAAATAAGGGGATGTAACATATGGCTGTAAAGGCACTACTATTTGATTTTGATGGAACTTTACTGAATACAAATGAACTAATCATTCAAACATTTATGCATGTTTTAAATGAGAGATTTCCCGGGCAATTTTCGCCAAAAGATTGCTTGAAATTCATTGGTCCATCCCTTAAGCAGACATTTAATGACATTGCACCAGGTGAAGAGGAAGCTTTAATAGCCAAATATCGAGCTTGGAATTTAGAGCATCATGATGAACTTGTTAGTCAATACCCTGATGTTGTTTCGACATTAGAGCAATTAAAAGCGCAAGGAATATTATTGGCGATTGTTTCGACAAAACGGAATGATACAATTGATCGTGGGCTATCTATCCTTGGAGCAACACACCTATTTGATGTCCGTATTGGAACAGATAATGTGAAAAATGTGAAACCCGATCCTGAACCAGTATTACTTGCATTGGAACATTTAGGTGTGGGCAAAGATGATGCCATTATGATTGGGGATAATTCGCATGATATAGAAGCCGGGCATCGTGCAGGAGTCAGAGCAGCTGGTGTCGCTTGGGCGATTAAAGGAGAGGCGTACTTACAGCAGTATCAACCGGAATATATTTTGCATCATATGACGGATTTATTGGATATTGTGAAAGAGGGGTAAGTTAGATGGCGCGTAAAACAGAACGTTACCGTGTCGAAGGGGCGAATTCTCTTTGGAAAATCTACGATACGGTGTCCTTTTGGAAGGTGATGAAGTGTTTCATTATCATTCAAATTGGACGCTTCACACCATTTTTACGTGTGAAAAACTGGCTTTATCGAACATTTTTAAGAATGACCATTGGTGAAAAAACATCACTAGCCTTAATGGTTATGCCAGACACAATGTATCCTGAACGTATTTTTATTGGAGATAATACAGTGATTGGCTTTAATACGACCATTTTAGCCCATGAATATTTAATAGAGGAATATCGTTTAGGGGATGTCCATATTGGTCATGAAGTAATGGTTGGTGCGAATTCTACCATTTTACCTGGTGTGACAATTGGAGATGGCGCCATTGTTTCGGCCGCTACTCTTGTACATAAGGATGTGCCGGCTGGCTGCCTAGCAGGAGGAAATCCAATGCAAATTATTTATACAGCAGAGCAAATGGCAGAGCGTAAGCGTCATGAAATTGTGCAATGGTGTACACCTAAAAAATAATAAACGTTCAATAAGTTTAAAAAGCTACTCCCAACAATTTTTGGGAGTAGCTTTTGTTTTTGGTATTATGAAGCCGATTTATGCGTGTACAGCATCATATTCTGATTTGAATTCACAATTACTATGATCGCCTAAGCAAGTTGATTCAACGAAAGTTGATTTAATTGCAGTACCATCAATGTCTTCGGTTGTATGTAATGTAATTTTATCACCAGGATAAAAATCTCCCTTACAAATACTAACGATCATTTGCTCACTAAGTTGTACGAATGGACATGCCATCATAAATCCCTCCAATGTGTATTATAACTGTTGTTTTATTTATTAATGCTATTCTATATTAAGGATTTTGAATTGTAAAAGTAAAAGTAGAATGAGAGTAATAATCATCGTAAATACTGATAGTATAATATTTTTGTTGATAATGAGATTGAGAATCATTTTAATTACACCTGGCAATTAAATTATACTAATATAATCTTATGATAGACTGTATTGAGAATAGCTGATGGAATGGTCTATACTTTCGTCCACTCGAGAATCATTATCAATTTTTTACAGACATGTTAACAGTGACTATGATTTACTTGTCACATTTTAGACACATTCTCATTCTCAATCTTTAAGTTTTGTAGATTTTCTTCAACTTGCACTTGCCTCTCTATATTATTCAAATGAAAAGTAAATTAAAGATTTAGATAATTAAGGGAAATTACGTTGACTGTTGAAAAGAAATAAGTTAGAATTCTTTCATAATCTAATTCTCTAATACTCTAGTGAATTAAAGTGAATGTGAGGAAGTGTTCATATGTCGTCAATAAAAATGTTTGAAAAACCACTTGGAATGCGTGATACATTTCCGCAGATCTTTGAAAAAGTTGAAGCAGTAAGACAGTCTGGCAAAGATTTCTTATGTAAAAGAGGATATGAGTTTATCAAAACACCAGCTGTTGAATATTTTGATACAGTCGGAAAAGCCTCCGCGATTGCTGATACTCATTTATTTAAACTTGTGGATAGTCAAGGAAATACATTAGTGCTACGACCGGATATGACGACCCCCATTGCTCGGGTGGCCACTTCAAAATTATTGAAAGAAATGATTCCTCAACGTTTAGCGTACTTCGCAAGTGTTTTTCGTGCACAAGAAGCAGAAGGTGGGAGACCAGCAGAATTCGATCAAATGGGCATTGAATTAATAGGCGACCAATCCGTATTTGCTGATGCAGAAGTCATAGTGACAGCTATGGAACTTTTGAAACACTTACAATTAGAAGCGTTTAAAGTGACGATTGGGCATGCAGGAATTCTAAACTGCATTTTACAAGATTACACAGAGAGTATTGAACAGCAAGCTACACTTAGAACTTTACTTGTCCAGCGAAATTATGTTGGATTTGAAGAAGCGGTAGAGTCATTTAATTTACCGAAAGCTAAAGCGGATGCTCTTCTCCAGTTTATTGAAGAAGCAATGGATGTGAAGGACATTCGTGATATTGAACAATATGTTCGCAAAAATGATGCATTAGAATATATGCAACAGCTTGCTCAGCTATTGGAGATGGCTGACTTAGCTGATTATGTTACGTTTGATTTTACACTTTCGAGTCATATGAGTTACTACACAGGTATGCTTTTTGAAATATTTGCCTTAGGTAGTGGTTTTCCATTAGGGAATGGTGGTCGTTACGATGGATTGTTAGAGGTGTTTGGATCAAAAGCTGGTGCGACAGGCTTTAGCATTCGTGTCGATCGTTTATTGGAAACATTAAATGGGCAATCAGAGGGGCAGCAAGAAGCAACTGTTGTGCTGTTTGAGGAAGAACAATTTGAGGCAGCTTTATTACAGGTAAACACATTACGAGGAGCGGGGAAATTCGCTACCTTACAGTTGCGTAGTAGCCTAGTCGATGAAGAAGCCTTTTTAGCACACTTTACTGAAGTAGTTGTAGTTGGACAGGAGGAAGTTGGCAGTGAATGAATTAACAATTGCAATGCCAAAGGGGCGAATCTTTGAAGAAGCCTACCAAATGCTATTAGAGGCAGGATTTAATTTACCAGAAGAGGTCGAAATGTCGCGTAAATTAATGATTGAAATACCAGAAGAGAAAATTCGCTTTATCTTATCAAAGCCAATGGATGTGCCTGTTTACGTTGAACATGGTGTAGCGGATATCGGTATTGCAGGAAAGGATGTTTTGTTAGAGCAGCAGAGAGAGGTACATGAATTACTGGATTTGAAAATTAGTAATTGCTATATCGCATCAGCGGGTTTACCCCATACAGAGATGAATGAGATTGCTCCTAGGATTGCTACGAAATATCCGAATATTGCGATGAAATATTATAAAGGCATTGGGGAGCAAGTTGAAATCATTGAGCTTAATGGATCTATTGAATTAGCCCCTATGATTGGCTTAGCTGATCGAATTGTCGATATTGTTTCTACAGGACGCACATTAAAAGAGAACGGCTTAGTGGAATATGAATTTATTTCAGCTGTCTCATCTCGGTTAATTGCCAATCCAGTCAGTTATCGCATGAAGGGTGAGCGCATTATTGACCTTGTAAGACGACTAAAGAAGTGTGTGAATGAACAATAAAGTAATCATATAGCGCTACATATGAGTAACTGAAGGGGTTTAATTGTATGAAAATAACAAAACTAGCAAAGGGTATTTCCTTAAAAAGACCACTAGAAGGAGGAAATGAGGAACAGTTAACAGTTGTAAGACAGGTGCTAGCGGATGTCAAGACACAGGGAGACGTAGCGTTACGTGCCTATACAGAACGGTGGGACGGATATATGCCTGTAAGCTTGCGGGTCACAAAGAAAGAGATACAAGAGGCCATAAATGCTCTTGACCAACAACTCTATCAGGATTTGGCGGAAGCGGCCAATAATATTCGACTTTATCATGAACAACAGTCACGACATGGCTATCGCATAGAGCTTGGAGACGGTTCTTGGCTAGGACAACGTGTAACAGCTCTAGATGCAGTAGGGTTATATGTTCCTGGCGGTACTGCAGCATACCCATCCTCCGTGCTAATGAATGTGATTCCAGCACAGGTAGCTGGTGTTAATCGAATCGTGATTGCTTCACCGGCAGGCCGTGATGGAAAAATACCTGCAGGTGTCCTAGTGGCGGCTCATCTTTTAGGGATTGATGAAATCTATAAAATTGGTGGGGCACAAGCAATTGCTGCTCTTGCATATGGCACAGAGACCATCGCCCCAGTCGATAAAATTACAGGCCCAGGAAATATTTTTGTAGCCCTTGCTAAACGGGAGGTATTTGGAGAGGTTGCAATTGATATGATTGCGGGACCAAGCGAAATTGCAGTACTAGCTGATGACACTGCATTTCCGGACGAAATTGCTGCAGATCTATTATCACAAGCAGAGCATGACCCTTTAGCCTGTGCTATTCTCGTCACGACCTCAGAGCAATTGGCCAAAAATGTAGCTGAAGAAGTTGAAAAGCAATTGGAGATTTTACCACGTCAAGAAGTAGCGCGTGCTTCAATCGAAAATTTTGGGGTCATTTATGTAGCTGAAACGGTATCAGATGCAGTAGAAGCGATTAATTCATTAGCACCGGAGCATTTAGAAATTATGACAAATAATGCTGAGGCGATCGCTGAACAAATAAAGCATGCAGGTGGTATTTTTATTGGTCGTTATAGTTCAGAGCCTGTTGGTGATTATTTTGCGGGGACCAATCATGTATTACCAACCAATAGCACAGCTCGTTTTGCTAGTGGCTTAAACGTAGATGATTTTGTGAAAAAATCAAGTATTGTTTATTACAGTGAAAAAACTTGGCAAGACAATGCACCAAAAATTGCCCGTCTCGCACGTATGGAAGGTTTAGAGGGGCATGCACGTGCGGTGGAATCTCGTGGATGGAAGAAGGAATAATACAATGACGGAAAAGAAACGATTTGCACAAGTAGAGCGAACAACTAATGAAACGCAAATTTCAGTAGCTATCAATTTAGATGGCGAAGGGAAGGCAAACATTAAAACAGGCGTAGGTTTTATGGACCATATGCTGGATTTATTTATCAAGCATGGTCTTTTTGACGGGACCATCCATGCGAATGGGGATACCTATATCGATGATCACCATACTACGGAGGATCTTGGTATTGTGTTAGGGCAAGCAATTCGAGAAGCACTTGGCGATAAGAAGGGCATTAAACGCTATGGAACGGCATTTGTGCCAATGGATGATGCACTTGCGCAGGTGGTGGTTGATTGCTCGAATCGTCCACACTTAGAATACCGTGTGCCCGCTTTAAAAGAAAAGGTGGGAACTTTTGATACAGAATTAGTGCATGAGTTTTTGTGGAAATTTGCCTTGGAGGCAAGAATGAATGTACATGTGATTGTACCCTATGGACATAATACGCACCATATCATCGAGGCAATTTTTAAAGCATTAGCTAGAGCGATTGATGCTGCCGTAGAAATTGATCCACGTGTTAAAGGAGTACCATCGACTAAGGGGCTGTTAACGTGAAAATAGGTGTGATTGATTATGGTATGGGGAATTTATTTAGCGTGGTACAAGCATTAAATCGACTGGGCTGTGAGGTGGTTGTGACAGCTGATGAACAGACGCTAGATGCTACAGATGCATTACTATTACCAGGAGTTGGGGCATTCCCGGATGCTAGAAAGCGTTTAGCTGAGACTAAATTAGATCGTTATCTAATAAAAGCCCAAAGCCAAAATCGCCCTCTTTTAGGCATTTGTTTAGGGATGCAATTATTATTTGAACAAAGTGATGAGGTCACATCAACAAATGGCTTGGGTTTCTTTAAAGGACAAATTAAGCGATTTAGTGGAACAAATGAGGGGAGGGCATATCGAGTGCCCCATATGGGCTGGAACGAATTGGTGATGGCGAATCGTCCTGCTTGGTTAGAAAATAGTGCCCCTGCAAAGCATGTCTATTTCGTTCATTCGTTTTATGCCACTCATATTGAGGAGTCTGAACTTGTTGCTTATGCAGACTATTGTGGCATACGAGTTCCCGGTATTGTAACGAAAGGTTCCGTGACAGGTATGCAATTTCACCCTGAAAAATCAGGTGAGCTGGGCGTATATTTATTGGAGCAATGGCTGAAAGGTGTGAAAGCATGCTAACGAAACGAATTATTCCCTGTCTAGATGTCAAGGAGGGACGTGTTGTAAAAGGGATACAATTTGTATCCATTCGTGATGCTGGTGACCCAGTGGAACTAGCAAAATTCTATGATGAACAAGGCGCAGATGAGCTCGTATTTTTAGATATATCTGCTTCACATGAAGGTCGAGAAACAATGATAGATGTAGTTCGACAAAGTGCTGCCACATTAGCGATTCCTTTTACAGTTGGTGGAGGTATTCGGACGTTGGATGATATGAAGCGTATTTTACGCGCTGGTGCGGATAAAGTTTCTGTTAATACTTCCGCTTTAGAGCGTCCTGCCCTAATTCAAGAGGGCTCCGATTTCTTTGGTGCCCAATGCATCGTCGTGGCCATCGATGCTCGCTATAGTGAAGAGGACGGTACATGGATGGTTTATACCCATGGTGGGCGCAACAAAACTACTTGGTCAGCTATGGACTGGGCAAGGGAAGCGGTGCGCTTAGGAGCAGGTGAGATTTTATTAACTAGTATGAATCAAGATGGAGAAAAATCTGGCTTTGATTTGGGATTAACAAAAGCAGTACGAGAGGCTGTGACAGTCCCTGTAATTGCAAGTGGTGGAGCAGGAAATGCCGAACATTTTTACGAAGTATTAGCAGAGGAAGTTGATGCAGATGCAGCACTTGCAGCTTCCATCTTCCATTATAAAGAAACAAGCGTAGCCCAAGTGAAAGAATACTTACGTGAAAAAGGAGTGGCAGTACGATGATAGAACGTATTCGATTTGATGAGAAAGGTCTTGTACCGGCAGTTGTACAGGATGCCCATACGAAAGAAGTACTAACAGTGGCTTATATGAATAAAGAGTCATTAGTGAAAACGATAGGGTCAGGTGAAACTTGGTTTTATTCTCGTTCACGTCAAGAGCTTTGGCATAAGGGCGCGACAAGTGGTCATACACAAAAGGTTGTCGCCATTAAAACAGACTGCGATCAAGATGCATTAGTTGTGGAGGTTTTACCAGATGGCCCAGCTTGTCATAATGGTACGACTACTTGCTTTACGGAGGTGGTACAGCAAAATGCTGAAGTCGGCTCTGTAGAAATGATTGCAAAACTTGTAAGTGTTATTGAAAAGAGAGAACAGGAAATGCCTGTGGGAGCTTATACTACATATCTATTTGACAAGGGTATCGATAAAATCTGTAAAAAGGTTGGTGAGGAAGCGACAGAGGTTGTTATTGGGGCCAAAAATCGGGATGCAGAAGAAGTAAAGTGGGAGGCTGCTGATTTAATTTATCACCTACTAGTATTACTGCAAGAACAAAAGGTAAGTATATATGATGTTCTTCATGTGTTGAAAAAACGTCACGAGGAGAAATAACAGCATATTATTAATTGTATGGTATAATAGGGTTTACTGTGTAAAGGAACGTTTAATACGTTCCTTATTTCTTGTTTCGGAGGAAATGTATTGGAAAAGAAACGTCAAAATAAGAACCAATCAAATATAGTGTCGTTCATTCCAACAGGCGACTATTATTATAAAAAATCAATTCAAGCTATGAACAGTGGACAAATGAATAAAGCCTATAAATATTTGCAGCGTGCAGTTGATCTTAGCCCAGATGATCCTATGATAATCTTGCAGCTTGCTATTGTAGAGTTAGAAGGTCAACGTTTTGAAGAAGCGTATGATCTGCTTCGTCGTGCCTATCAAATTGACCCCGATAATCCGGAAATTATTTTTTACATGGCGGAAGTGTCAGGTTGTGTAGGAATCATGCAGGATGCAAAACGCTTTGCTGAAGAGTATTTGCAGCTAGAGCCTGAAGGTGCATATGCAGATGAAGCAGCAGAAATTTTAGAATTTGTCGCATTCGAGCAGGATGAATTTGAGGAGCTTGAAGGATCTGGTGAGGATTTATATCGTCAGGAACAGGCTCGCCGTCATATGGAGAAGGGCGACTTTCCTGAAGCTATTACTATTTTAGAAGATTTAATTGAAGATCGACCAGCATTTTGGTCGGCCTATAATAATCTTGCACTTGCTTATTTTTATGTTGGAGAAGAGGAACAGGCGAAGGCTCTCTTACATACAGTACTACGTGAAAATAAGGGAAACTTACATGCACTTTGTAACTTAACGGTGATTGCGTATTATGAAAAGAATGAAGAAGATTTGCAAGAGCTATTAAATATCCTTGTTAAAATTCAGCCATATACATGGGAGCATCGTTATAAACTAGGTGCTACATTAGCTTTAATAGGGCAATATGAATTAGCCTATAAATGGTTGCGCAGTATGCAAAAAAGAGGCTATGTAGGCGACGCAGGTTTTTATTTCTGGCTATCCCATGCTGCTTATTTTTCAGGGCATGAAGAGGTTTCGAAAAGTGCTTGGGGTCAACTGCTAGAGGTAGACCCAGATAAAGAGGGCTTTGAACCTTGGCGCCAACATGACAATGAATTTGCACTGGACGCGTTGGAACATGATCGAAATTTTATCGTTGAAAAATTAGAAAGTAGCTATTCAAGTGAGCGTATCTTTGGATTGTTTTTATTGAAGGATACGGCTCATAAGCAAGAAATAATCGCCCATCCTAAATGGGTCAATATCGAGCAATTCGGTGCGTTTGAGAAATTATTTTTAGCCTATGCACTTGGTCATGAATTTGATAAGAAAAACAAAGTAGAGGCCAGCTTTTTACGTGCTGTAAATGTGCCGGAAATTTTATTAGAGCAGTATGGCAAATTATCATCATTGATTGTACCTATGTTTCAAATGTGGTTTGTCTTATGTGAACAAGCTTTAATTCAAAATTATCGTTTTACAAATCCTGTAGCGATTGCAGGAGCAAATGATTATTTATTTAGATCTTCTCAAATGCTTAAGGTGACAAAAAAAGAAATAGCTCAACAATATGGAGTATCTGTTGCCACTTTATCGAAGTATATTGAAGAAATTTTAGCTTTTTTACCAGACAGTCATAATTAGTGTGTGAGCAACATAGTTGAATAACTTTATACTTTCACATACGATGAACATACTAACGTTATCAAGAATTTGCCCTGGCAACATTGCGTTTGAGTGTTACTCCTTGCTAGTTGCCAATGGTTTATCTTCATCCCCTCTATTGTAAGTTGGGATCATATGTAGGTGACGTTACACTTTCACTACTATTTGTTGAATGAAGATAAAAAGTATTCTGTTTAGGGGGAAGTATTTATGTCGGAAGAAAAAATTTATGATGTGGTCATTATTGGTGCAGGTCCTGCTGGGATGACTGCTGCTGTTTATACATCACGTGCTAATTTGGCAACGCTTATGATTGAACGAGGAATCCCTGGTGGACAAATGGCCAACACTGAAGAAGTAGAAAACTATCCTGGTTTCGATACAATTTTAGGACCTGAGCTCTCTACAAAAATGTTTGACCATGCTAAAAAATTCGGTGCTGAATATGCCTATGGCGATGTAACAGAAATCATCGAAGGGGAAGAATTTAAAACCATTAAATCAGGTACAAAAGAATATAAAACACGTGCCATTATTATTACAACTGGTGCAGAGTATAAAAAAATGGGTGTGCCTGGTGAAAAAGAACTTGGCGGCCGTGGTGTCAGCTACTGTGCAGTTTGTGATGGCGCGTTCTTTAAACAAAAAAATCTTGTAGTTGTTGGCGGAGGAGATTCAGCTGTAGAAGAGGGCGTATATTTAACACGCTTTGCTGATAAAGTAACAATTGTCCACCGTCGTGATAAATTACGTGCACAAAAAATCCTCCAAGATCGTGCATTTGCAAATGACAAAATTGATTTCATTTGGAATGCTACAGTAAAAGAAATTAATGAAGCTAATGGTAAAGTGGGTAGTGTTACACTACAATCAACTGTGGATGGAACTGAATCAGAGTTTACAACAGATGGTGTGTTTGTGTATATCGGTATGCTACCTTTAACAAAGCCATTTGAATCTTTAGGTATTTTAAATGATGCTGGTTATATTTTGACAAATGATAATATGGAAACAACAATTCCAGGTATCTTTGCAGCTGGAGATGTACGTGAAAAATCACTACGTCAGATTGTTACAGCAACTGGTGATGGCAGTATTGCAGCTCAAGCTGTACAGCATTATGTAGAAGAGCTATTAGAGAAAATTAATGCATAACTTGGCTATTTTAAGGAAAAAAATACAATTTTAATGTGGTTTTAATATTGTTGTAACTTGAATGACATATAAAAGGTGTATGATTAAAAGTGTAATTAGCAATCCCCCTTTTATTTTGTTTAGTAGGTTGTTTCCGCCTCAATTAGGTGGGAACAACCTACTTTTTTATTTGTATAGATCATGAAAAGAGCATAAGCTTTTTTTAATAAATTCTTCGATAAAACTAAATTGTTAAATGTCTACGTATGAGAGTTGTAAATGAGGACAAATCTTGCTGTGTCTTGCTATAATGGAGAGTAGAATGCAAAAGTGATTAGAGGTGTGCCTATGCAAAGAATTGCAAATTTAATTGCCGTAAAAGACGGTAAAGTATTATTACTTCAAAAACCAAGACGAGGTTGGTACGTTGCTCCGGGTGGAAAAATGGAAAGCGGTGAGTCCATCTTTGAGGCTGCTGTTCGTGAATTTCAGGAAGAGACAAATGTTATACCTTTACATGTACACCTAAAGGGTGTTTATACGATGGTCATTAAAGAAAATGATGAAGTCGTAGATGAATGGATGCTTTATACATTTGTTGCCAAGGATGTAGACGGTGTACCGTTTGTAGAAACTAGAGAAGGTAAACTTGCATGGCACCCAGTAGAGGATTTAGCACATTTGCCAATGGCTGAAGGAGATCGCACTAATTTACAATTTGCTATTTCGCAATCAGGTATTCAGTATGGCACGTTTGACTATACAACGAATTTTGAATTACTTCATCAGAAAATACAAATATCAAAAGAACAATAAAGGAGTTGCATGACAGTGGTGGTTGAAGGCCAAAAAAGTACACATGAATTGGTTATTATTACAGGAATGTCTGGAGCTGGGAAGACCGTAGCTATTCAAAGCTTTGAAGATTTAGGGTATTACTGTATTGATAATTTACCACCTGCGTTACTTACAACTTTTTTAACTCTGCTAAGAGATTCTGGCAAGAATAGTACACGTATTGCGGCAGTGATGGATATGCGTGGAGGTAACTTTTTTGATGCGCTTATTGGGGCGTTAGACCATATACTAAAAGAAGGCGACATTGTAGCTCGTATTTTATTTTTAGATGCAGATGATGCCACATTAGTAAGACGCTATAAAGAAACAAGAAGAGCCCATCCATTGGCAGTAAGTGGCTTACCTTTAGATGGTATAAAGCAAGAGCGAGCGCTTTTATCGGAAGTAAAAGGCCGTGCTAATTTTGTTTATAACACATCTAACATGAAACCAAAGCAATTACGTGAAAAGATCGTTAAAGAATTTGCCAGTGAAGCAGATACTATTTTTACCGTAAACATCATGTCTTTTGGCTTCAAGCATGGTATGCCAATTGATGCAGACTTAGTGTTCGATGTTCGTTTTCTTAAAAATCCGTATTATGTAGAAGAGCTACGCCCAAAGACGGGACTTCAAACAGAAGTATCCTCCTATGTTTTAGCCTTGGAAGATACGCAAATACTTATACAAAAACTAACGGATTTGTTCGACTTTATGATTCCTCTTTATCGACAAGAAGGTAAATCACAACTCGTTATCGCTTTTGGTTGTACGGGTGGTCAGCATCGTTCAGTAACTTTAGCAGAGTTTTTTGGGGCTTATTTAGCCAGCAAAGAGAATACGGTTATTACGCATCGTGATATTAATCGTAGAAAGGAATGAGTGAATGGGGAAAAAGCAAACAAAGCTTGTGGTAATTGGTGGTGGAACAGGACTATCTACATTACTTCGTGGGCTCAAGCACCATCCATTTGATATTACTGCTATTGTGACGGTAGCAGACGATGGCGGCTCTTCAGGTCGTTTACGAGATGATTATGATATTCCACCACCAGGTGATGTTCGGAATGTCATTGCGGCATTATCAGATATTGAACCGCTAGTGGAGCAAATGTTTCAATACCGTTTTTCAGCGTCAGAGGATTTACGTGGCCATTCCTTAGGGAACTTAATGCTAACAGCACTTACTGATATTACTGGTGATTTTAACCATGCTATAAGTGAGATGGGGAAGGTATTAAAAGTACATGGCCGTGTAATACCAGCAGCCAATAAAAAAATTAACTTACATGCTGTGTTAGAGGATGGTTCAATCATTGAAGGTGAATCAAAAGTCCCGACAGCGACAAAACGCATTGATCGCGTTTTTTTAGTACCCGAAAACGTGCAACCGTTACCAGAAGCTATTCGGGCAATTCAGCGTGCAGACTATATATTAATTGGCCCAGGAAGCTTATATACAAGTATTATTCCAAATCTCCTTGTCAAAGAGATAGGGGAAGCTGTTGTGAAAGCAAAAGGAAGAAAAATATATGTTTGTAATTTAATGACACAAAAAGGTGAAACCATTTCTTATACAGCAGGTGATCATGTATCGGCCATACATAAGCATGTTGGCGCATCCTTTATTGATTCGATTTTAGTTAATGATGAAGAATTGCCGAATCCTGTAAAAGAATTGTATAAAGAAGAAAGAGCAGAGCCAGTGACATTTGATGTGGCAAAGCTTGAAAGTATGGGATTAGAGGTTATAAGGCGCGATATTGCTACAATTCGATCAGATGGTACGGTTCGACATAATGCTACGAATGTTGCAGAGTGGCTGGTAGATTATGCCGGTATTTATGATCGGTAAGAGAACCGATAATAGAAACATAAAGTGTTTATTGTATATGGTAAGATGAACATATACATAGAAATTATGATTGAAAGGGGGGCGTGATATGTCTTTTGCTTCTGAAACGAAAAAGGAGTTAACCCAAATAGAAGCGGACAATCATTGTATGAAAGCAGAAGTTTCTGCCCTAATTCGTATGAATGGTTCATTATCCTTTGCGAATAAACAACTAAGCTTGGACGTGCAAACTGAAAACGCTGCAATTGCAAGAAGACTATATACGATTATGAAAAAATTGTATCCGTACAATGTGGAATTACTAGTTCGTAAGAAAATGCGATTGAAAAAAAATAACGTATATATTTGCCGTGTAAGAGAAGGAGCGCGCGAGCTGTTAATTGATTTAGAAATCATCTCAGACGACTTTCAATTTAATCATACGATCTCAAGAAAGCTCATTAAAAAAAATGGTCAAAAAAGAGCCTATTTAAGAGGTGCATTTTTAGCAGGAGGCTCTGTCAATAACCCAGAAACGTCCGCCTACCATTTAGAAATTTATTCTTTATATAAAGAACATGGTGAGGCATTGATGGATTTAATGAATGAATTTGAACTCAATGCCAAAACAATTGAACGTAAAAAAGGCTTTGTTACTTATTTAAAGGAAGCCGAAAAAATTTCTGATTTCCTTAATATTGTAGGCGCCCATCAGGCAATGATGAAATTTGAGGACGTTCGGATATTGCGAGACATGCGCAATAGTGTCAATCGTATTGTGAACTGTGAAACAGCCAACCTAAACAAAACAATTGGAGCAGCATTACGGCAGGTAGAGAATATTCGATTTATTGAAAATTCTATTGGTCTTGACCAACTACCAGAAAAGCTTCGTGAAATTGCACGATTACGAGTAGAGTATCAAGATGTTACGTTAAAAGAACTTGGTGAAATGGTATCCAGTGGTACCGTCAGCAAATCAGGTGTCAACCATCGTTTAAGAAAAATAGACGAAATAGCAGATGCATTAAGACGCGGTGAAAAAATAGGTGGTTAAGTTTTCATACTTTTCAGGTATGAATGTCATGCGTAATCGCTTATTGTTCTTTTGCTAGTAAGTAAGGTAAGATAAAACTAATAGATGAACGGTAGTGAAGGGGAGTTTTGAGAATGATCGAGAGAAGAGTCCAGGTTAAATTAAAATTAGGACTACAAGCTAGACAAGCAGCACTATTTGTGCAAGAGGCCAATCGTTTCAGTGCGGATATCTTTCTAGAAAAAGATGAAAAAAAAGTGAATGCCAAATCGATAATGGGTGTCATGAGCTTAGCGGTGGCGAAAGGTACCGAAGTAACGTTAAGTAGTGAAGGCAATGATGCTGAGCAAGCGGTTACAGCATTAGCTACAATTATTGAAAATGAAGATTAACAAACAAATAAAAATGCCTCTCAGAGTAATTTTCTGGGAGGCTTTTTTGTATTATTTATTATCCGTACTACGGTGCATAATGTGATCGATTAAACCATATTCTTTTGCACGTTCAGCTGTCATGAAGTTATCACGATCTGTGTCTCTTGCAATGACTTCAAGTGGTTGACCAGTGCGCTCAGATAAAATGCCGTTTAATTTTTCACGTAAGAATAAAATACGTTTAGCAGCAATTTCAATTTCTGTCGCTTGACCTTGTGCGCCACCTAGTGGTTGGTGAATCATTACTTCCGCATTTGGTAATGCAAAACGTTTACCAGGTTCACCCGCAGCAAGTAAGAAAGCTCCCATTGATGCAGCCATACCAATACAAATCGTTTGAACTTTTGGCTTAATAATTTGCATTGTGTCATAAATAGCCATACCAGCCGTAATTGATCCACCTGGCGAATTAATGTAAAGAGAAATGTCTTTGTCTGGATCTTCTGCTTGTAGGAAAAGTAGCTGTGCGACAATTGAGTTCGCCACATTGTCATCAATAGCACTTCCTAAAAGGATAATGCGGTCTTTAAGTAGACGTGAATAAATGTCATATGCACGCTCACCACGGCTTGTTTGTTCAATAACTGTAGGAATTAAATTCATGTTAAATCCTCCTTCAAAAAACTAAATTCGATTACCTTTGCTGAAATCTACATTGTTTATTTCAGCTGTAACCTTATCATACACATTATAGTCAGGGAAGGTCAAATATTAACCCTGCTAAAGTGAAATTAATTAAAATAAAAAAAATAAATTCTTTTTGCATTCTATGGTTGAAATATATGTGATACGTTTGTATAATAGGTAAGGTTATAAGTTTGAAAGTACAGGACACTATTTTGCAGGTATGCTTCAAATGAGGATTATCTACATCATGCTTTTCGTAAGCCTAGGGTGAGTACTTTTTTTTTGTGTTTTTTGCCCTCGTGGTGTAATGGATAACACGTAAGATTCCGGTTCTTGCACTGGGGGTTCGATTCCCTCCGAGGGCGCCATTTTACTGAATATTGATATACTGTAATAGCTCAATCTCCTAATAAGTAGTTTAGCAGCCTGCTTAGTGGAGATAGAGAGGAAAAGTAATGGGAATACTGTCCTAGTTGGCATTATTCCCCTATTTATGCCTTTCAAACCTTCAAGAAAGCAACAACTCCAAATTATTTTTTAGTGAACATACTGTCCGTGAAGGCTAGTAATAGCCGAAAAAAAGAATCCTTTCTGAGGGGATTCTTTTTTTTTGTTTAAATTTATCGAAATTTGGCATTGCTTCTATTGTATATATATTAGTTTTAGGTTCGTTTTCTTGTTATTAATGCTTATTTTTTCTATTTAATTGGGTTTTCCATTAATTAATATGAAAAAATATTTAGTTTTATGCGAAAAGTTGTTGTGCAAATACTATAATGTTAATATAATTGACCTAATAGTCTAACATTTCCGAATTGCGAAAAATAATACGCAGGATGGAAAATTATCGAAATAGGGGGAAATGCAATGAAAAAAACAGCTTGGATGTTACTTATGGTTATAGCAGCGCTAACTTTAGCACTTGCAGGATGTGGCACAAAGGACAATGCCTCTTCTGGTAGCACACCTTCAGAAGGTGCGGATGGCAAGAAAGTATATAAAGTAGGTACAGAAGCAACATTTGCACCGTTTGAATCTGTTGACGATAAAGGGAAAATTGTGGGGATTGATGTCGATATTTTAAAAGCAATTGCTGATGAAATGGATTTCGAGGTAGAGTGGAATAATATTGGTTGGGAACCCGTTTTCCAAACAATTAAAAACGGTGAAACACATATTGGTGCTTCAGGGATTACAATTACAGATGAGCGCAAAGAATCATTTGATTTTACTGAGCCATACTATGAATCTCAATTATTAATTGTTGTGAAAGAAGATTCAAAGATTAAATCATTAGATGAATTAAAAGATAAAAAGGTGTCCGTACAAATTAATGCTACTGGCCATATGGCAGCTAAAAAGCTACAAGGTGAAGCAAGTACAAATATTATGGCTTTTGAAAGTCAGCCAATCGCAATTCAAGAAATGCTAAATGGTAATGTTGACGCAGCTATTGGAGACAATGCGGTAGTATACGAATATATTAAAGCGCATCCAGATCAAAAAATTAAAGTCATTCAAGATGACGCATTCGAAAAAGAATATTATGGCTTTATGGTTCAAAAGGGGAATAAAGAGCTATTAGATAAATTAAATGAAGGTCTGAAAAAGATTAAAGAAAACGGTAAATTAAAAGAAATTACAGGTACTGATTTCGAATAATAGGGTAATGCCACTCGCCAAGCAGTATGCTAGCGACTCATTTAATTGATGTGACTTTAAAGGGGAAATGGGGTTTTCGGATGGACATCTTTGACCTACGCTGGGACATTGTCTGGAACTACCGAGATATGTTTATACGAGGTATTGGCGTAACACTTATTTTGACACTTAGTGGTTATTTTGGCGGTATTCTTTTAGGACTATTTTTAGGACTAGGGAAATTATCAAGTAAAAAATGGATATATTGGCCATCAAAATTATATGTGGATTTATTCCGCGGAACACCAATGCTTGTTCAAATTTTATTAATACACTTAGCCGTTATTCCAACCATTTTTGGACATTCTTTAGGGTATATGGTTTCAGGGATTACAGCGCTTATTTTAAACTGTGCTGCCTACAACGCAGAAATTTTCCGTGCAGGTATCCAGAGTATTGCAAAGGGGCAAATGGAGGCCGCTCGTTCACTTGGACTTACACATAACCAAGCGATGCGTAAGGTTATTTTACCGCAGGCCTTTAGACGCATGATCCCGCCATTAGGGAATGAATTCATAGCATTATTAAAGGATTCCTCACTAGTAACAGTCATTGCTGCACCAGATATTTTATATGCTAGTAAAGTTGTTGCAGGTGCAAGCTTCCGTTTCTGGGAACCGTATATTGTTGCTGCATTACTATATTTAATATTAACGTATGGTGTAACGAAGATTGTTGCATTTATTGAGAAACGATTTAGCAATAGTTATGTCCCTCGTAAGGCAGAAGGGCGGGAAGCAAGATGATAAGAATTGAGAACCTACACAAATATTTTGGTAAGCTAGAAGTATTAAAAGGGATTGATTATGAAATCCAAGAAAAACAAGTTGTTTGTGTCATTGGGCCTTCTGGTTCAGGAAAAAGTACTTTTTTACGTTGCATTAATATGCTAGAGGAAGTAACGGACGGTGCTATTTATATTGAAGATGTGAAGATCAATGATCCGAAAACGAATATCAATGAAATTCGAGCAGAGGTGGGAATGGTGTTTCAACAATTTAACTTATTCCCTCATATGAACGTCATCGATAATGTCACGATGGCACCCATGCAAATTCGTAAAATGAGTCGTCCAGAAGCTGAAGAGCTTGGGCATGAGCTGCTAAAAAAGGTCGGTCTCGACAGTAAAGCCTATAATTATCCTGAACAGCTATCAGGTGGACAACAGCAACGTGTAGCTATTGCACGTGCGTTAGCAATGAAGCCAAAGGCCATTCTATTTGATGAGCCTACTTCAGCTCTTGATCCTGAAATGGTAAAAGAGGTGTTAGATGTTATGAAAAATCTAGCGGCTGAAGGGATGACAATGATTGTAGTCACACATGAAATGGGCTTTGCTCGGGAAGTTGGTGATCGAGTAGTCTTTATGGATGGTGGCTATATTGTGGAAGAGGGGTTGCCTGAGGAATTATTCGGAAACCCACAAAGTGAACGTACAAAAGCATTTTTAGGAAAAGTACTATAATGAGAAAAGGCAGTCCATGATGAGAATTCATCACTATGGACTGCCTTTTGATTGTTAATGAAGGGGATTAGAGGTTGTATCGTATGCATTAAGCATCGTTTGCATATCTTGTTGAGAGTACTGAGGCACTTGATAATAGCCATGTTTATTTTGGTAAATGGATAATTCATAGGCCATTTCTATGCAGTTGGGAATACTATCAGCAACAACACGACGAACAACAGGGTTTGTCGTTTCTGTTGCAGCAGCCGTCATACATTTTGCTGCTCCTTTTTGAGCGCCTAATAAGAAACCAGAAATGGCTTCATCATTAATTTCATTAGCGTTTTGCATTGGTTTTTTGGGTTGGCCTGGAGTTAAGCCATATTTAAAGTCATTGCCTGTTTCCATTTGGTAACGTCCCGTAGGAACAGATGGATCATGACCTGTTTTAAAGGACTCAACAATCGTATTATACATACCCAATGTAAAATTATATTGGCGATCCAAAATGCTGAGTAATTCTTGATCCTTTACTTGTGGACGTAAAATGATCGCTTGGTTCATACCAGCGATAATTTCACCAATTGCTTCATGCATGTCCATCATTTCGTGTCCACCATGATTTAGACTATGTTGTTGATTGAAATTTGTTTGATTGGATGATGATTCATTGTAAAACGATTGTGACAAAAAAAACGCCTCCTCATATAATTTTTGATGCAGTATTTAGTATGTCAAGCCAAATGAATTTCATACGGTATAAATGCAAAGGCAAAAATGTAGACTAACAAAAGGAAATGCAAGTCAAGGAGGTTTTAGAAAATGAAGAAATGGTTTGGACCAATTGGGATAATTGTTATCATTCTTATCGTGCTAGCCTTAGTATTGATTCCTAAATATAACAGTTTAGTAACAGCTGAGGAAAATGTAGATTCCAAATGGGCGCAAGTTGAAAACCAGCTCCAACGCCGCTATGATTTAATTCCCAATTTGGTTGAATCTGTGAAAGGGTATGCGAATCACGAGCAACAGATCATTGCGGATATTACTAACGCACGTGCTCAAATGAGCAATGCTAATACTCCCGCGCAGCAAGCTGTTGCGAATGATGCTTTAACGGGTGCACTTAGTCGTTTACTAGTAGTCGTGGAAAACTACCCGAACTTAAAGGCAGACGCAAATTTTCGTCAGTTAATGGATGAGCTTGCTGGCACAGAAAATCGCTTGGCAGTTGCGCGCGAGGATTATAATAATGAAGTACAACAATTTAATAAACATGTTAAACGCTTTCCTGGCAATTTAATGGCAGGAATGTTTGGATTTGAACAAAAAGAATACTTTAAAGCCGCAGCGGGTGCCGAACAAGCACCGTCTATTGATTTTAGTCAATCAGGTACACAATGATGAAGCGTTGTATTATACAGCTGATTATCGTTTGCTCAGTGCTTCTTTTTAGCATGACTATGACGAAAGCAGCAATGCCTTCACCAATGAAAAATACGTATATTCATGATTTTGCGAATGTTTTATCTTTGGATGTAAAACAAGAGCTAAACCATTATTCAGAGCAATTAGATAAGGGAACAGGTGCTGAAATCATGGTCGTAACCGTTGATAGCCTTCATGGGCAGGAGGCGAAAATGTATGCGACAAAGATGATTCGTTCCTGGGGTATTGGGGACAAAGAGAAAAATAATGGTGTCCTTATACTTGCTACATTTGGACAGGGCAAAGGCCAAAATGATGTAGTGATAGCTGTCGGTCAAGGCTTAGAGGGACCATTACCAGATGGTAAATTAGGGCGTATTTTAGATAATGCATTTTATCCCTTTGCAAGTGAAGGTGATAATGATCAAGCCTTTCTAGCTACATATGCTGAGGTCTTTCGTGCTGTAGCTGAAGAGTATAATTGGAATGGTGAATTACCTGCAGGTGCAAATGAAGAGGAAGGAATGCCCATCTGGCTCATTATTGTCATCGTTATTATAGTCCTCATTTTTTCTTCTTTTTCAAAAGGCGGAAGAGGCGGACCTCGTGGGAGAGGCTACGGCGGTTACCCTGGTGGCTTTGGTGGCGGACGTTCAGGTGGTGGCGGTTTTGGAGGGTTTGGTGGCGGATCTTCAGCAGGTGGAGGGGCAAGCCGAAAATTTTAATACTAACCGAAAGCGAGCTAATTATTTAGTTCGCTTTTATTATGAAAATATTGACAAAAATACAAATAATGGTATAATTTGTATATATCGACTATCGATATAACGTAAACTGATATAGGGAGGAATCATTTTGAAAAAAAGATTTTTAACTGCATCATTAGCAATTATTTTAACAACTGCTACGGTTATCCCTGCAACATTGCAAGAAGTACGTGCTGCCAATGAAACAAATGTTGTATTAGCACAAGAGGAACATCTTTCAGCACAGGAATTTCTAGATTTAGCAGTAACAGCTTTAACATTCCAGCATGGCTCCGATTCAATGCGTCAACAAATTAAGGATCAATGGGTAAAGGCTGGAGAGATTTCAGACTTAAGCGCTACTATTAAACGTGATCAAGCAGCTAGGATTTTAGTTAGAGCTGCCAATAAAGAAGGAAAAGAAAAGTCACTAGCAGAGTATTTAAAAAAGGCCAATAAGCTTGGTTTCTTTAAGGGAGTATCTTCAAGTACAGATTTTATTACGAAACAAGATGCTGGTAAACTCCTTAACAATGTTAAACATATAAAAAATGGCTCCAACAATAAAGGAGTAAAAGAAATTTCTGTGGAAGATTTTATGAAAAATCCAGGGAATTTTGGCTACGAACTGTCCCCTGATGGTAATTACATTACATTTGCCTCTGCATGGGAGAACCGCTCGAATGTATTCGTGAAAAAAATGAATGATAATAGTGAGCCTGTTCGTGTATCAAGCTCAAAGGATCGAGATATTGCAGGTTTTTTCTGGAAGGATGATGCTTTACTTTATTTAAAAGATAAAGGTGGAGATGAAAACTTTCATATTTATTCTACAACATTTAACGGTTCTGTGGAAAAAGATTTAACGCCATATCCTAACGTGACTGTAGGGATATTGGATAGCTTACAGGGTGTAAAAGACGAAATTCTTATTATGATGAACAAAGAGGATGCTACCGTTTTTGATGTGTACAAGCTAAATGTAAAGACGGGTAAAACGACTCACGTCGCTAAAAATCCTGGCAATATTACGAACTGGTTAGCAGATCGTAACGGCAATGTACGTATAGCTGTGGCTACTGATGGGGTGGAAGGTGCTGTCCTTTATCGAGATTCAGAAAAGGATGAATTCAGACCATTTATTAAAATCGGTGCTGGGGATGAAGTGATGCCGCTAGCTTTCTCGAAGGACAATAAGTTTATTTATGCTACATCCAATAAAGGCCGGGATAAAGTAGAAGTGGTAAAGTATGACTTACAAGGTAAAGAAGAAGTAATCATGTCCAATGATGAAGTGGATGTTTCGGGTGTATTGTATAATGCTGAAAAAGATAAATTATTGTATGGTGCGTATGCTACGGATAAAATCCATTATCAATTCTTTGATAAAGACTTTGAAAAGTTATTCCGTAAAATTCAAAACAAGCTTGGTGTTCAAGAAAGCCAATTGGGCATAAACGATTACAATAAAGAGATGACAAAATTTATTGTAAGTGTATCGAGTGACACCATCTATGGAAAGTATTATTACTATGATTCAACAAAAGATGAATTAACAGAATTAGCAACATTGAGCCCATGGCTGAAATCTTCAGAACTTGCAGAAATGCATCCTATCTCTTATAAGAGTCGTGATGGATTAATTATCAATGGTTATTTAACGTTGCCGAAAAATAAAAATGCTAAAGATCTACCTCTTATTGTAAACCCACATGGTGGACCGTGGGCTCGTGATATGTGGGGATTCAATCCAGAAGTACAGCTATTAGCAAATCGTGGCTATGCAGTGCTACAAGTAAACTTCCGTTCCTCGACTGGATATGGCAAGGAATTCCTTCAAGCTGGTAATAAGCAATGGGGCTTGAAAATTCAAGATGATATAACGGATGGCGTTCAATGGGCGATTGACCAAGGGATTGCAGATCCTAAACGTATCGGTATTTACGGTGCTTCATTTGGTGGTTATGCTACATTAGCTGGCATTACGTATACACCAGATTTATATGCGGCAGCAGTTGATTATGTTGGTGTATCTAATATTTTCACACTATTAGATACAATTCCACCATACTGGGAAACGATGCGAGACATGTTTTATGAACGAGTAGGTCATCCAGAGAAAGATAAAGAATTATTAACAGCGGTTTCTCCGGTGTTCCATGCAGATAAAATTAAAACACCTTTATTTGTTGCACAAGGCGCAAATGATCCACGTGTCAACAAAGCGGAATCCGACCAAATTGTAGAAGCTTTACGTGCTAGAGGTGTAGATGTAGAGTATATGTTAAAGGATAATGAAGGCCATGGCTTCTCGAATGAAGAAAATAGAATCGAATTCTATAATGCCATGTTGAAATTCCTTGATCATCATTTAAAATAACATAATAGCCAAAAGGCATTGAAGTGCTTGTTATTCGCACTCAATGCCTTTCATTTTTCTAGTAAGCTTTTGAATGAATCCACTACATAGTTTACAATCGTTGTAGCTAACATTGTCATCGTTCAACGATGAAGAAATAATAGAAACAGGAGGTGCCATCCATGATTATTCAATTTTTTAGTCGAGCTAATTGTCCATTATGTGTAGAGGGCTTACATACATTAAAGCTTGTACAGGAAGATGTAGTGTTCGATATTGAAATAGTTAATATTGAAGAGGATGATCTCATACACGAAAAATATATGTTAATGATACCTGTAGTAGAAAAGGATGGGGTCGTTATCCAATACGGCAATCTGGATTATGCCACATTGATGGAGTACTTGGGCCGTTAAGTACTATGTCTTTAAAAAGATAATAACGGCGTAAATCGCTCTATTGTTAGTTGGCATTCATACAATTCACAAATTGTTCAATGAAAGCGGTTTGAATTTGAACAGTTTGTGAAGACCTTCACATTAGTCTTTTATTTTATAAAAATCGGAGTAGAATAGGTATCAAGTAAGACGTTGTTATAAAACAGATAATAAAAAGTATCACAAATTTTAGTGGTTGTTATATTACAAAAGCGATGTGAAGGGAGATTTTACAATGTGGGTTATTACAGTATTTGAAAAAAAGGACGTTCGTATTTTTGAATTTACAAATAAAAATGAAGCAACAAAAGCTTTAGAAGGATTTAACAAAAACGCAATTTTATCTTTCACAAAATAAGCAAACCCAAGTCTCGTAGCTAATGACAAAGCTATGGGGCTTTTTTTTTAATCCAAAACTATACAATTACTTGCACTTTCCAAATATGCGTATTATAATAAAATCATAAGTGGGACACAAAATAATATAGTGGGACCGAATTAATCCCACCTCTATTAACAAGGGAGTAGATAAATATGTTCACTATTCCAGAGGCACAGCAAAGGCTACTTCCTGAAATGTATCCGCTTCTGCAATCTAGATATCGTATTTTGCAAGCCGTTCAACTCATGCAACCTATCGGGCGTCGAACACTCGCAGATTCATTGAAAATGACAGAGAGAGAAATTCGTAAAGAAACTGACATTTTACGTGAACAAGGGTTATTAGATTCAAAAAAGTCGGGTATGGTATGTACAGATGATGGTGAAGAAGTCATTGAAAAACTGAGAGCCATCGTTTATGAATGGTCTGGTTTAACCCAGCTTGCAAAATTGCTTGAAAATCATTTTGGTATACAACATGTTGTTGTTGTACCAGGTGACTATAGTGAAGACAATACAATCCTAACCTTGCTTGGCAAGGAAGCAGCATTGCAATTTATGTCTACTGCTTTTGACGAACAAGTTGTAGCGGTCACTGGTGGAAAATCAGTTGCCTCTCTAGCTCAATTTTTACATCCATTAGAGGGACAAAAAGATATTACCTTTGTTGCCGCACGCGGAGGAATTGGTCATGAAATGCAAATGCAAGCGAATACGCTTGTTGCAACATTTGCCATGCAGATGGAGGAACAATACCGTACATTATTTTTACCTGAGCATTTAAGTGAGCAAGCTTATCAAGCAATGTTAACAGAGCCGATGGTAACTGAAATGATGGCTTATTATGATCGAGCAGATTGCGTGATCCATGGCATTGGATCGGCAGAGGAAATGGCGATTCGACGTAATTCATCTTCTGAGGATTTACGAATTCTTGAGGAGAAGGGCGCGGTAAGTGAGGCATTTGGCTATTACTTTAATGCCGATGGTGAAATCGTACATCGTATCCGCACGATTGGTATTCAGCTTGAACAGGTAAAAAATAGCCAGCAAGTTATTGCAGTGGCAGCAGGAAAACAAAAGGTCAATGCGATGCTTTCATATTTTAAAGTAGCGCCAAAGCAAACGATTTTTATTACAGATGAAGCAGCTGCAAAAGCCATTGCTGCTACTTTATCTTCTGACAGCCATTTTGATTGATGGGTGTGAGCATTACCATGTCACTCGATCTCAAAAAGTGTTGAAGCACTTTTTGAATGAGCATAAAAGCAATTTAACGTCTCTATTTCAATAGAGGCAGACATTACACATTATTGGAGGAATTAACAATGGCATTAAAATTAGCAATTAATGGATTTGGACGTATTGGACGTTTAGTATTTCGTGAGGCAATGAAGCAAAATGAATTTGAAGTAGTAGCTGTAAACGACTTAACAGACGCAGGTCAGCTTGCACACTTATTGAAATATGATTCAGTCCACGGTATCTATGATGCTGAAGTCAATGCAGATGAAGATTCTTTCGTAGTGAATGGTCAACGTATAAAAGTATATGCTGAAAAAGATCCTTCACAATTACCATGGGGTGAATTAGGTGTAGACGTAGTTCTTGAATGTACTGGTCATTTCCGTTCAGTGGAAGAAGTAGGGAAGCATATTGAAGCAGGAGCTAAAAAAGCTATCCTTTCTGCACCAGCAAAAGGAGCAATGCCTACATTTGTGATGGGTGTTAACCATACAGACTATAACCCAGCAACAGATGATGTTATCTCAAATGCTTCATGTACAACAAACTGTCTTGCGCCTGTAGCGAAAGTACTTGATGAGAAATTTGGCATTGAACGCGGTATGATGACAACAATCCACTCTTATACAAACGATCAACGAATCTTAGACTTCCCACACTCTGATCCACGTCGTGCGCGTGCAGGAGCGGTATCTATGATTCCAACAACAACGGGGGCAGCTGTAGCCGTTTCTAAAGTATTACCACAATTAAAAGGTAAATTAGATGGCTTCTCTATGCGTGTACCAACACCTAACGTATCATGTGTAGACTTAGTTGTAGAATTAAAAGCAGATGTAACGAAAGAAGCAATTAATGCGGTATTAAAAGAAGCATCTGAAAATGAATTAAAAGGCATTTTAGACTACAATGAACTACCATTAGTTTCTATTGATTATAACGGTAACCACCATTCTTCTACTGTTGATGGTCTTTCAACAATGGTATTAGAAAACAAAATGGTAAAGGTTCTAGCTTGGTACGATAACGAAATTGGTTACTCTACTCGCTTAATGGACTTAGCTTTATACATTGCTGAACAAGGGTTAAACAATAAATAAGTATCATATTTCAACATTTTGAGTAAAAAGTGTGACATAATACTGCTTTTTATGCACAAAAAGTATAGCCTTTATAATATCGAATAGATATAATATACAAGGGTAATGGGAGTAAGGGATAACCCTTACTCCCTTTTTGTCTAAATTCAGCAGGAAATACCAACCTCTATAGGTAATGAGATGAATACACAAATGGCTCTCTTTAATGGAGTGGGAGTGGGTGTCCAAACAGCACCAACTACATCAAGATAATAGCCCGGTGGATGTCACAGATTTTGTTAGGGCTCCAACACAGGCGTAATTGATACATGGTGTTTGCAAGACATAAAAGGGTATTTTTGCTACTATAAAAACAAGTATTAGGGTTCATTATCAAAAGTTCGAGAATCATATGCATACTAGATGGTGACCCCGAAAAAGTACCAAGATGACTTTTCAATTTAGGAAGCATGGTGTGGAGCCAAGATGGGTAAAACACAAGGATGTAAGACTAAAACAACTTTGAAGGGAGTTTCTTCATGTTAAATAAGAAGACAATGAAAGATATTGATGTAAAAGGTAAACGCGTTTTTGTACGTGTTGATTTTAATGTTCCAATGGCGGATGGGGCCATTACAGATGAAACACGTATTCGAGCAGCTATTCCAACAATTGAATATTTAGTAGAGCAAGGTGCAAAAGTCATTTTAGCTTCTCATTTAGGTCGTCCAAAAGGTGAAGTAAAAGAGGACATGCGTCTAACAGCAGTTGGTATCCGCTTAGCGGAGCTAATGAGCAAACCAGTTACGAAGCTAGATGAATCCATTGGGCAAGCAGTGGAAGAAGCTGTTGCAAGCATGCAGAATGGAGACATTTTACTTCTTGAAAACGTTCGTTTCCATGCAGGCGAAGAAAAAAATGAGCCAGCTTTAGCACAGCAATTTGCTCAGCTAGCAGATATTTATGTCAATGATGCTTTCGGTGCAGCTCACCGTGCACATGCTTCTACAGAAGGAATCGCCAAGCACATTCCTGCAGTATCAGGTTTCCTGATGCAAACGGAATTAGATGTACTTGATAAAGCGCTATCGAATCCTGAACATCCATTTACAGCGATTATCGGTGGTGCCAAAGTTAAAGATAAAATTGGTGTAATTGAAAGTTTATTAGAAAAAGTAGACCACTTAATTATTGGTGGTGGATTATCATTCACGTTCATTAAGGCACAAGGCTACGATATTGGGAAATCTTTATTAGAAGAAGATAAAATTGAGCTAGCAAAATCATTTATTGAAAAGGCGAAAGCAAAAGGCGTGCAATTACATATGCCAATTGATGCGGTAGTGGCTAATGAATTTTCACAAGATGCGGAAACAAAAGTTGTGGATGTGGATGCTATACCTGCCGATTGGATGGGGCTAGACATTGGGCCAAAAACAGCTGCTCACTATGCAGAGGTCATTAAAAATTCTAAATTGATTATTTGGAACGGACCAATGGGTGTCTTTGAAATGGATAAATTTGCGGATGGCACAAAAACAGTGGCTGACGCAATGGCAACTACATCCGGTTATACTGTAATCGGTGGTGGTGACTCTGCAGCGGCAGTTGAAAAGTTTGAAGTAGCTACTAAAATGGATCACATTTCTACAGGTGGCGGTGCTTCACTAGAACTAATGGAAGGTAAAGAGCTTCCAGGAATTGTTGCACTAGACGATAAATAAGCCAAATAAAAAATCGGAGGCAAGACGATGCGTAAACCAATTATTGCAGGTAACTGGAAGATGTTTAAGACATTTGAAGAAGCTATACAATTTGTAGATGCCGTACAGGATAAACTTCCTTCTAATGAGAAAGTAGACGCTGTAATTTGCGCACCAGCACTTTACCTACCTACTCTTGTGCAAGTTGCTAGTGAATCAGAGCTAGCTATTGGTGCCCAAACGATGCACTATGAAAATGAAGGTGCCTTTACTGGTGAAATTAGTCCTGCACAGCTAGCAAGTGTGGACGTGGACTATGTTATATTAGGACACTCAGAACGTCGCGAGTACTACAATGAAACAGATGAGGCTATTAATAAAAAAGTAGCAGCAGCACTTGCACATAATATTGTACCGATTATTTGCTGTGGTGAAACGCTAGAGGAACGAGAAGCGGGAACGACAGAGCAAAAGGTTGCGGGCCAAATTAAAGCGGCACTTGCTGGATTTGAAGCGCAGCAAGTAGAGCATATGGTCATTGCCTATGAACCAATTTGGGCAATCGGTACAGGTAAAACGGCTACAGCCGATGATGCCAATCAAGTTTGCGGAGCGATTCGTTCGGTCGTTGAAGAATTATTTGATGCTGAAACGGCCAATGCAGTTCGCATCCAATACGGTGGCAGCGTTAAGCCTGACAACGTTCATGAGCTTTTATCAAAAGAGCATATTGATGGAGCATTAGTAGGTGGAGCAAGCTTACAACCAGAATCTTATTTAACATTATTGGAGGCGGCAGCAAATGCCTAAAAAGCCAGTAGCTTTAATTATTTTAGATGGCTTTGCATTTCGTGATGAAACATTCGGAAATGCAGTAGCACAGGCTAAAAAGCCAAATTTTGATCGATATTGGAGCCAATTCCCACACGCTACATTAACAGCATCTGGAGAAGCCGTAGGGCTACCAGAAGGCCAAATGGGTAATTCCGAGGTGGGTCACTTAAACATTGGTGCTGGTCGTATTGTTTATCAAAGCTTAACACGCTTAAATAAATCGATACGTGAAGGAGACTTCTTTACAAATCAAGCATTTTTAGATGCGGTGGCACATGTGAAAGCCCATAATTCTAAACTGCATATTATGGGGTTGTTATCAGATGGTGGTGTTCATAGCCATTATGAGCATATGTTTGCTCTATTAAAGCTTGCAAAGCAGCAAGATGTAACGGACGTTTTCGTTCATGGCTTCTTAGATGGTCGAGATGTTGGACCTACAACAGCTTTAGACTATATTGAAGAAACTGAAAAACAAATGACTGAAATGGGAGTAGGTCAATTTGCATCTATCCACGGTCGTTACTATGCAATGGACCGCGATAAACGATGGGATCGTGTTGCGCTTACTTATAATGTACTGGTAGATGGCGTTGGTCAAACAGCGGAAAGTGCAAAAGGTGGTGTAGCAGCATCCTATGAGCGTGAAGTGACAGATGAATTTGTCATTCCATTTAGCATTCAAGAGCATGGAGAGCCAGTGGCAACAATTGGTGATAACGATGCAGTCATTTTCTTTAACTTCCGTCCGGACCGTGCTATACAGTTGTCAAAAGTATTCACAAATGAAGGCTTTGATGGTTTTGCAGTATCTGCCAAGCATCCAAAAAATTTAAAATTTGTGTCCTTTACTCATTATAGTGATGAAGTTAATGCACAGGTTGCTTATGAAAATGACAACCTGAAAAATACAATCGGTGAAGTGTTAGCGATGAATGGTAAAACACAGCTACGCATTGCTGAAACCGAAAAATATCCACATGTTACTTTCTTTATGAGCGGTGGACGTGAGGAAAAATTCTTAGGTGAAGAACGTTTATTAATCGCATCTCCAAAGGTTGCCACATACGATTTAAAACCTGAAATGTCTGCTTATGAGGTGACAGAAGCCTTACTTGCAGAAATTGAGGCTGAAAAATTCGATGGTATTCTACTTAACTTTGCCAACCCTGATATGGTAGGTCATAGTGGAATGCTTGAACCAACAATTAAAGCCATTGAAGTAGTGGATGAATGCTTAGGGAAAGTAGTAGATGCGCTTCTTGCAAAAGGTGGTGCAGCTATTATTACAGCTGACCATGGGAACTCAGATGAAGTGGTAACACTAGCAGGGGAGCCTATGACAGCTCATACAACAAATCCTGTTCCAGTAATTGTGACAAAACCAAATGTTGTTTTACGAAATGGTGGTATTTTAGCCGATTTGGCTCCAACCATGTTAGAATTATTACAGGTATCACAGCCTACTGAAATGACAGGTCAATCATTAATTGAAAAAGAGGAGAATTAATTATGCCATTTATTACACAAATTTATGCTCGCGAAGTTTTAGATTCACGTGGGAACCCAACAGTAGAGGTTGAAGTATTTACAGAGTCAGGCGCTTTCGGACGCTCAATCGTACCATCAGGTGCATCAACAGGTGAATACGAAGCTGTAGAATTACGCGATGGTGACAACTCTCGTTACCTAGGCAAAGGTGTATTAAAAGCAGTTGAAAATGTTAACACAATTATTGCGCAAGAATTAGAAGGTAACTATTCTGTTCTTGACCAAGTTGTCATTGACAAAGCTTTAATAGAGCTCGATGGCACAGAAAATAAAGGCAAGCTAGGTGCTAACGCAATTCTAGGTGTATCCATGGCAGTTGCACATGCTGCGGCAGATTATTTAGATGTACCTCTTTATCAATATCTTGGTGGGTTTAATTCTAAACAATTACCAGTACCAATGATGAACATTTTAAATGGTGGAGCACACGCAGATAACAACGTAGACATTCAAGAGTTTATGGTTATGCCTGTCGGTGCAGAATCTTTCCGTCATGCACTACGTATGGGTGCTGAAATTTTCCACCACTTAAAGGCCGTATTAAAAGCTAAAGGCTATAATACAGCAGTAGGTGACGAGGGTGGTTTCGCACCAAACCTTGGCTCTAACGAAGAAGCCATTACAGTCATTTTAGAAGCGATTGAAAAAGCAGGCTACAAACCAGGTGAAGAAGTGAAGCTTGCAATGGATGTAGCTTCATCAGAGCTTTTCAATAAAGAAGATGGTAAATACCACTTAGATGGTGAAGGTGTTGTTAAAACTTCAGAAGAGATGGTTGATTGGTACGAAGAATTAACAAACAAATACCCAATCATTTCAATTGAAGACGGCTTAGATGAAAATGACTGGGCTGGACACAAGCTATTAACTGAACGTATTGGTAGTCGTGTTCAATTAGTAGGTGATGATTTATTTGTAACAAATACAAAAAAATTATCTGCAGGTATTGAGCAAGGAGTAGGAAATTCAATCCTTATCAAAGTAAACCAAATCGGTACATTAACAGAAACATTTGAAGCGATCGAAATGGCGAAACGTGCAGGCTACACAGCAGTTATCTCTCACCGCTCTGGTGAATCAGAGGATGCAACAATTGCTGATATCGCCGTAGCAACAAATGCAGGCCAAATTAAAACCGGTGCGCCATCACGTACAGACCGCGTAGCTAAATACAACCAACTTCTTCGTATTGAAGATCAACTTGGTTCAACAGCTGAGTACCTTGGTTTAAAATCATTCTACAACTTAAAATAAGCGACTAATACGTATATCGTCCCAAAAGTTAAACATACTTTTGGGGCGATTTTTTATAAACGTTGTCATGTAAAATGAACAAAGCATCCATTGTTTAAAATGATTATAATAATATATAAGGAAAAAAGTTACGAAAGGGAAAATACTATGGAGAAAAATATGGAAGTATTTGCTGGAACAGATCGTCTTCTATTAAGAAAATTTCAGACGGATGATATTGAAAGTTTTTATACATATCGGGCTGATCCTGAAATTGCTAAATATCAATCGTGGCAGAATTATCAATATCACGAAGCAAAAACGTTCGTGCATCACCAAATAAACCATGTTCCTCATCAGCCAGGAACATGGTACCAATTCGCCATTGCTTTGAAGGAAACGAATGAGCTTATTGGAGATTGCGCACTTCACACGCCTTTAAGTGAACCACGCATTGTAGAAATTGGATTTACCCTTTCTCCAGAACATCAAGGGAAGGGATATGCAAAGGAAGCGGTTTGCGCGTTAATAAATTATCTTTTCCATTCATTCAAGAAACATAAAGTCATTGCCTTTACGGATGTGAGAAATAACAATTCTATTGCCGTACTTGAACGTGTAGGGATGAGACGCGAAGGTCATTTCTTACAAAACTATATGTCCAAGGGACAATGGGTGGATGAATATCAATATTCTATTTTAGCGTCTGAATGGGAGAGCAGTAAATTTGACTGTAAGCTTCAGACGAAAGGAGAGCAGCGTGACAATGAACATTCTTGAAACAGAACGACTAATATTGCGCTTACAAACAACGGATGATGCGCCATTTATTCTTGAGCTAGTGAATGATCCCTCGTGGATACAATTTATCGGTGACCGCGGTGTGAAGACCGTAGAGGAGGCGGCTCGTTATATAGAAAATGGTGCAATACGGATGTATGAGCAATTCGGATTTTGCCTATATGTAGTGGAAAAAACGGAAGATCAAACCCCGATAGGAATATGTGGTTTCGTCAAAAGAGATAATTTAGAGGATGTAGATATTGGTTTCGCGTTTCTCCCTGATTATTGGGGAAAGGGATACGCCTATGAAGCAGCATCAGCCGTTTTAGCCTATGGTCTAGATACACTAGAATTTAATCGAATTGTGGCTATTACTACCCAAGATAATCATGCGTCAGCTAAGTTACTCGAAAGAATAGGCTTGCAGTTTGAAAAGGCCATCCAATTTTCCAATGATTCCGAGGAACTTAGACTGTTCTCATTAGATGATGAAAGTTCATGAACATAAAAAAGGTCAGTCTGAAGTGTTAGCTCACTACAGACTGATTCTCCATTTGCTATTACATTACTGCTGTGCCCAGTATTTATCCATACTCTGGTCTAAATAAACCCAGCCCTTCCAGCCAATATGAATCGTATCCATTATAAAATAAGGGTCGTACTCATGGTCTGTAAAATCAACATAGTCGACATTGGCATGCTTTAATAGTTGTGCCATCTTCTCATAATATTGTTGACGTCGTTCTTTAGGATAGCCATTATAATCATACCAATAGCCGTTAACGGGAATAGAGACGAATAATGGCTTAGCACCAGCATCCTTTAACACATCCATAACTAACTGAAAATCCTTGTACTCAGGAGATTTCGTATAATCTTCATGCTTTCGCATATTCTTAAACTTTGAAAAATTAGCGTTAACCAGTCGCTTGTAAGCTCTATTTTCAATCATATATTCATTGGAGACACGTTTCTCCCCATAGGCTTCAGCATGCTGTATTTGCTGTTCAAAGCTTTGGTCCGCAACGAGCTTATCATTATTTTTTAATGAATGCCCCTTGCGAGGGAATAGCGAATAGTAGAGATCCTTTTTTTCTAGTAATTCCTTGTGAAAGCGGCCCGCTACCATAGCCATACGTCCTGTAACAGGATGTTTTTTGCCATTAGACATTTGATATTGATACATCGTTTTTAAGAGACGATCTCGCTCAACGGTATCAAATTCTAACAGGCGCTCCATAGCCTGTTTACGGAGATTAGCATCCATGTCACGATTAAACGCTAAGTCATAGGCATGTAACATAGAATAATTCGGTGAAAAATGGAATTCACCCATGCCTTTTTCCGTAAACCATTGAGGTGAAATAATAAAAACTAATTTTTTGCCTTCTAAATTTTTCTCTTGCGCAGCAAAATTTAAGAAATGCGTAATGGACTGCATCCCACCACGACCAATCATAAATGTCGTATACGGGGCATCTGTTGCTCTTGCATAATTATAAGGGTGAAACGGGTCAAATCGATTTAATTCAGAGGAACCATATAAAGGCATGGAAGTAGGTTCCTGTAACATTCGTTCCTGTAAATACGTGCCTTGAAAGACGAGTGGAGACATATTTGTTTTGGCCTGCTCCACATCATCTTCTGATATCCATGCTTTGATCCAAGAATTTGGAAAGAAGACAAAGCCGGAGAACAGGGCTAAGGCAATAAATAGTGATAGAAAGCCTTTTTTTATCATTGTCTTTCAGCTAATTTCCCTGCAATACGATTCGGCGTGTTCCATTCTTCACGATTAAAATCAGTAATAGGTACTGAAATATTAAAACGATTCTCAATTTCTACCAATAAATTAATGGTACCAAAAGAATCGAGAAGACCTTCCTCGAACAGATCGATATCTGGGTTTTCTACAATAATTTCATCTTCACATAACTCCACTAGCATTTCTAAAACTTGTTGTTTATCCATTAATAATTCTCCTTTATTGAACAGGCTTTATTTGTAGAAAGCCTTTAGTTAAAATAATTTCCCTGAAAAGATATAGAAGCCAAAACATACGGCATTGAACGTGATAAATACACCAATGGCATGTGTCCATTTATTTTTTGGCCAAAGCTTATGCTTTTTATTCCAGCGTTCGAATTTATCGAAGCTAATAATTAATAAGGCATGATAGAGACCGTAAACGACAAAATGCCATTCGAGGCCATGCCAAATGCCCATTAAAAAGAATAGTAAAAAGAACCCAATATATGAAATGGCGAATTTATTTTTCAGCCATTTTTTCTTCGTCATCCAAAGAACAAAGCGCATATACACATAATCTCTGAACCAGAAGGAAAGACTCATATGCCAACGATTCCAAAAGTCTTTAATATTGCGACTGGCAAATGGGCGGTTAAAGTTAATAGGTGTTTGAATGCCCATTATTCGGCTTACACCTACTGCGAATGCACTATAGCCTGCAAAATCAAAAAATAAGTAGAAGCTATACATATACATATACGCTAATTGTCCTTGGAAAGGTGTCAAATAGTTATACGTATGATTTGGCAAATAAATAAGTGTGTAGTTGTAGATTAAATAAGCCAATATAAATTTATATAAAAAGCCCACAAAGATATAGTTAATGCCACTTAGTAACAGCTTTTGATAGTCTTCCGAAGAGGGAACCGAATGAAAATCCTTCGTAAAACGGCGCCAACGATCGATAGGCCCCGATGATACTGTAGGAAAGAACAGTAAAAAATAGGCCAGTTCGACGATAGAGACTTTTTCCTTCATTAAGCCGTCGCGTGTTTCTAAAATCATTTGCACAGCTTTAAACGTAATGTAGGATACACCAAGGAAGCCGAATAAATGATGCAGACCAAGGATAGGCAAAATCTTCACTAGCACAAGCGGTAAAATCGACAGGAGCACAGCCATGACAAAAACAGGCACATTATTTTGCTGCAGTCGATAGCGTTGATAAGCCGTAATAAGCACTATTTGAAAGACCGTAAACAATATTAACGAAATTGATCCGTTCAAAGAGTGTCCAAAGATAAGGGCTAAAACAATCAACGAAACCAATAAATTATAATGCTTCGCAGACTTGCCACGTAAACCTAATAAAATGGTAGGTAGCAATAATAGTCCAATGATGAGAAAGAATGCTATATTTCCATAAGGCGTCATACTGTTTCCATAACCGCCAATCCTTTACGATCGACTTTACCATTTAAATTTAGCGGTAAAGCATCCATATATTTAAACGTTCTAGGTATCATATAGGCTGGTAAATACTCCGATAATAGGGTCTTCAACTGCTTTGTCATTTTAAAAGCAGAGTCCGCTAAAGGCTCACGCAAAACGATATGAGCAGTGAGAGAAACAATTTCATTATCTTTATGGACAGGAACAACTACACAGCTTGAAACAGGTGGCAGGTTACTAATTTGTTTCTCAATCTCCTCGATCTCTAAGCGATAACCATGTAATTTTACTTGGAAATCCTTGCGACCTAAAAAGAACAAATACCCATCTTGCTCATAGCCCATATCTCCAGTTTGATAGATGCGATGACCAGTTACAGTTGGAAAGGCTTTAGCTGTTAACTCGGGTGCTCCTAAATAACCTGCACTGACAGTTGGCCCCGAAATAACAATTTCTCCATCATCTAATAAAGAAACGTTTGGCTCAGAAATAGGAGCAATCGGTAATTGCTCAAATTGTTCTATTAATGCTTCAGTTACCTTTACATAGGATACAGCGACAGTTGTTTCCGTAGGTCCGTATAAATTATAAATAGTGGCCTGTGGAAAACGTTGCATGAGCTCTTTAATGACAGGTATTGGTAAAACCTCACCGCAGAATAAAAAAGTATCTAATGCTGGCATGAGCCTTTGCTCCCATTCCTTGTTCATTAAGCACATCTTGGCAAAGGAAGGGGTAGACGTCCAAACACGAGTGTTGGACAACGCTAATGAGTCAAATAATGCTCGCGGGTTGGCGATTTCTTGTTGTGTAATTGCGTAAAGCGTATGCCCTCCTACAAGAGCTGGATAGAGATCCATGACGGATAAGTCAAAAGAATAGGGAGCTTGATTTAAAAATACTCCTGATTCCTGTATGGGAAAATTCTCCTGCATCCAAGTAACGAAATGAGCTAAATTATTGGCAGTTATTTGGACGCCCTTTGGCTGCCCAGTTGAGCCAGAAGTGTAAATGATATAATGAATGTCCTCCTGCTGCACCCAGCTTGTTGATGCTGGACTGTCTTGGAGGGAGGATGAGTCTAACACTTCACTCACTGCTACTACAGGTATGTTTGTTAGCATCTGTAATGGTTCTGTCGTGAATACTAGACAAGCTTTCGATGCCTCTAAAATTAACTGTAATCTTTCAGACGGTGTTGACGAGTCAACGGGTACATATGGGTGTCCCGCCTTTACTGCACCCAAAAAGGCAGCAATTTGTAAAGGGGACATATGTCCATAAACGACAATGGGCTGCTGTCTCTGCAAATGATGTGCCATGATATAATCGGCTATACAATCCGAATAATGCCAAAGCTCACCATATGTTAAGGAGGCATTGTGGATTTGATAAGCAGTTTTTTGTGGCTGTTGGATGGCCACACGTTCAATAGCTGCTAAAATACTTAACATCAGTAAAACTCCTTTATTTAAAATTCCGTATATATAAATGGTCCAGCGTTCATATCATGAAAGCCATGTATAAGAAACAACAGCACCAAAACGATCAAATAAAATAACGTGAATCCGATAAAGCGTAGATACTCATTATTTTTGATGGATTCCATTTGTCCACCTCCAATGAAAAAAAGTATAGGATTAAACTTTCAAAAAATACTAATTTACTAGTTAAAAATCCTTACCTTATGTTTTTAACACTGATTTGACGGAATGTGGAGAAAAATGTTGCTGGATTAAGGTGAATTCATTAAATCATAAGATTAATTTAAGGTAAATTTAAGGTTCTGGGGGAATGTACAAGAGTTACAAATTGTTGGATGGCTATTTTTATGTAAAAAGGGCACGAACATAAGGGAATAATCTCAACTTATGTTCGTGCCCTTATTTTTATTTCACGGCCTCTATAACTTTTTTAGAAACATAAAATTCAGAGCCATTGTAAACATTAATGGTATTGAATGTGTGGGTTTTTGTTGTATTTTTTGCAGCTTGTTCATAAATCATTGTGTTTTTATTAACAGGAATTTTCACCGTCACATCCGCCTTTTGAGCAACGAAAGTTGGGTTTTCTTTATCGGATAGATCTATTTTTGTTGTAAAGCCCTTCTCTGTAAAAGCCTTTGTCGCTGGTACATACAAATCATCTGTTAAAGACTTTAGGTCGGAGCCCATAAATTGCGCCATTGAATGAGCTAAATCCGTGTTTTCAACGAGTCCAGTTAATTTAGAAGGACCAAATGAATAAAGAAAGACATCTTCACCTGTATGACCACCCGTCGTATAACCAATGTTCGCGCGGCTTGCAAGCATTTTTACCATTTCGCTACCGACATCTTTCGCTGATTTTAATGTAGAAAGCTCGTCCTTCGTTAATGGATCTAATCCATACAGAGCAGCTACCTCCACAATATTGGAACGGTCCTCTTTTAGTTGGCTTAAAGCCCCTTCAACGGTCATGGAAGCTTTTTTTAATGGATTAATATAAGCTGAAACAGGGATGCTCGAATAGGTACTAGTAGTATTGGCGTTCCCCATCGTAATTCCGCTATTTCCATGGTCTGTAACTGCGATGACTAATGTATTCCCATCTTCCTTCGCGAAATCGACGGCTTCTTTTACGGCATCATCAAACGACAAAATATCGCTTATTATACCGATGGTGTCATTGGCATGTGCAGCCCAGTCTACCTTACTACCTTCAACAAAAAGGAAGAAGCCATCCTTATCCTTTTTAAGCGTGTTAATTGCTTTATTCGTCATTTCAGCAAGTGTAGGCTCAGATTTCCTAGTTTTGGCACGATCTAAATCATACGCCAAGGCACTTGGTGCAAAGCTTCCCCAAATTTTTGAAGATGGACTATTGAATAACTCATCACGAGTATGCACTAAATCATATTGATTATCCTTTAATACCTTAATTAAATCCTCGCCGTCCTTGCGGGCATTTTTAGACGTACCTGGTGTAAGCGATTCTAAACCTCCACCTAAGACAACGTCAATATTTTGATAAACCTGTTGTTCAGCAATATCCCCATATTGACTCCTATTGTTCGCATGTGCTGAGAAACCGGCAGGCGTCGCATGTTGAATTTCTGAGGTAGAAATCAAGCCAGTCGCTTTCCCCTGCTGTTTAGCACCTTCTAATACATTGGCTACGGGTCTAAAGGCATCCTTCTTATCTATTTGCGCTAATCCAGGTGAATTAATCTCCGATGGGAGCACCCCTATATATTTATCATTCGATTTATGTCCCGTCGCTAATGCAGTAGCGGCAGGGGCAGAGTCAGTAATGGCTGATTCAGCAGAGTAAGTGCGCATCGCACCCGATAAAATTTCATCCATTGCTAAGCTTTCACCTTTATACCAACGGGAAAGTGTTACAGCATTATTACTGCTTCCATCCATCACCAGCATGATGACATTTGTCGGTTTTTTTACTTTAGCTGCTTGTACATCTTGCTGTGGAATACTAACTGCGGATAAAGTCACTGCACTTGCTAAAAATAATGAAGCCCATTTTTTTGCGTTTTTCATGATTTTCCTCCTTTAGATGAATGATCAACTGTAAGTGTAAAGGAAGGGTGTAAAGCTACCGTTAAAAACTTGTTAATAAAATATGGTAATACTGTAAATGTGAAGTGAAAGCGGTGTGGTTGGCCAACTGAAGCAGAGGGGGATAGAATCTGTGTGAAATCTGCACACAGATTCTATGTAGGGTTACAAATTTTGTTGATGCTTGGTGCCGTCAAGCGTTTCGTAATACAAGATACCATCTTGGATGTTCAAGTTCAGTACCTCGTCTTCGAATAATACCTCCTCGGAACCGTCCTGGACATTTATTTTTGTTAAATAGCCAGCATTATCATAGTCACTACAATAAATAGATTGTTGGTCAGTCACTAAATAATAGCAGGCAGTTGCAGAAATTTGTTTATTTTCATTTGTCGTTAAGTCATAGGAATAAACGGTACTATCGCTCATGCTGTTATAATAAATCACATTATCTACTGTATTGGCATACCACATATCATGCATAAAATCATAAGCATTACTAGTTGCGGCAAAATAGTTTTCATTGGCCCATAAATGATCTTGACTTAGTTTTTCATCATTGACCAAAAAGTATTCGTAGGAAATTGTAAAAGGCTCGGTAGGTGCAACGTCATTCCAAGTTGTATCAAGATGATACCAATTATCATTAACCTGAACTAGATTCCAGGCATGTAACTGATCTTCACTATAGCCATAGACGTACTTCGCATCGAGATCAGATGCTACTAATAGACGGTAAGTAAGTAAAGCATAAGCCTGACATACAGCAGTTTCTTCATTAATTAATTCGAAAACGGATTGACCTTCAGTAGAGCCCTGTTCCGTATAAGTGGCTAGCTGTACAACATAATCATTAATGACTTTCGCACGATCAAAGTCTGTCATTTCTTTGGTAATATATTGATTCGCGAACGCCTCCACATATTGGTCTACCTTTTTTTCCTTTTTCGCATCAGTTAAATATTGTATGGACAATTCTACTGAATAACCATTATCGTTTTCCCAAGCGCTCCATTCATAATATAAAAAATAACCAGCTGTATAAGGGTCAACAAAGGTAATCAGGTTATTTAAATCATTAAGCTGTACTTCAAAATCCTCAAAATCCAGCTTCCCTGTATAAGAAACCTCAAAATGCTCTTCAAATTGAGCAACCTGCTTCTCCACTTTTTTCGCAAATTGTAGTAAAGCCGGATCATCCTTAAATAAAGTGGTTGAAAATAAATCGGTAGGTGAAAATGAGGCGGATAATGCTTTGCTTTCTGGTTTTTTTATATCAGTATTTGTTTCATTTGCTTCTTCTGTTAAAGTTGTTGTCATTGTGACATCCTCTTCATCTTGTAGTAGGATATCGATTGCCTTTGAGCATGCTGTAAAAAAGGGAATGGTGCAGCATAATAAAAGCAGTGCTATTTTTTTGTTCAATACATAAATCCTCCAATAAAATATCATTTTTTCCATTATAATCTAAAATTAGAGGAGGTGTTATCCACAAATAGTCGTATAATCCGACAAATAGATGTACGTGAAGAGGAAAAATTCCTACTAAACAGAAAGCTAAGTTTGTCATGGCAACCTTTTTTTGTTATAATGTAGTCTGTTGTGATGTTTCAAAGTTCGGGAGGTGCAGTGAATGCATACAGTAGTATTAGTTTCATTAGTTATCGTATCATTAGCGTTGATCGTGGTGGTATTACTTCAATCTAGTAAAAGTGCAGGCTTATCAGGTGCCATCTCGGGTGGAGCTGAGCAACTATTTGGAAAGCAAAAAGCGCGTGGTATGGATTTAATCCTTCACCGTGCAACAATTGTGTTAGCTATACTATTCTTTATTTTAGCAATCGCTATTACAAAAATCTAATAGTTGAAGATCTATCGCCTAACCACATTGGTTGGGCGTTTTCTTTTATCATAACCAAATGGAAAATTTTCTCGATGGAGTAAAAATTGAAATGTAATGTTATAGCCAAATGTTATGCTCGAGGCATCATCGAGAGCGCTATAATGGGTATAGTATATATGAGCGTTTTAGGATGAAGGAGTGCTGACCATGAATAAATCATTATCACAGCCATTTTTCTTTCAAGCAGGACCACGTGCCGTTTTATTACTACATGGCTTTACAGGTAGCTCGGCAGACGTCCGCATGCTTGGTAGATTTTTAGAGAAAAAAGGGTATACTACTTTAGCACCTCACTATAAAGGTCACGGTGTGGAACCTGAGGAACTTATCACAACAGGTCCAGCAGACTGGTGGCAAGATGTTGTGGCCGCCTATAAACAGTTACAGGATGCGGGCTATGAAGAAATAGCTGTTGCCGGCCTTTCATTAGGCGGTGTCATGGCATTAAACGTTGCCTTAAACAACCCTGTTAAAGGAATTGTTACGATGTGTGCACCTATGACTATGCGTACGACAGACGTCATGTTTGAGGGTGTTTTGAAATATGCTAAAGACTATAAAAAGTTCCAAGGTAAACAGGAGGAACAAATCGAAACAGAAGTAGCACTCATTGCTGAAAAAGGCATGCCGTCTCTCCAAGAGCTACGTGAATTTATTACGCGTACCCGTCAAGAAATTGACATGATTTATGCCCCTATTTTTGTCGTTCAGGCTACAAATGATGAGGTAATAGAGACAGAATCTGCCAACATTATATATAATCAAACTGAGTCACTAGATAAGCATATGAAGTGGTATGAAAACTCGAAACATGTTATTACGTTAGATCAAGAAAAAGATCAATTACATGAAGATATTTATCGCTTTTTAGAAAGCCTAAATTGGGCACAATAAAATTATAAATAGGATTTTCTCATGAAGGAGGGAATATGTATGAAAGACCAAAAAGATACACTACAAAGTCGGTTACTCGTTTTTTTCGGCCAAGAAGATTACAAACCATTAACTGTCGGTGAAATCGAGGATGAATTCGGCTTTGAGGATGCAGAAGAATTTAAGGAGCTTGTCAAAACATTAGTCCGTATGGAAGGACAGGGCTTAGTTGTTCGTTCTCGCTCCAATCGTTATGGCCTACCAGAACGTATGAATTTATTAAGAGGTAAATTTATCGGTCACGCGAAGGGCTTCGGCTTTGTAGCACCTGATGTTGAGGGCATGGATGATGTGTTCATTCCACCGCATGAAATTAATGGCGCTATAAATGGAGATATCGTTCTTATTCGTGTGTTAAAAGAATCATTTGGTGACCGCCGTGAAGGGACTGTAACTAAGGTCGTTGAACGTGGTCAAACAAGCTTTGTCGGTACATTCCAAGCTAATCGTGGCTTTGGCTTTGTGGTCCTAGACGATAAAAAGCTGCCAATGGATATCTTTATTGCAAAAGGGGATACATTAGGCGCTGTTGATGGACATAAGGTTGTAGTCGAAGTAGCTACATGGCCTGAGGATTTAAAATCTGCTACAGGCTATATTACAAAAATTTTAGGGCATAAAAATGATCCAGGCGTGGATATTTTATCGATTTTATATAAGCACGATATTCCACCTGAATTCCCAGACGAAGTCATCGCTGCTGCACAACGTGTGCCAGATGATATTACAGAGGCTGATTTAGTAGGTCGTCGTGATTTACGTCATGAAACGATTGTAACCATCGATGGTGCTGACGCAAAGGACTTGGATGACGCAGTAACTGTCATAAAAAATGTAGATGGTACTTACAAGCTTGGCGTACATATTGCAGACGTTAGTTATTATGTAACGCAAGGCTCTGTCATCGATCTTGAAGCCTATGACCGTGCAACAAGTGTTTATTTAACAGACCGTGTTATCCCAATGATTCCGCATCGACTTTCAAACGGCATTTGTTCATTAAATCCACAGGTTGACCGTTTAACACTATCCTGTGAAATGATTATTGATGCAAGTGGGAATGTTATTGCACATGAAATATTCCAAAGTGTGATTAAAACAACAGAACGTATGACGTACAAGGATGTCTACAAAATTTTAGAGGAGCAAGATGAAGCGTTAATCAAACGCTATGAGCCACTTGTCCCGATGTTTAAAAATATGGCAGAGCTATCTGGCATTTTACGTCGTAAACGTGAATCTCGAGGTGCCATTGACTTTGACTTTAAAGAATCTAAAGTCATCGTGAATGAGGAAGGTTGGCCAGTTGATATTGAGCTACGTGAACGTACAGTAGCGGAGAAGCTAATTGAAGATTTCATGCTAGCTGCCAATGAAACGGTAGCGGAGCACTTCCATTGGATGAATGTACCGTTCATATACCGAATTCACGAAGATCCAAAGCCAGAAAAGCTTCAACGCTTCTTTGAATTTGTTACGAACTTCGGGATTTTAATTAAAGGTACAGGCAATACCGTGCATCCTAAAGCATTACAGGATGTTCTGAAAGCCATTGAAGGTATGCCAGAGGAGCCTGTGATTTCAACGATGCTGCTACGCTCGATGCAACAGGCAAAATATTACCCAGAAAGCCTAGGTCACTTTGGCCTATCAACTGATTTCTATACACACTTCACATCACCAATTCGCCGTTATCCGGACTTAATCGTACACCGTTTAATCCGTACGTATTTAATTAATAAGGATACTTCTCGAGAAACGGTTGCACAGTGGGGAATGGCAATGGATGAAATTGCTGACCACACATCCGAACGTGAACGCCGTGCGGTTGATGCAGAACGTGATACAGATGCTTTGAAAAAGGCACAATATATGTCTGATAAAATTGGCGAAGAATTCGAAGGAATCGTGTCATCCATTACCAACTTTGGTATTTTCGTGGAGTTGCCAAACACGATTGAAGGACTTGTCCATATTAGCAATATGACAGATGATTACTACCGTTTCGATGATCGTCAAATGATCATGATCGGTGAACGTACAAATCGTCAATTCCGTATTGGTGATGAAGTAACAGTCCGTGTTGCCAATGTCATTATTGAGGAGTCATCCATTGACTTTGAAATCGTTGGAATGGTAACTTCATATGGACGAACACGCAAAGCCGCGCCAACTGTTATTCACGCACGTAAAAATTATAACGACAATAAAGGTGAACGTAGTCGCAGAAGCACACGTAGCGATGACGAAAAAGGCGGGCGTGGTGGCAGCCGTAGAAGCAGTCGCCAAGAAGATGAAAGCGGAAGTCGTGGTACTAAACGCGGTGAACGCCGTGAAGGTGACCGTGATCCACGTGGACGTCGCAAAGATGACTCAAGCAGCCCAGGTCCTAAAAAACGTGTGAAACAAAAGCAAAAATTCTATGAAGGCATTGCAAAGAAAAACAAAAAGAAAAAATCAAAACGTAAATAAGCATGCGCGAAAGTGTCCTCAGAAAGGATACTTTCGCTCAAGCTCAACCTTTAAGTAGAGGGTGAATCATATGGCAAAAGGTTCAGGAAAAGTATTAGCACAAAACAAAAAAGCTGGACATGATTACTTTATTGAAGAGACAATCGAAGCAGGCATGGTCCTAACCGGTACAGAAATCAAATCCATTCGTGCAGGAAAGGCCCAACTAAAAGACTCCTACGTCCGCATTACCAATGGCGAAGCATGGATTAGCAATATGCATGTCAGCCCCTTCGATCAAGGGAACCGTTTCAATCACGACCCACTACGCGCCCGCAAATTGCTTCTCCATAAAAAGCAAATCGGCGAGCTAGTCGGTGCCGTCAAACGTGACGGCTACACAATCGTCCCATTGAAAATGTACATCAAGGACGGCTATGCCAAGCTCTTAATCGGCGTCGGCAAAGGGAAAAAAGACTACGATAAACGCAACGACATGCGTAAAAAAGAAGCCAAACGCGAAATGGAACGCACCTTCAAATCCAAAAATCAATATTAATAGATTGGGAGAAAGCTCACTACATGGTTGGTGGGCTTTTTGCTTTTGGTTGGAGTGTGCGGCGCGTGGCGGATAGAATCTCGGAAGTGACGGATAGCATTTCTACCCAAGCCAATTTTTCCTATTATAGCGGGACACTTGAACTATCGCAGATTTTGTTTTATAATATGTATTACTGATTGCCAGATTTCATGGAAGCGTACTTTTAAGCTCCCACCGTACTAGAAGCAATTCTAGCTCTTTGTTTGAACGAGGCCTAACCGCTTTGATTCATCTATCAAGGGGACGTTACGGATTCGACAGGGATGGTTCAAGCTTTAGTCGCGCGTCGGAGGGCTCGGCTCCGTCATCAACGACAGTTATATAATAACTGGCAAACAACAAAACTTAGCTTTCGCAGCGTAAGCTCGTAAGCGCTCTGCCTCTCTATCGCCCATGTAGAGAACGTGGGGCCCAACTTTAGTGGGATACGGTCGATGGTGCCACCTGAGTCATCGGCAAGAGATTTCCAGGTTAGCGTGCAGGACGCCTGTTTGTCGGCATAATGTTACGCGAATCGCAAATAGGCAAACTACACGCGTAGAAGCTGAAGTATTGGAGTCTTTGGACGCGGGTTCGACTCCCGCCGTCTCCATACAAGATATTTAGCAGTAGAAATGCTGTTATATCAACGTTTATAAGAGTTAGGGTAACTTGATGAAGGTGTTAAACTTTCAAAAAGACTCCCTAACTTTTTTCGTTTTTAAGGGTACATTTAATTGAATACTTGCGTTTATAAACCTTCTAATTCACAAGATGAATAGGGGGTTTTTTTCTTTGGATAAAAGCAGAAAGCATGGTGTGTTTTCGATGGGAAATGCACGACACGTTAATCCTAAAGCTAGTAATAATCATTGGATACCGATGGATTACGCATTAGAAATTGTGTTTAAGCAAATGAATATTGCTGGCAATAGACCACGTACCATTGGTAGCTATGATTATATTTTTCGGGGGTTTTGTGAAGCAAACAAAATTCACTATGTAGAAGAAATTACGATTGATACGATTTATAGCTACTTAGATGGTCTAGATGTATCACAGCAAACAAAGAAAATACGTTTAAAGACCATTAAAGCAGTTTTAGGGAAGTTCTATTTTAATGATTGGTTGAAAGATAAGTTCTGGCTGAAGATTCAAATTAAGGTTGATACAGAGGTAAAAGCAGCAGCTAAAGAAGGCGATATTCTCAAACTGGTTCACTTCATAGATAAATCGACCTTTATCGGATTTAGAGACGTTACTGCTATTTTGCTGATGTACAGAACTGGAATCCGTATCCATACACTTTGCGAATTGAAGGAAAGGCATATTGACTTTGAACACCAGTGCCTAAATTTAGATGGTTCAACATTAAAAAATCACAAGTTTTTAAAGCTGCCATTAGATGATGAATTAACTGAAATGCTGCAACTGCTGATTAAGCAAAATAAAAAGATACGTCAGCATTACAAGATTAACAATCAAAGTGTGTTTATCACACAGAATGGATTGTCTATGAGTACATCAAAATCATCAAACTGTGCAATTTCTAAACAGCTTAATAAGTATTCAAAACGTTTTGGCTTAGAAAATATTAACCCACATGCGATTAGAAGGGGCTTTGCGAAAAATCTATTGGATAAGGGGGCTAGTGTGCCTTTAATCAGTAAGGCATTAGGTCATTCTGATTTAGCGGTAACAACGCAGTATTTAGATCTTAACGTGGAAGAAGTAGCACGTAGCTTAAAGGATTATTTATAGACAAATAAAAAAGAGAGTGCTGGAAACACCCTCTTGAAGAAATGCACTATATGTTTGGCGACATAGTAGTGCGACCCATAAAAATCGACTCACCATCGATAACTGAATATGAGTTACATTGCCTTCATTTTACTTCAAAAAAAGCTAAAGTGCAAAGGTCTGGTTTCCTATTGCCTTTTTTAGGAAAAACTCTTTCGAGGTTGCCCACTAACTCGAATCAAAACAAAACTGGAAAGGTTATGACTTAGCCGCCGCATTAAATAAGTCTAGGACGCTATTAAACGAGTTCCTTGTTTCTCGTAGTGTCTGAATGGTGTTAGTGACCATTAACAGCTAGGAGTGGAAGGTCTGAATGATTACGGTCATGCAGAATACACGATACATTGTAATTGTTGCCGAGTTCCTCATAACAGTAGGATAGGCTATTTACGATACATACAAGAGGTGTGTAGACGGATTACAAGACGTTTCGGGGGCAGAAGTAGAAACTACGTGTATTGATTCGAGAGAATTACATTTAAACAAGGGCATAAACTGGATACCTCAAATGACGGATTCATGAAGTGTGTGCGAGTGTCTGTCTATGTCATTGATTCTATTATTGTTTCAGTGATATAGGCAGTCAATTCAGCAACACCTGTTGTCCTCAACTCAGGCTTCATGGTGAGAGGTGAATCAAGGTTTGTCAATATAATCGTAAGGGAGATAAAAATGATGTCTGATGAAACTAGAATTATTCGTTATTTATTGGGGGAGGTAGTGCGAGAATATCAAGGTAAGTTAAAACTTGAAATTGCATTAAGTGTATTTGGTGTAGAACCTAAACTGTCCGATAATCCAAAAAGGATTTTAAAGTATGTACTAGATGGTGGTGGAGAATTTAGATTACCAGAAATCAATGAATCGGTTGAAGAGTATTTAAATGCAGCATGGTGTCAAATCGAACAGATTTATACTATTCCTGATAAAGATAGTTAAGCTTTGTTTGTCCTCAGATTGAAGTAAAAGGGGAAACTATTACTAAAGATGCTAATTAGGGTCTTCAACTATAGAGGTGAATTAAATTGGAAAACGAATTGAAAATAATTTTGGAAATGCTACAAGAAATGAAAACTGAAATGAACCAACGCTTTGACAAAATGGAACAGCGTCTTGATAAAGTAGAAGAACGCCTTGAATCAGTCGAAAACAAACATAATGGCATTGGTCAACAATTTGAAGAAACTGAAAAAGCTATACAGTCACAAGCAAGAACACAACGAGAATTTGAAAATGCAGTTCAAAGAACACAAGATTTCTTTAAGATCACTTTAATGGACATGAAGCAAGAAATGCTTTCATTAAAGATGGAACAAGTATCACACAAAGAACTGCATGAATCTGTAAGGTATCTTACACATAAATTACAGGAAGTGGATATGGAACTTCACGTTATGCGAAAAAAGTAGTAAGAGAGTAGTAAGAAACCAGCTAAAGAAGAAGCAAAAGTTGTTGGCATTGGTGAAACAATTAAACTTGGTGACGTTGAATTTACAGTGAATGAAATCACTACTACAAAGAATGTTGTTGGGGAAATTGGAAGCAATACACAGGGTAATGAAACCATTCTTTCTAAAGAAAAAAGAAAATAATTTATTTTAAAGTCGTTCGGATAGTCTGACGGCTTTTTTTATTTTTTATGTCCTATATTGATTCCAATTTGCAAGTGTATTTATGCAAGGGTATTTATTAAAACAAATGGAGGATATATGGTGACGAATTTATTTATTAAAAGGAAAGAAGTATCAATAACGGTTGTCGATTCGATTATGGGAAGTGGTAAAACAAGCTGGGCTATTCAATATATGAAGAATGCCCTGGTTTATCAGAAGTTTATGTATATTACACCATTTAAAACTGAGGTAGAAAGAGTAATAGCATCTGTTAACCGTGGTTTTAAACAACCTGATGAAGATAGAGAAGGTGACACGAAACTAGAGGATGTTAAACGTCTTATTGCTGCTGGTGAAAATATTGTATCTACTCATTCACTATTTAAAAATATAGACCGTGAATTTATTGATCTGTTGGAGATGGAAAATTACACGTTAATTCTTGATGAAGTTATGGATGTAATTGAACAAGTAGATATTGCAACAGATGATTTAAAAATGCTAGTAGAAAACAAGGTGATTGGATTAGGTGAAAATGGTTTGGTTGATTGGCAGCAAACCGATTATAAAAAAGGTTTTTTTGAAAAAGTAAGAAATTTGGCTAATTCGGGAAAACTAATGATGTATGAAGATAAAAATAAGGAACCAGTAGCGTTGTATCGGTTATTTCCTGTTGAAACATTTAATTGTTTTGAAAGAGTATTTATACTGACTTATATGTTTGATGGTCAGATTCAACGTGCTTATTTTGACTTGTATGGTCAAAAATATGTGTATAAAACTGTCGTAAAGGAAGGAAAACATTATAAATTAGCATCATACGTTTCCTTCGAAAATGAAGATAGAACGCATTTAAAAAGAATGATAAACATTTATTACCTTTCACCTAATGACAGAAAAGATATGAACAAGATGGGGAATAGGCACAATTATTTTAGTGTATCTGATTTAAAACAAAAAACTGCAAGCAAGGATGTAAGGAAAGTAATTAAAGATAATGCATATAACTTCTATCGTAACAAATGTACTGTACCTACAGATGAAGTAATGTGGACTACCTTTAAAGATTATAAGGATAAATTAACCCCAAGGGGATTAAAAGAACAATTTGTAAGTGTAAATGCTAGGGCTACAAATGAATTTCAACACAAAAGTACATGTATTTATTTAGCTAACATTTATATGAATCCTTTGACAAAACATTTTTTTAATAAACAAGGTGTTGAAGTTAATATGAATTTATTTGCTTTATCAGAACTATTACAATGGATCTTTCGTAGCCGTATTCGTAAAGGTGAACCGATAAACATTTATATACCATCTATCCGAATGAGAACTCTATTGGAACAGTATCTTAATAATGAAATTTAAAACTATCTTTACTCTCGAAGGGTGGTAAACAAACGCGGTAACCCTTGATGTATAAGGGTTTCTAGCGTGTTTCTTTAAAAAGAAAGTATTAGAAAAGTATATAAGTAATTTGCTAAATAACTTGCGGTAGAAAAATCTACCCCAGTTATTCAGGAAGAACACTAGCGTGTCCTTCGCATATTAGATAAAAAATAACTAATATTATTAGCTTTAAAACTGTGTGGGCGTGAAACGTCCACATACGTAGCGAAGCGAAGTACAGAGAAAGGAGTAATTGAATGAAATACAATAGTGGTATTATTGATAGTATGATTAGATTAGCGATGAGAAATCAATCTGTTATCGAAGGGAAACGAGTAACTAAAGATGATGAAATAACAATAGCGTTGCATGATTTGATGGCGAAACAAGAAAAGAGAATCAATAGATACGGTTAAAGTAGTTTTTTTGTCCTAATAAGTGTCTTCATGTTAAAGTTTATTTACAATATAATCGAGGGTGGTGTTGGTATGTCAGATATTAACCGCTATTTGAAAAATAAATTAGATGAATTTAACCAGAATTTTATGAACAACGATGAATATGTTTTATATGAATATTTGTATGATTCAATAGATCCTGATGAATTAGAAGAACTTTTTCCTAGAATACACTCGGCATTAAATAGGCTATTAAAGTTTCTAAATGAAAAACATAACAATTTTGATGGTGGACACTATAATGCAGCAGAAAGTAGACAGTTAATATACATTCTAGATTTTTTAAGAATGCTAAAAGCAAATCTGTATAAGTTTAAAATAGAAATATCGCTATCTGATTACTATCAAAAGAGATTAGAAGAATGTACAAGCTTTTTAAGTTCAAGTGGTGGCAGTAAAATACCTAAAGAATTTGAGAAAGTCCTTTTAATTGAAAGTGAAGCTATATTCAAATTAGCTAATCAGATAACAGTTGAACAAAATAATAAATTAAAATCTTTAACTTTAAAACCAGTAGGTGAGGGGGCGTATGCAAAAGTCTATAAATATAAAGATCCTAGTACAAACCAATGGATAGCTTTAAAAAAAGCGAATAAAGACCTTACTGCTGATGAGTTAATCAGATTTAAATTAGAATTTGATAGCATAAAAAAATTAGATTCACCATTTATTGTTAAGTCGTATAAGTACGATGAACAAGAAATTTCGTATTCAATGGAATATATAGATGAAGTTTTAGAAGATTATATTGGGAAAAGGAATAATAAGTTAATTTTTGAAAAAAGAAATATACTTATTGTTCAATTGTTAAATGGTTTTGAGTATTTACATTCGAAAAGTATGTTACATAGAGATATCAGTTATAGAAATATTTTAGTTAAAACTTATGATGATGGTACGGATATGATAAAAATCTCAGATTTAGGATTAGTAAAAATTAAAGAAAGTAATTTAACTAAAGAAAATACAATAGTAAAAGGTTCAATAAATGATCTAACAGATTTAGAAAGAATTGGATTTAAAAACTATATTATAAATCATGAAACATATGCTTTAACGAAAGTTATTTATTTTATTTTAACAGGAAGAAAATCTAATTATGAACTGGAGAATAATAGAGGTCTGAGAGAATTTTTAGATAAAGGATTGCATTCTCAAAGAGAAAACAGATTTAATTCAATTGAAGAAATAAGGAAGTTTCTGAAGATGAAAGTTTATCCGAATTTAAAGAAAGAATTACAATCTAATTAGAAATCTTGTGCAAATTTATGCAACTATTTTTTCGAAACTTTTGTAATGCTTACTTACGCTGGGTTTACATGGAGTTCAAATATTTTTATGCACAATAAAAGAGGGGGCATTATACCTCTTCTTTTTGTTGTCTATATTCCTTTATTCGACGCTTAAATGTTGCGATACTACATTTAGCAAATTCCGCACCTTCTGGCTGTGATATTGTGCCAGCTTCAACTTGTTCAATAGCGTGTAATAAAGCCCCTTCAATTACATATGTCTTAGACTTCCTACCAAACTTAACACCCTTTTCTTTAGCGTCCTTAATACCTTCTTGCTTTCTTTCGATAATCATAGAACGTTCAAACTCAGCAAAAGCACCTAATACGTTGAATAATAGCTTAGTCATTGGATTATCCATTGTTTCGGCTGTAAACATTCCCATATTGATTATATGTACAGCTACGCCTCTACTGGTTAATTCAGTAACGACCTTTTCTAGTTGTGAAAGAGAACGTGCTATACGATCCGCCTTAGTTACTAAAAGAGTGTCTCCAGCCTTAATTTCGGCTAACAGCGTGTTTAATTCTTTTCTGTCCGTTTTAGCCCCACTGATCTTTTCTTTATAAATCTTAGTAGCCCCAGCCTCTTTAAGTGCCTTTATTTGAATGTCTAATTCCTGTTTATTAGTTGATACCCTTGCGTAGCCATAAATCATTATGTATTGCCCCTTTTTGTGATTTCTATTTGATACGACTTTTTGATACGACCTTATTATAAAAAATGGCATGCCCTAAAAAATGGCACACCGCTTAAAAGTAATGTTATTTTATTTCTTTTTTATGCCTTCTATGGAGTAAGTAGCAAAACAACGACAATCCTTGTAGAAAGGTGGGTGATTAACTCCTATAATCGCATCTTCAACACTTGCTTTAGATCCTTCAAACTTTGCACATTCAGGACGCACTCTTTCATCTAGCATTGTATTTACCGAAAAAGACATTAAAACACCTTCTGAGTTAGCTTTTTGGGCTTTTTCAAGTTTTTCTTTTGCTACTTGCTGTCTATCAAATGTCATATGTACACCTCGCTTTTTTTACTTAATTACATTATAAACCCAATTCTTAATAAAAGGGCTTTTCTTTAGGGGCAATTTCTTTATACAACTACTGAAAGTCAAGACATATGAAAGTGACAAGACAGCAACGTAATAATGCGGGTTCATACACTCCCAAAAGTCACTGTCAAAAGTCTAAGTAAAAATTCTGAGAAAATGATGCATTTATTTAAGGTTTTTGTTTCAGAATGAAATGTGAAGCTGCTGATTTGTGGAAGGTATAATTGATAGTAAGAATAATTACATCTGACCTTGAAGGGAATGGAGAACTATAGCTGATTGATAGTAAGGATAAACAACTATCTGCCATCCAAACAGGAAGTCACGGTCATGCTATATAAGGAATGCAACCAATCAAACAAACAAACGCACGACAGCTAGGGAACAACACAGCACCCAACAGACAGGATAGAGGAAGGATAGACATAGCGATACCACAGCTAAACACCGTAAACGTCATCAGTGAACTGAGAAAACAAGTGAAGCCGTGAACCATCACCTTACACTACAATAGGAAGAACGGTAAGAATAAGCTGAGGTGCCCTTATAACGCCCTCCTATCCTGTATAAGAAAGTGTATTTCAGCATGTCTACTCAGCTGTAGCTAAGAAGGGTAGCATGGGTGAAGGGGGTCTGTATATGTACGCGATCTGGTCTGTATTGTATTTATTCGGTAATTTTAGAACCTTCCATGCACAATTAGCTAGAAATCCAGTAATACCAAAGGTTAGACTGACCTGATACGGATCGAAATATAGCTTTAAAAAATTTTTGCGAAATTTTCTTTATAACATTTTGGGGTACAACATGACTGAATCTGCGGAAATACATGAGGAACTAGAAAAAATATTGGATAAAATAAATTTAAAAGAATGATGCTACCATGACAAAAATGACTGCTGAACAAATGGTTTCACTGATTAAAGTTATGAAAAATGGAGAACATAATAAATTTTTAGAATACCTATTCCATGCCCAATTTGATTCAAGGATTACAGACGATTATGAATTAGTAACAAATGAAATTGAAGATGTTTAGACCGTGATTTAACAGAAGATGAATTGTTGGTTATGAAGATAGCCTACGGGAATGGTTACTTTAAAGGCGGAAAAGATGGAATGGACAAAGTGCTAAGGGGACACTCTAAGGAATAGGGTTATTCCTCATGACAAACTGGTCGAGACTTTCCGTTACGATATTTCTGATTATAGCCTTAGTCACATTAAAAGTTGGTGTAATGTGTGGCAAAACATTTTTCTCATAATATAAATAAAGAATTAGATATACTTGCTGATCTGTTAATTTAACAACATATGAATTGAGTTTAATTGGCATAGTGTAGTCCAACTAAATCATATACAGAGTAGCACTTACAGTAAGAAGGCGGTTGAGGCATACAAAATAGATAGAGAGTTAGTTAGCTTTAATCATGAAACTAAGTAATGACAAATATTACTATTATAGCAAGCTGAAATATTATGTTATAACTGTTTTGAAACTGATACTCTTAACAGGTGAAAATTATTTATATATAATTAGCTTAATTAGGTTTTTTTAAAAGAAATAATAATGGTTAATTTTAGTAAGTTATTTTTGATATACTATAATAAAAGAGGGGGACTATTGTGGCTAGAATATCAGAATTTACTTCATATACATTTATAAGAAATGAATTGAAAAACTTAGGTTGGAATATTAAAAATCCTAATAGAGATCCATTGGGAGAAGTTTATACTCAACAAGAGTGTTTAGATAATCCAGAAATACAAATAGGTCTTGGGAGAACGAAGCCAGAATACGTTATTAAAGTGAGGGAAGATGTATTCTGGGTAATAGAAGCTAAGCCTAAGCATAGTGATCTAGATACAGCATTTGAAGAAGCAAAGGATTATGCGATATCAATAAATACAAATCCTGGTGTTAATGCATTTATTATTTCTGGAGTTGCAGGTAATGAGGAAGATGAATATTTAATTAAGACTGCGGTTATTCATTCAACAGGTAGAACAGAGAGAGTTACATATAATGGTAAAAATATCACTGGGCTTCTTTCACCTTCACAAGCAAGGGATTTAGTAGATAATTCCACAGGTAAATTAAATGATTTAAAGGTTAATGAGGTACAATTATTAAAAATAGCAGAAGAAATAAATGAAGTTTTTCATGGGGCATCTATTAACAAAGATGCAAGGGCGACAGTGATTTCTGCTATACTATTATCAATGGTTTCTGATACGCTACCAAATTTAAACGCGTCTCCAGAGGTTTTTATTAGAGATATAAACAATCGTGCAGAAGATGTTCTTATCGCACATTCAAAACGTGAATTTGCACAGCAAATTGAACTACAACTTCCTCATGAAGAATCAGCAAAAGCTAAATATAAAAGTGCTATAGTCAAAGTGTTTTTTAAACTAAGAAAAATTAACATTAAGGCTGCAATGGATAGTAATGACGATATTTTAGGGAAATTTTATGAAGTATTTCTTAAGTATGGTAATGGTGCGAAAGATATCGGCATTGTTTTAACACCAAGACATATTACTCAATTTGCGTGTGAAGTTTTAGATATACAGTCTACTGACGTTGTATATGATCCCACATGTGGGACAGGGGGCTTTTTAGTTGCTGCCTATGATTATGTAAGAAAAAATTCTACATCACAACAGTTAGAAATGTTTAAGAAACACCGGATTTTTGGTGTTGAACAGCAGACAAACGTTGCAACTTTAGCAATTGTCAATATGATTTTTAGAGGAGATGGCAAAAATCATATTATCAATGAGGACTGTTTTGCTATTAAACTTAATAGGAAAGTTAGAAACGGTGAATTAAGTGCAGAATATGTAAGAGAAGCAAATGAAAGACCACCGGTAAATAAGGTGTTGATGAATCCACCATTTGCTTTAAAACAAGATGCTGAACAAGAATATGTTTTTGTTAATCATGCCTTAGAACAAACGGTTGAAGGTGGATTATTATTTGCGATAGTTCCTATTTCGGTAATGTACTCTGGATCAAATGAGTTAATTTGGAGAAAAAAATTATTAGAGGATAACACTTTAGTATCTGTAATTAACTTACCTTCGGATTTGTTCTATCCGTCAGCATCAACCGAAACTGTTGCAATTATATTGAAAAAGGGTATTCCGCATGACATGGATAAAAATGTTTTTTGGATGAAAATCACAGATGATGGATATAAAAAGTTGAAACGGAAACGATTGCCGAATTCCGCAACTAATGGCGAGTTACAAGAATTTAAAACATTGTTAAATAATTTTATTATAGATGATGGAAATGACGTACAGATTCTTGGACGTGCCCAAACTAAACCTATTAACGAAAAAGATACACAGTTTGAATTGATTCCTCAAGCATATTTAGAAAACGAACCACTAGAAAATGCCGCGATAATTAAAGAAATGAAAAACGTTTATCAAGAAATTATTTTCCAAAATATTAGAGAGGAAAGTTAATAGATGAAAATAAGTGATCTATTTACAATAAGTGTGGCAAAGTCTAAAGGTGTAGATGACTATGATGATGGGGCATATCCTTTCATAACAAACACTGAAATCAATAACGGTATAGTTAAGTATGTCGAACCCTTTGACGAAGATAAAATTTTTAGTGCACCCGCAATATGTATATCTGGTTTAGGGTACGCAACTTTACAATTAAAAGATTTTTTACCTAAAGGTAATGGCGGTGATTCTGCAACAATTTTAATCCCCAAAAAGGAAATGGGAATTGAAGAATTGATGTATTATACAGCGGTATTTAATTTACAACATAAATGGAGATTTTCTTTTGGTAGAAAGGCAAATAAAAGAAGAATTCAAAACTTGATTTTGTCGCCTGTGTATCAGCAATCGCTGGGATTTGATTCTGAAAGTATTAGTAAAACAATACAGAACAAGTTAGATATTTTCCAAAAAAATTTTTGAAGATGATTTATCTAATTTAGATTTTGAAATTGATAAATAAAATTTGAACTTTAAGTTAAGGATGATAAACAACACTAGTAATTTATATGTATTTAGTTTTGTTTTGTGTTCAGATAGTTAGATTTATTATTGGTATAGAATTTTTTATTGATATTAAATCAAATCAAATTGGATTTAATAGACATATAAATTTGCACGTAATCGGTATCCGTGCGGTAACATCTATCGATGGTAAGACTTCTGACTGGGCACGTATCACTTGGGCTGTACTAGATAAAATCTCTGTACGCCTAATATTACTTCTAAGCTACTAGCAATGAGTGAGTGGGAATAATTATGGGAATCTGTTAAAAGATTCTCTTTTTATTTTGCGGAAATGAGATATAATGTTTAAAGTAGGTTTTATAAACGAAGTTTAAATTAAATGTAATACACCTTAACTATATAAAAATTGTATGGAGTGCCATCTGAGTCACCGGCAAGAGATTTCCAGGTTAGCGTACAGGACGCCTGTTTGTCGGCATAATGTTACGTGAATCGTAAATAGGCAAACTACACGCGTAGAAGCTGAAGTATTGGAGTTTCTGGACGCGGGTTCGACTCCCGCCGTCTCCATTTTAAGAAATCATACGATTTCACTGAGTGTCAAAATCCTTTAATACTAAGGGTTTTGACACTTTTTAGTTTCATCTGATTTCACTGAATTTCATACAAATCTAGTCAATTTCTAGTCAGAACTCAGTCACAAAATTAGCCCTCTAAATAATCAACAAACTTCTGTATAGCGCCTTCTTTGGCCTTTTTTGTGACATGTGTATAAATGTCTAACGTAGTTTTTACATCAGAATGGCCAAGTCGATCTTGTACTTCTTTAATACTTGCACCAGCTTCGAATAGTAGAGAACAGTGTGTATGGCGTAATCCATGTGGCGATACGCGTTTTAAAGTATATTTGTTTTGTACGCTATACATCCATTTCTGAACTTGACCAGGCTGGATAAAATCGTTTTTTGTATTACTAAACATCAATTGATTTTTCTTCAGAGTATTGATGCCTAATTGAATATATTGCTGCTTTTGGAGCTTATTCCAATCTTTTAAGATCGATAAAGTTGTTTCATCTAATTTGATTGTACGAGGCTTACCAGTCTTAGTAGTCTTTAAATAAAGCTGTGTTTGTTTACCACGTCCGATAGCTTTATTGGATAATCAACAACCCGGAACATACAAAGAAGTAGGGCCTAGAGGTGGAGCAGTTTCAAACCCTCGTATTGTAAATATCGATAGAGAAGATCGACATCCTCCAACCCAAGGAAAAGGACATAAGTTGGAAAGACAATGATAAATAAAAATTTAATCACCTAAAACGCTGACAAATCAGCGTTCTAGATGGTCTTTTTAAAAACCGCACTTATGATAAGGTTCGTTGTTCCTAATTCTAAATTATTTTGATTATAGAAATTAGCTATACCAACTAACTCCATTTTTTCATACTCTTACCATCATACCAGTTTTGAAATCACCCATTATTCACCATATCTTTTTTATGTAAATTATACTATTTTTGTTATACTAAATATTTAGGTTACCTACCTTCAAAATTACAAAGAAACGTTGCTTTTATAGTGGAATGAAAAATCAGACTTAATTAAAAGTTACAATGAGTTAAGTAGTGATAAGGAAATCCAGAAATCCCCACAATAGTTAGAGACTCTTTAAATAGTATCAGATATTGTTTTATAAAAGGAATTTAGTTGTAAAAGGAAATGTGTTAAAACTTAAAAATGGTATAGGGTGAATTTTATGAGAAAATACTATAATTTGGAGGAAATACATAATTATATAGGAAATGGAACTTTTGAAAATAAAGTCTTATCAGTGTTTCAAAGTAATGGAGTAGATGAGATGATTGATTATTTAAAAGTATCTGGAATTTGTTTGAATAAGAATGGAAAAAATAAAAATAAAGAATACTTGGATCAAATTTTTTTTGAATTAAAAGGACTTTTAAGGGATTCTGAATTAGAAAAAGTAGTAGATTTAGAAAATGAAATTAGCTTATTTGAAGAATTGATTGATAAAAACCTTCAATCAATGAATGAAGTTATGAATCTTTCTTTTTTTCAAAATGAAAATTTACTTTCAAATTTATTAATCATGGGTCAAAGAATGGCAGATATTCTATTATCGCAGAAATTAGAATTAAATTCAGGTAAATATGAAATTAGCATAGAGGCTTTTTCAAAAGTATTGTGGTATGTATTATTTGTAAAGAAAGCAAGGATGACTAGTGAATTTGAATATTATGAAAGTATAGATAACCATATGGAGATGATTATTTCCAATTCCACTATTGACTTCCAATTAGGAAATTGGATTGATGATTGGCAATTTGCTAGCACAAAAATTTTTAAAGATAAGAAAAAGAAAAAAATAAAAATTAGAATTTCAGAAGAAAAGTTGAAGGTAGATATTGCTAAGAATCGATATTTGACAACATTAGATGCTAAAATGTCTAGGCAGGCCTTCGAAAGTCTAAATAAAAAATTTTCTACACTAATAGAAGTTTATAGAGATTTATACTTAAATTATGATAATGATATTGAATTTATTAAACAGTTTTTAAATATAAATGATCCTTCTCATATTGTTGATAAAACAATTGGTATAAGTTTAGAAGAGTTATGTCAGACTTATTTTTGTTTAAAAGAGTTGGCGTTTGACTATATAAATAAGTTTAAAGAACCTATGGAATTAGGTAATGCTTCTTTTGAATGTAACTTACCAATTTATAGTTTCGAAGAGATTCGTAATCTTTTATGTTCAAAAGGAATAGAACGAGAAAAAATTGAAAAATTAATTAAATTAATTACTTTTTCTAAGAAATCCAACAGTATTTTTGAAAACCCACTTATACAGATGGATAAAGGTAATTATACTATAATTCCTCAAATAGTCCTTACAACAAATATAACAAGCTCAATAATGAGATTAATGTCGAATGAATCTATCTTGAGTGAAAAGGGTTATGGTTATGAGAAAGCAATGAGAAATCTCGTTGAGAAAGGTAATAATTTAACATTTCTTACAAACATCAAAGATAACACTGGTTGCGAGACATATGAACTTGATGGAGCTTTCTATATGGGAGAAACCTTGTATCTTTGTGAAATAAAAAATTTTTCTCATGTTATAAATTCATTCGAATACTATAAGCTTAGGTATAAAGTTGAAAAAGCATTCATACAGATGAAAAGAAATTTCGATTTTTATACATCAGAAGAAAATTTAAATAAATTGAGTAAACGTTTAAATCTAGATAAAGGTAACATAAAAAATATTAGAGGAATTATTATAGTAGCTCCCTTTTTAGGAGAAAATATTAATAAGAATGAAATTACTGTTATTGAAGGTATTCTAACGAGAAATTTCTTTAATCAAACATATCCTAAGGTAGCAGAATTATCTCTGGGGTATATAAAATCATATACAACTATCGAGTGTTTTAAAGTATTTGAGAAAAATGGATTAACAGATAAAAACTTTAATATGTTTATAGAAGAAAGCCCCTATATAAAATATGAAAGACAACGATTTAAGAAGGGATTTAAAACCTATAAACCATGGAATGTAAGTATAGAGTTTAATATATTAAAACAACAAAATGTAAGTTTTAAAAAATACAAATAAATGAATGTAGAGTGGAATCATGGACACATCCTAGTTAAGTAATATTATAACCAATAGAGGACGTGTCTTTTTTATGAGTCAAAAACGATACAATGTAAGCCCGAAATATAAAAAAAGCGCACCTTCTCGGTACGCACGTTGAATAGCCATCTATCCTATTTTTTTCGGATAGATGGCTATTTTGCACATGTGACTTGGATTTCTTTCGACCAAGGCATGTAATTATTTAAAATCTCTGGTTGTTGGTGAATCGGTAAATTTGGCAATTCTGTAATTAACGTCACTAGGTATTGATAGAAATCGATGCCATTTGCTTTTGCCGTTTCAGCCAAACTTTAAGGCAGCAATTCCTCTTCTAAAGAAAGTAGAAGACCAATTTCCAAGACATTTTACGACCGCTATATTGGATGCAGGGTATGATTATGAACCCATTTACCGTCAATTACATGAGTATCAAATGCGTGCGGTTATTCCCTATAATATCCGTAATGAAGGTGAATATCTTGGATTTGATGAGCATTTTAGACCAACCTGTGTACGTGAACACAGCTACTGTTACGATAGCTTTGATGAGAAGTATCGAACACTAAAGTTTACAAGGCCAAAGGAATGCGCAACCTGTCCATTACATGATGATTCGCTCTGTCAGAAGGTTTTTAAAATCAAGTGTGACAATGATTTACGGAAATTTACGTATCCAGCACGTGGCTCTGAACTTTGGAAACAACTTTATAAGGAACGTACCGCCGTAGAACGTGTGATGCCTATTTAAAGGAATATTTTCAGTTAAACAACATCCGTCATAGAACGGGAAGAAAAGTCAAACTTCATTTCAACCTGGTGACCTTTATTTATAATGCCTGCAAATTAGCAGTGGATCGTGAATGTTTTATTACAAACACAAACTCACGCAGCATAATTTTTAAAACGTAAGTTTTTTTAATAGGAGCAGTCTAAGCTCTTGAAAAATATGATTTATGAAATTGATTTAATTATAAGTTATAGTTGTTTTAATTTATAATAAAAAAATTTGAACGAAATTATTTATTAGCGCTTATATATATTCAATGTGTTATCTGTATAAAAAACCATTTTATTTTTACAGTATAAGGAAGTATAATGTGACATAATATGTGTATCTAAATGTAATTAAATAATGTTAGGAGTTGTGACAATGTCTAAAGAAAATATGAATTTATTTTTGGAAGATATAGACGTCGAAGGTACATTGGATTTTGATGAGTTAGAAAGTAAATTAGAACACGAAATTGAACTGCATATGTCTGATTTACATTTATTAAAAGAAGAACAAAAGAAAATAGGTAATGAGGATAATTTAGGGGAAATTATTAAAGGCGTAGTTTGGGAACAATTTATGAATCAAATTGCAGCAAAAGCTGGAACAGATTTTATTGGTGAAAATCATGGTTTAACGCTAGATCTTCGTAAAGATGCGCATATCCAAACGACTGAAAATTTTGAAAAGGGTAAAATTGCAACACATAACAAACAAACGATAAAAGTTGAGATAAATGGAAAGATACAGGAAGAGACACTTGATTATCAAAAACGGTACGACAATTATCAAGCTCGCTTTCAAAAAGATGAAAATGGAAATGTAAAAACAAGAATCGACTCAAGAACAGGGAAAGAAATAAAAGTTTTAAATAAAGATGCTCGTGATGATTTTGATAAAGGGCGAGATAAAGGCTCAGCTAGCGTTCATAAAGACCATACTATTCCTACTGCGGAAATTAACCGTGATGCCGCAGCTAATGCACATTTAAGTCGAGAAGAACAGGTTGCATTTGCAAATAGTGACAAAAACTTAAATGATTTAGACTCAGCTGCTAACCAGTCAAAAGGTGATAGTTCTATGAAAGACTGGTTAAATAGTGAGAGGGATGGGAAAAAACCAGAGGAACGATTTAACGTAAATGGGGATGAATTAAGAGAACAAGATAAAGTTTCTCATGAAGAATATGAAAAAAGAAAGAAAGAAGGAGAGCAGAGATCTATTGAGGCAGGAAAACAGTCTAGAAAGGAAGAAGCTTTCCGCATTGGAGGAAAAGCTTTAAGATCTGCCATTATGTTGCTGTTTGCTGAATTCACTAAAGAGGTTATTAGTAAGCTAGTAAAATGGTTAAAGTCGGCACAAAAAAGTTTAAAAACTTTAATGGAGTATATTAAAGAAGCTGTAAAATCGTTCATTAGCAATTTAAAGTTACATTTAAAAAATGCGAGTAACAATGTATTAACGACAATAATGACGGCGATTGTTGGACCAATTTTCGAAACTATAAAAAAAGTATGGATTTTATTAAAGCAAGGTTGGAAGTCTCTTAAAGAAGCTGTGAACTATTTAAAAAATCCGGATAATAAAGATCAACCTCTTAGTATTCGTCTATTAGAAACGGGGAAAATTGTCATGGCTGGATTAAGTGCTGTAAGTGCTATAGTGCTTGGTGAAATAATCGAGAAAAGCTTAATGACTATACCGTTCTTAGCTGTAGAAATTCCTCTTTTAGGAAGCTTAGCAAATCTAATTGGTTTATTTGCAGGTGGTTTGACTGCTGGAATAATAGGTGCTATTGCGATAAATATAATTAATAAAGCTGTTGAGAAAAAACAAAAAGAGATCAATTTAAGTGAGCAAATCGAAAAGAGTAACGAAATATTAGATACGCAAGCACAATTGATTATGGTTAGTGAAGAAAAGTTTTCCAACAAAAAAAATTCAGTAAGAGATTCAATAGCTAAACGACATGCTATGGCTCAAGATGAACTGGAGAATTCATTAAAAAATATTTTTAGTGAAGGTGAAGCAAATTCCAAAAATAATGATGATTCATTTGATGAAATGGACCAAATTATTAAAGGCCTTTTAGATTAAGTCTTATTGAAGGAGCTATTGACGATGAAATTTAAATCATTTGTAAAGTTTATAACTGGAACAGTTGTAATTGGCGCAGCAGCTATAACATTGATGAATACATTACAAAAAAAGAGTGAGTTAAATAACCAACACGTTGTAAAAAACACCAACGTAAATGTTGTTAACCGATTAATAAGTGAAGAAAGATATAACGAAGAGCAAAAAAAAGACTACACTGTTAAAGAAACAGTGGGAATCGTAATTGTAGAGCGACATGAAAAAGCCTCTGAAGTTGTTAAAGAGGCTCTATTAAATATTAATAGTATGGAAAACCAAAGCAATGACCGTGCATTCGAGGATTTAACAAAAGACATTGAATCATTAATGAGATAGAGGTAAAACATGACGAATATAGTTATTAAAAAACATAATTTTGACAAAGCAAAAAATAATATTAAGCAATTTTCTTTAACGAAACCAGACCAACTAGCATTAAAACAAGTAGATGTGAGTGGGGGATTATTTAATTGGTTTGACCATAAAGTAACTGGTGTCGAGTTAAATAGTTTAACAAGCCAAGTACAAGATTACTTAATTAAATTTAATAACTTAAATTCTAAATTTATTAAAGAGTTTGGTGAAGTTTATAATGCATTAGAAGCTTTAGACAATGAATATATTCAAGGTATTTTAGTATCTGTAAAAGCAGCTGAGAAGGCAAGTATGGAAGCGAAAGAAGCTCAGAAAGATATAAAAAAAACGATTGAAGTTCAGAAAAAGACTCTTAAGATATTAGGGGATTTTAAAGACAAGCTCGATAAATTTAAATACCTAGAGAATATTGACGAAGTTTGGGAGGATACACAGAGATTTAGTAAAGAATTAAGGACTATTATTAGTAAAATCCAAAAATTGGATAATGACGCTTTGCAACAAAGTGAATCTGTTAAAGGTTTAATGAAATTTAAAGCCGACTTGAGTAAACAAAGGCATATAAATTCCATCGATGTATTATGGGACAACGCACAGGAAGCTAAGCGAGGTATTAAATCTATCGAGCAGACGTTGAGTAGCTGTACTATTTCTATTGAATCTCAGAATAAAACGATTAGTAAAATTAAAAGTTTTACGGATAATTTAAAAAAGCTTGAGCATGTTTTACAAATTGATGAGGTATGGGAAAATACTCAAACTTTTAAAAGTGATGTAGAACAACTAGGCGAACAAATTATTGAAATAAATAAAAATGATTTAACAAATGGTCATCGTATTGATTTATTAATTAATTATGTTGATTCATTAAAAAAACTTCAACATCTTTATGATATCGACCAAATATGGGAGGATATCGAAGAAATAAAAGAAAAGTCGAGCGTACTACAAGGCGAAGTAAAATCTTTGGAAGAAAAGCTTGTTGTAATTAATACGCAAATGAGTGAGCAAAAGAAACAATACGAAAATGAAATACAACTATTAACGAAAAAAAATAAAAATACTATGTTATTAGGTGGATCTTCATTGGGAATAGTAATTATTTTGTACGTCTTAAATATTTTAGGGATTGTATAAATGAGTAATAAATATGTAAAAGAATTATTAGATTTTGCTTCTAAGTTAGATGCAATTGTAGGTGACAGTGGTGAAATTACAAAGTTAGCTTTAATTGTAACTGAAATTCAGGATGAAGTTGCAACGATTGCTCTATTGAAAAAAATAAATGCTGTAGTCGATTCGAAAAATTATAGCTCTGAAGGAAAAATGATGTCGAAAGTACTAAAAGAACATTTGATAAAATATTACGGATACTTAACTGTTTTAGATATTTGTAATAACGAAATTCAAACTGAAGATAAGCGTTCACTGCAAGAACTATTATCTGACTTAGAAGCATTAATTGGACTTGGAAAAGTAAAATCACAGGTAAATAAATTAATTGCTTATCAGAAAGTGCAGCAAATGCGTAAAGCTCACAATCTAGTACAAACCAAAAATACACTGCATTTAGCATTTTTAGGTAATCCTGGTACTGGGAAAACTACAGTTGCTCGTATTGTCGGTCATATTTATAAAAAAATTGGATTACTTTCAAAAGGCCACTTTTTAGAAGTATCAAGGACAGATTTAATAGCAGGTTATCAAGGTCAAACAGCAATTAAAGTTAAAAAAGTTATCGAAAAAGCAAAAGGTGGCGTACTCTTTATCGACGAGGCATACAGTATTACGGAAAATGACCAGAGTGACTCATATGGTCGTGAATGTTTAACTGAACTGACAAAAGCGTTAGAAGATTATCGTGAAGATTTAGTAGTAATAGTAGCTGGTTATATAGAGCCGATGAACAAATTTTTTGAATCAAATCCAGGATTAAAATCACGCTTTAATACATTTATTGAATTTGAGGATTATTGTATTGAAGAACTAGAAGCAATTTTAATTTCAATGTGTAATGAAAATGAATATATTTTACACTCAGAGGCTAAAAATAAAATTAAAATTACTTTAACAGAGTTAGTAGAGAAGAAAGATGAAAGTTTTTCAAATGCCCGACTTGTTCGTAATATATTTGATGAATTATTGATGAATCATGCTAAAAGAGCTGCGCAAATTGAAAACCCTACTAAAGATGAATTATCAATTATCCTTGCAGAAGATTTCCAAGGTATTTGAATAAGAAGTAAAGAATAATTCTATAGAATAGTAAATCAAGTTCAATAATCCAGTTGGAAATGTATTATTAAATGCAGCTGAATTTAGGCTGCATTTTATTTTTTTTATTGTTTCGCTACATAGAAACTGTGCTGGTTTAAATACTCCACATACATATCTGCATTCTTCTCCATCGATTCCGCTGTGACACGGGTATAAACTTCCAACGTTACTTTAATATCTTTATGCCCTAAACGATGTATCACTTGCTGAATCGTATACTTTTGGCTTTCAAGCACTAATGTGCAGTGAGTGTGTCGAAAACTATGGGTAGTAATTTGTATGCTACTTCTTAAACATTTAATTCGTAAATCTGAAAATTGTAGAAGGAGTTCTTACTTACCCCTAAATATTTAGCAGTTGTTTTTAAGTTCAACCATTCTTCATTAACGAGGTTTGTATTATGATTCTTCTTCAAGGGCTATGAGTAGAAGTTTAATGGAGCTAGGGAAAAGAAGTACGTTTGATTTTCGTTATAGGCACAAAAAATAATGGTCTAAAGATAAATTTAAGAAGATACAATTATACGCTTTCTTCCATATGAATAAAGCGTGTTTGCTTTGGGGGTAGAAAAATATACGGCAACAATCAATAAAGTAGAGGATTATTCAGCATCAAAATTGAAATATAAAAAAGAGCAATATAATAAATTATATAGGTGAATTTAATGGTAAATAAAAATCATAATGTATTGGATGCATGGATTACTGTAGAACAGCTTTCAGAAGGCTCCATAAGTAGAAAAGATAAATCGTACAACTTACTATATAGACCAGAGCAAGATTGGAAACAATTTTTTACTACGTATATAGAACAGCAAATAAGAAAAGATCCATTTGCTAGATCGAAAAAGTTTAAACCAGGCATAGTTATGTATTTTGGAATATTTGACTTTGAGGAAGTCGTTGAAATTTTACGTAAAAAATATAAAATCAAAAAAACAAATGAGGATATAGCTAAATCTGAAAAATTTACAATTGCGCTTTATTTTAATCATGAATTGCAATTTTTGGATGATTTTTTATTTCTAACAAGTAGTGGGTATATTCGCAATAAAAGAGATTTCCCTGAAGACTTACGTAAAGTTGAGAATGAATTTAAAGAAATTTTGAGCCGTCGTTTTGAAGAAAACTTTAACGGGACGTTTAATGAGCTTTATACTCGATACAATGTGACGCAAGATAATTTTCGTTATAAATATTTGACGGATATCGAAAATGGGGATACTAACCTTCATTCATTTTTTATTTCAGATTTAAACCGTGCAAAACAGCTTAATAATCGTAATTTAAATCAATATATTAATGGCTTTACTGGCACAAAAATTAACTTAGATAGTAACAAGAATTCGGATTTGTTTAACCCAACAGTTTTTGAAGAAGAGGTTATGCAGCCGAAGTATTATCCATTAGGGAGATTTCCAAGTAATACAGCGTTTGCTCTATCTTTTATGCAGCAGGCGGCGGTTAATTTAGCACTTAACCAAAAAAATTCAATTTTAAGTGTAAATGGCCCACCTGGTACTGGTAAAACAACGCTGTTAAAAGATATTATTGCGGATTTAATTGTTCAACAGGCAATTGAAATCGTTTCAAGTGCTATGAAAAGGGTAGATCGAACGATTGTTTACAAAGATAAATATAAATTTGGTCGATTACCAGCATCAATTGCCTGTAAAAATATTATTGTAGCTAGCTCCAATAATGGTGCCGTGCAAAATATCGTAAATGAGCTGCCAAAAATAAAAGAAATCGATGAAAAGTTTATTGAAGATATACAAAATGTAAATTATTTTACGTATATTTCAAATTGTCATCTTGAGAAAAAGTATGTCGACAATAGGTATGAAGTGAACCCGACATTTAAAGGACATGATAACTGGGGTACGTTCTCTATAGAAGGTGGCAAAGCTTCAAATATGGAGCAGTTAAATTTAACAATTGAGCTAATCACCAAGGACTTAAAGGAAAACTACATTCCTGAGCCACAAGTATATGAGGAATTCAAAAATTTGTATAAAACTGCAAGTCTTGAACGTCAAAATATGCAGCATCTAAGTGAAAAATATTATAAGCTTCGTAAACTAAAGCCTGAATTAACACAAAAGGAACAACACCTAAAACAAAGAGAACAAGCGAAAAAACAAGTGCTTGATGAGTTTTTAAACGACACAGACCGCAAAATGGATGAGCTACAAGTGGAGCTAAATAACCTTAATAACGAGCATCTTGTCACAGCTAACCAAATTGCTGAATTAGATTTAAATCGTGCGCAAGCAGAACGAAATTATGCGCTAATCCAGTCTAAAAAACTGAGCTTCCTGTGGCTACAAAAACTATTATTTAGAGCTAAAGTCGAGCGCTATTTTCTACAATTAACGAACGCAAATGAAGAGCTTAAACAGTTACTAATAAACCGAAACAGCTTTCTTAAACTGAATCAACGAAACGAACAAACTATTCACTCAATCAAAAATGTATTACAAAAGTTCAAGAACGAAAAGCAGTCTAAAGTTGTACAATTCAATAATTGGATTACTGCTGAAACAGAAAAATTAAACAAATTAAAAAAACAAATTCGTGAGTTAGAAATCGAATTAGCTAATCAAGATATAAAAGGTTTACAATTCGATTTGCCGTATGAGGAATTACAAAAATCAAATCCATGGTTTACTGAAAAATTCCGTGAACTACAAACGAAGCTTTTTATTCAAGCTTTGAAAGTACGTAAGCAATTTTTATATGACAACGTCGATCATTTATTCGCCTCAAAAATTATATGGAATAGTCGTAGTGAATATGAAGGTAGAGTAACAGGTCAACTAATAGTTAGAGAAGCTTGGCACTGGATTAATTTTGCGATTCCCGTAATTAGCACAACCTTTGCAAGCTTTAATCGGATGTTTCATGCAATTGACGAAAGTAGTCTTGGTTATTTATTTATCGATGAGGCAGGGCAAGCACTTCCGCAAGTAAGTGTCGGTGCCATTTTTAGAAGTAAAAAAGTAGTAGTTGTCGGTGATCCATCACAAATCAAACCTGTATTAACTTTAGACTCCAACGTATTAAATTTAATTGGTTGTCATTTCAAGGTGAACGATAAATTCGTATCATCTGACGCATCAACCCAAACATTAACCGATGCTGCAAGTCAATTTGGCTACTACAAAACTGAGGACGATTGGGTAGGTGTTCCACTATGGGTTCATAGAAGATGTAATGAGCCAATGTTTTCGATATCAAACACAATTTCCTATAACGGTCTTATGGTACAAGGGAAGGAAAAAAACGAAGCAAAAGGAAAAGCGGTTTGGATTGATGTGAAAGGAAATGCACGCGATAAATACGTAAAAGAGCAGAGCGATATCATTAAAAGTTTAATTAATCTTCAATTAACGAAGACGCCTGAATTAGCAAAAAATGAAATTTATGTCATTACACCGTTCCGCAATGTAGCTAACCGTTTAATTAAAGATTTAGATCAAATCCATTTTACTAAGCGTGAAGAAGGTCGCGTTATAAACGTAGGCACTGTGCACACATTCCAAGGTAAAGAAGCAAAAATTGTTTACTTAGTGCTCGGTGCAGATACAAATAGTAAAGGTGCAGCTACTTGGGCAGTGTCAGACCCAAACATCATGAACGTAGCTACAACACGTGCCAAAGAAGAATTTTATATCATTGGCGACAAACAACTGTACGCATCCCTAGGTAGTAGGGTAGCGTATGAAACAATTAAAATTATTGATGCGTACCAAGTTCAAACAATTGAAAAATAACAATATCATGCAAAAAAACGCGTTTTTCAACCTCGAAGAATGTGTTTTTTTGTATCTATGAAAGTTTTATGAGAAACAGATATTGTATATGATGTAAGATATAGAGAATAGGCTGTAGAACGGATTAAGGAGGTACTTTAAAGTGAGTAATTGGAAGACGATTGATGATTTAAGAGCTATTTTTATTGAGAAATATACAGATTCAAAATTGAACAATGAATTAGAAAAAGCTTGTAGCGAAGAGTTTGAGCTAATGCGAGATTATAACGGTAGACAAATTTTGGAGCTTTTGCAAAACGTTGATGATGCATATGGGGAACTAAAAAAGCTTGGAAATATTCATCATAATGAGGGTGTAGAAGTTCAAGTAACATTTAAAAATCAAATTTTAGAAGTTGGAAATACAGGTACAACTTTTACAAAAGAAACGATCGAGCGATTATGTCTTGGTAGAGCAAGCAATAAATCTAGTCAAAATATCGGAAATAAAGGAACGGGTTTTCGATCTTTATTAAATAATGCAGAATGGGTTGAGTTATATTCAGGGGAATTTGCCATTCGATTTAGTGAAGCATTTTCAAAAAGCTGTTTTAATCAGTTTCGTCATAATGAACTTTTGGCCAAACAGCTTTTATCATGGAAAAAGGAATACCATTTATGCTTTCCAATTATGAATTGCCCCGAGCAAATTGAGCCTATTGAAACAAATTTTGATACACTAATTCGAATAAAACTTAAAGACCATAGCACCCAAAATGAAAATAGTATAAGTCACCAGCTAGAGCAGCCGTTTTATAAATCACTTCTATTTTTACCAAACATAAGCAAAATTTTAATAACTGTCGATGGAGTGCAGCGAATAGCTGAAAAAATAGGTACTTCTAATGATGTCATTATTCAACAAACTGTTAATCGTATAATTGAACATAAAATGCATTATTTTGTGGCAAATAAAGTAGTCCAAATCGGAAACAAAGACGCAATGCTTGCGATTGCTGTGCCAAAAAATAAAGATTATGATTTTAAAAAAGAGAAGCTATATTGCTATTTTCCAATTCGAGAGTTTCCAACACCAATTAATGCTTTAATTCATGCTCCTTTTATGACGAACAGTTCGCGGGATAATATATCGAATGATAGTGAAGGTGTAAATAAACGAATATTTAAGCACGTTCTCCACTTTATTAAAGAAATTGCAGAACAATTAGCGCAACCTGAATACGGGGATTTAGCACTTGATTTTGTTATACCAAAAAGTGAGCATCGTTTATGGATGGGTGAGCTGTTTGATTTATATGACGACTATTTACAACTTTTAAGTGAAGCGAAAATTTTGCCAACAATTAATGGAGAATTTTTATCAATAAAAGAAAATCCGAAAATAGTAAGTAACTTGCCTAAAGAATTTAAAGGTAGGCATTTTAAAGCACTACTAAACATTACGGCAGCCGACCATTTTGAGTTAATAAACGAATTAGCAGCGTTCATTGACTATACGGAAATCGAATACACGCCTGAGCAACTAGTCGATAAAATAAATGCGATAAAAGTCGATTGGGATCTTGCTACAATTATAAAGATTTTTTTATGGTGGAGTAGGCATTATGCAAATGCAGATTTTATGCCTGAGCTTTTACTAGATACAAGAAATAACTACATTCAAAAAAACTACAAAGTATTTTTACCAACTGATGGGGGGGTATCTTACTTACCAAATGAATTACATTGGGTAAAGCTTTGTATACTACAACAATCGTACGTGGAAGAGCTTATTCATCAAATAAAAGCGAACTTTCTAGAGGAATGGCGTAACATCAATGAAAAATTTACGGCGGGCAAAGCAGGTGATAAACGATTACTAGCTGCCTATAGTGCATTATACTTAGCTATCGAATTTACCGAACAAAGTAGCTCGGATTTAATTATAGGAACAATTAACCGCCAAATTGATACCGTAGAAAAAGCGAGATCATTTATTAATTGGTTTTTTGAAAAATATGAAAATAAACTGCAAAGCGGTAGTGAGCTTTCAAAACTTTCGTATAATTTACCAGATGTTCATGGCGTAATTAAACCTGCCAATAAACTGTTTTTGGGGGAACATTATGGACATCAGCTTGGTGAAAAAATATTTAATAACAATACATATACGGCCTTAATGGAGCCGGCAAAGCTTTACAATGGTTATGATGTTGAAAAATTTAAAAACTTTATTGAAAAATGTGGTGTTTTAAAGTATCCCTTAATTGTTATGGGGGAACCATCTAAATGCAAACAATTCAATGATTTTTTAAAGCAAAAATATACAAAGGAAATTGATTTCAATATTAACTATATAAAAGTGAAAAAAATTGATCACTTTGAAAATGTTTTAAACGAATTAACAACTTCTGAAATTGTTGAATGGGTTAATCTTGATGAAAACTTACTCGAGTTGCTTCATTCTGTCAGAAGAGAATCAAATGTCAGTCAGCAATCAAACTGGACGGGATTTAATTTTAATTCTAATGAGTATTTAATTTACCTTCTTAATACAACACCTTGGATTCAGTTGGATGGCCATAAATTCACGCCACAGCAAATCGTAATGTACGATAAGTTAAAGGGACATATACCTTCTTTATACGGTATTAGCACACAGGAATTAACTGAAATCGTCGGTGACACATTGATTAAACTGCTGGATTTTAAGGAATCAATGGGGCAGTTAAAAGATGTGGAAATTAAGCAAATTTTATTGCAATTACCGAAACTCGATAAAGGTGAGATTAGTCGTAAACTATATACGGAAATAATTAAATACAAAAGGGATCTATTGCCAACATACAGCTTAGATGATATACAGGTGCTTGCGAATGATGGGAAATTTTATTTGAACAAATATGTTAAATATGCAGATAGAAAATTGCCGAAAATTTTAGAAAAAGAAAATCATTTTATTTATATACCTGTAAAACAAAGTATTACAACAATAAAAAATTGGTTAAGTGTCGAGCGTTTTAATGTTCAGTTTAAGCTTAATAATTGTGAAAAAAAGGAAAATAGTATCGGAAATTTCATTCAAGAAATAAATGATATAAAAGTGGCGATTCTATCAACAATAGATTTAAACAAAACGAATGTCGATAAAATAAAAAGAATGCATATTATTGTATGTGATGAAGTAATCGTAAAAGATATCGAACGAAATAATCAATTAATATCATTAGAAGATTATTATTTTGTAGAGGAAAACAGGGATTTTTACTTAAAATCACCAAATGATATTCAAACTATCGAACAATTACGGCTAGCTGACGGATTTGCAAGTGCTATTGTTGAAATGTTTAAGCAGTTATTAACACTCGAGATTGACATCAACTTAGTAGAATTGCTTATTTCAAAAGATACACCACGTAAACGAGAAAGAGTAGCTGAAATATACGGTATAGATAGATGGAATGAAGCATACGAATTGCTTTTCATGGAAAATGCGATAACAAAAATAGTGGTAAAGTATTTTTCGGATTTAGGTGCTAGTGAAAATATCATTAGTAAATTAAACAATATTGATTTTACGTATATTAAAAAAGACGAAGAAATGGATTGTATTATTAAAGCGCTAATGGTAATTGGAAAGGATATTGAAGATGTAAATGAACTATCCGAGTTAATTCGAATCGATATTAGAGAATATTGGTTTAGAAAAGTAAAGGACTATATTGAGAAAACGTTCGAACAATATTGTAATAAACTATTTAGTAAACTTGATGGAGAAGGTGATGAAATAAAACAAAATAATTATTTAGATGAGTTATATACATATAAAGAGTTTTACATTGCATTAAATGACATCCCAAATAAAGTTTCTTTTAATTTTATAAAAGAAATTGAATATAGATTCCCTATTCTAATTGAAGATGTAGTTGAACAAGATGTAAAAGTAGTTTATAAGTCGAACTATGAAATGATGAACCCCGAAAATCTTTTTGCAGATGAAATTGCAGTAAACTCTAAAGTTCAAATAATGATTTATTTTAAGCGAACAAATAAATTTAAATGTTGGCTAAAAGATATGGATCAAAAATTGAAACAATCTGAAATGAATAATGGAAATGACATTTATAAAAAATATAAAAATGTCATACCTCAAAAGGTAGATATTACTTATCGTAACAATCATTCAACTTCAACAACTGCAAAAAAGGGTAAATTTAATGTTTTCACAAAAAGTGGAGAGGAAAAAATTAATAACGCTAAAAAAATTGCAGGTAATAAAGGTGAGCAGCTAATATATAACTTACTATGCGAACAATATGGTAAAGAAAATGTGGTGCCAAAGTCTGAGGCATTTGTAGATTTAGGAATTTTAAAGCCAGGTCAAGCAACCTCTGGACAATATGATTTAAGTTACAAAGATAAAGATGGAAACCAGCATTTTGTTGAGGTGAAAACGAGCACAAATAATTTTTTTATTTTGACACCTGGAGAATTAAAATTTGCCAAACAACATCCAAATAGTTTTAAGCTTTATTTAGTGACAGGTTTAGATAGTGAAATTCCAACCTACATGGAATTACCATCTCGTTTTTGGGAACAACCATCAAAATTTAAATTGAGCGAAATTGTTTCAAAAATTGAAGTTGAATTTTAATGTGGAATCTAAAATCAATTTTGACAGTACACAATAAATAAAAGAATGTAGTAAATTGCGTGAATGATAGCAAACAATTAATAAAAGTAAAGATAAACTATTAGCTTTTAAGTAATCCAAATATAAGTCCGTATTATTCTCCATTGTTACCGCTGTAACATGTGTATACAGTAAGCCGAAATACAAAAATAAGCGCACCTTCTGGTACGCACGATGAATGGCCAGCTATCTGAGTTTTTTTCAGATAGCTGGCTATTTTGAACATGTGGCTTGGATATTCTTCGACCAAGGCATGTAATCTTGTAAAATTTCTGGCTGTTGTTGAATCGGTAAATTTGGTAGCTCCGTTAATAGCTTCACAAGGTACTGATAGAAATCAATGCCGTTTGTTTTGGCTGTTTCTGCTAAACTCAAACAGATGGCATTTGCTTTAACACCAGCTTCACTCACAGAAAAAAGCCAGTTCTTGCGACCAATCACATTTGGGCGAATCGCATTTTCAGCTGGATTATTATCCATCTCAATTCGGCAATCGAACAGAAAAGCTTTTAATCCATGTATACGATTTAATGTGTATTCGGCAGCTCTAGCTAAGGCATTTTTATATACGAAATATTTTTCATGTCACTAACCCAGATGCTTACATTGATTTGAAAAAGAAATGGACTACCTCACTTCAAGTACTAGGATATAGGGCAGCTAATTTAGGTATTATTGAATCTAAAAGTCATAGGAATTTTTATGCAGCTCTCCATAGAAAAGGTTATTTGCAAAGCGAGCCTTTAGATGAATTATTACCACTTCAAAAAACCAATGAAGGTAAAATCAATAATTGACCTTGTATCAAAAAAAAGGATTATTGATATGCGCCAGATGATTGAGAATGATTGGAAGGTTGAGGTTTCCTTTTTCCATCGGCTTACAGGAATAGGAATTTATCGAAAAATTACTCCTGATAAAAATGGGTAATTGTTGCGGATTAATCCTATATTCCTAGTCAATGTTTGATAACATGTTACATTGTGATTGTTATCAATTGGGCCATGGCTTTTATTTACTATTCAGAATGGTTACATTTATAACTTTGGAAAGCAAGAATGCTAATAAAAAGCATTCTTGCTTTTAATATCCACCGAGTAGAGACAGAAGTAGTGGTTAGGTGCAAGTAATATGGTATTAAAGGATGTTGATTTTGTAATAAGAAAAATAATGCTGAGTAAGTTAGCGCTAGCACAATTATAGATGAAAAAGCTGCTTGATTTGTTCGAGCAGCTTTTTGTTATGAATGCAACTTATTTATATTTGGATTTTTTTCAGTATGCATTTGGTTAGAATTCTGTACAGCTGCATTTGAAGCTTAGTTAAGAGATTTTAATAATGTCCCTCCGAAAAATTATAGTACCGGCATTTTTAATTCATGAAATGAACAAATCCCAGGTACCTTTTAATATTGGCTTATCAGGAACATAAATAATCGTCGCATCACAGCCACGTGTTAGAAGCATTCGATAGGCATTAAGTTTTTATTTGTTGTGGATTTTTAGCACCAGTTTTAGTGTAGTTGCACTGCCATTGTCCGTTATGCCAGTATAAATCTTCATCCCAATGTACGATTGCTGTATCTAACTCAAGACCTTGTGTTTGAAATTCAGTTGCAACATAGCCGATGAACAAGGTAAAATCACTCAAAAAGAATATTTAGAATTAATGTGCTATGAACAACCAGAATATTATCAAAAGTTTATGAGAGCATTTAATCATTGGGATGAAATGGGTGAAGATGAATTTGAGCAAATAATGAATGATTTATTTCCGCAAGAGAACTAATTGAAGAACAAATTGATCCTATGTATTAAATATCTTTATACAGAATATATGTTATTAACTGTAGTTCATTTTAATGGGCTACGGTATTTTTGTCTCAATGATAGTCTAGATGCTTGGAAACTTTATTTAGTATAAAATAGATCTATAGTTATATATGATTTACAAAATTTAATATTTTATTTATAATATAACTGTCTCCAAAATTGGTTGTGAGAGCAATTAGTTTCGAAGTTTAGCAAGTTTCTTAACGTTAATAAACTCGCTAAACCACCAGATGTTGAGAACCAACGCTATTAAACTCGGATCTTCGACATTGAATAAACTAATCACAGTTATAATTACCTCCTTATGGTAAGTGTAACATTCGTTTTAAGAAGTCTCTGAAAAGGGATTAGTGGTCAAAGGGCTATTTATCCATCTGGACGAACCCCGCCAAATTATGCTAGGAGGTTGATCTGTAATGAACAGAAGTAATGGACCACGAGGATTACATGGCCTCTCTAGCTCTTCTAAAATTAAATGGTCAAAATATAGGCCGAAGAAGTATCTTCATTTTGATAAACGAATAGATTTAAAACATAATGAGCATATGAAAGCTAACATCCAAGATCCAAATTGGGTAGCTTCATATGCTTTTTTGCCGTCCATCCATTTTAAAATTCAGTTTAAAAAATACATAACATTAAAAAATGAAAATGGTGAAAAGATCAAGAAGAAGGACAAGAAAATACGGGAAATATACTATGCTGCTCACAAGGACGGTTTTATTTATAAGTATTATGGAGACTTATTGAATTATGCATATAACGATTATGTGTCTGAAAAGGGCATTGATAATATAGCCGTTGCTTACCGTAATAATAAGAGCGGTAAAAATAATATTGATTTTGCTTATGAAGTGTTTGATTTCCTTTTAAAACAAAACCAGGCAATAGTTATAGCTTTAGATTTTACAAGCTTTTTCGACAATATAGATCACAAATCTCTAAAGCAAAAAATAAAGCGTGTCTTAGATGTGGAAGAGTTGCCGAAAGATTGGTACAAAATTTATAGAAATATCACGTGTTATTCATATGTAGAGAGGGATGACCTTGAAGAATTTTTACTTGATAAGTACGGTAAAAAGAAACTGAAAAAGATTCGATCTCGATTGCTTCAAATTATGGAACCAGCTGAATTTAGGCAGTTTAAACAAGGGAAAGTTCAAGTAAATAAGAAGTCGTTTGGCATACCTCAAGGTTCTGGTATGAGTGCTGTTTGCTCTAATGTGCATTTGATCGATTTTGATAAAGAAGTGCTTGAATGGGCCAAGCAAAAGCATCCGGACGCTTTATATAGAAGGTATTGTGATGATCTTATACTGGTTATTCCGACAACTAACGCTACTGTGGGACTACTTGAAGAGTGGAAGAATGAATTGATGATTCAAATTGGCCGCTATAAAGATGATGGCCTGATCATTCAAGAGAAGAAGACAGAGCTACGCTTATTTAGAGAGAAGATAATTTATAATGAGAAGATGGAAATTAGTCCATTAGATTATTTGGGCTTCGTTATAGATAAAAATATTATTAGAATTCGCGAGAAAAGTTTATTCAAGTATTATTCCCGCGCATATAAGAAAGCTAAAACGAGTAAACGAATAGCTTATGCTACGAGTCGACCAGGTCCTAAAAGAAAACTATATGATTTATATACGCATCTGGGTAATAAATATTTGGGATACGGTAATTTTAATGCTTATGCAAAAAAAGCTCATATATTGATGAAAGAATTACCTTTTAAATCGCATATCAAAAAGCAACTAAAAAGGCATTGGCGAAAGATACATAAAAGGTTAAGCGATTAGTACAAAAAGGAGAGAAAAGATTGACTTTCGGTAAAACAATCAAAACGTTTTTAATAGATGGAGAACCAAGTGGCCGTTTAACTTGTGAACTTTCAAATTGGACAGGCTTAGCGTATAGAATTCCTCGTACAGAGGTAAAAAAATGCGCGGATCGGCCTAATTTAAATTCTACAGGTGTTTACATGCTATTTGGTCGCAATAATGATGATAAAAAAGCGGTATACATAGGTGAAGCAGAGGAAGTATATAAGCGTTTACAGGACCATCTCCGAGAAAAAGATTTCTGGAACGAAGTGATCGTATTCATTAATAAAGATGAAAACTTAAATAAGGCTCATATTAAATACATTGAAAATAAGTTATATGAAAAAGCCAAAGCAACAAATCGTTATATTCTAATGAATGGAAATATCCCACCAATGCCTTCTATATCAGAACCAGATCGCGCGGAAATGGATGAATACATTAGTAATCTTAGGATGATGGTGAATACGCTTGGACATAAGTTATTTGAAGAAATCAAGGATAGTTCAGAAATCAATGAGAATGATATTTTCTATATCGAGGCTGCTCGTGGTGCAAAAGCAAAGGGAATTCAAACTCAGGAAGGTTTTGTTCTATTAAAGGGATCAAAAATTGCTACTGATTATGTAAATTCCTACGGAGAGCGTTCAATTGCGAAGCGAAATGAACTAATCCTGTTAGAAAAAGTGGCGGTTATAAATAATGAGTTTGTTGTGATGGAGGACTTATTGTTTTCAAGTCCATCCGCAGCAGCTGATATTGTTATGGGGCGAAGTGCGAATGGATTAACTGCGTGGAAGGATAGGTATGGTAGGACGTTGAAAGAACTGGTTTAATTACTTGATATTTGGTGTCGATCTGAAGGATGAACTTTATCAAATGAGACAAACGTAATCGCAATGAAAAGGAGAAAACGATTGCCTTGTAGGTGTCTTATAAATGAGATGAAGTAATGTGTAATGACTAACAGGCAACTTTAAATTCTTCCTTACATTGGCAGCCTGTACGCAGTTCATTTGAAATGCTAACAGACGCAAACAATCCAATGCACGCGCTGTGGTGTGAGAGGGCGAAGATTAATTACTACTTCCTTCTCGTTAAGCAATTACAAATTATATTGTTTCCTTATCTGTAAACACTAAAAGCTTTAATAAACTTTGTTATAATAATATCAATATTAATTAATAAAGGGACTGAAACTCATATGTCAAAGAAATATTTATTATCTATCACAGAAATTGAGGATAGAGTTAAAACAATAATTGAAAAATTAAATGAAGAGACTTTTATTGAAGAGTTTTTAGAGCTTTTTGATATTCCTAAAACTAGTATTACACGTGCAAGATCAAGTGAAGGAGATTTTTTGATACGAAATAAAATTCGGTATCGTAAAGTTGAAAACAATCCACTACAAGCTATTGATGAAATCGAGCAGAAAATTGTATCTCAAAGTCAAAAGCCTCGTTATATTATCACAACTGATTTTGAAATGCTTTATGCAAAAGATACAAAAACAAACAATTCACTTGCCATTAACTTCGAAGATTTACCAACATATGCAGAGTTTTTCCTTGCATGGAATGGGATTGAGAAAGTAGATTACCAAAAAGAAAACCCAGCAGATATAAAAGCTGCTGAGCGTTTCACAAAACTTTATGATGAATTGGTTAAAATCAATCCAGAGCTTGCGGAAAAGGAAGTTGATGGAGAATCATTTAACCTTTTCCTAATTCGTACACTTTTCTTATACTTCTGTGAAGATACGCAAATTATCACTAAGGGATCTTTTACTAATGTCCTTAAAACAAGAACTGAGACCGATGGAAGTAATCTAAATTCAGTCATTAAAGATTTATTTCTAATTTTAGATGTGCCTGAAAACCAAAGACATGATACACCTGGATGGTTAAAAAAATTTCCCTACGTTAATGGTAAACTATTCAAAGAACCACATCATGACTTAAATTTCAGCCCTTTAACCCGAAAATTACTTATTGAAGCAGGAGAGTTGCTTAACTGGAATGAAATCAATCCTGATATTTTGGGTGCAATGATTCAAACTGTTGCAAACAAAGAAGAACGCCAAGTCTCAGGTATGCACTACACTAGCGTGCCAAATATCTTGAAAGTAATTAAACCTCTATTTTTGGACAATCTTCAAGCGGAGTATCAAAGACTTTCCGACCGTGCAGATGATTACTTAGGACGTGAAATTACTGAAAAACAAAGACGAGAACAACAAAGAAACATTATTAAAGACTTGAATAGTTTGCTTGAACGAATGAGTAAAATTAAATTTTTAGATCCTGCCTGTGGATCTGGTAACTTTTTGATAATTACCTACAAAGAATTACGAAAACTTGAAATTCAAATCCTTGTTAAAATTCGTGAAATCCAGGACGCCTTGAAGGAAAATAATGTTTATCAAGGAGAATTTCTAAAGAAATCTAAGATTAAATTAAATCAATTCTCAGGTATTGAAATTGATGATTTTGCACATGAGGTTGCTAAACTTTCCCTTTATATTGCTGAACATCAAATGAATGTTGAAATGATTGAATCATTAGCAGATTATCAACCTAGAATCCTTCCGCTTCAAGAGTCAGGGAATATCATACACGGTAATGCCCTACGTATTGATTGGAGTCAAGTTGTTCCATATGAGACTAATGATGAAGTTTATATTATGGGGAATCCCCCTTATATAGGTGCAAAGCTTCAAAATAAACTTCAGAAAAAGGATTTAGAATTTGCGATTAGCACAGTTCTAAATCATAAGAAACTTGATTATATTTCGGGCTGGTTTTATAAAGCAACCAAATATATTTTTGAGAAAAATGCTCAATATGCTTTTGTAACGACAAACTCGATAAACCAAGGCGAACAAGTGAGTCAACTTTGGAATGAGTTGTTAAAATATGGTGAAATTTCTTTTGCTTATCAATCATTCAAATGGGGAAATAGTGCTGCAAATAATGCAGGTGTAATTGTTGCAATTATCGGATTCTCAAACAAAAGTGAAAATCAAAAAGTACTTTATATTGATGAGGTTGCAAGTTATGGTACAAATATCAACCCTTATCTAGTATTTGGGGATAATGTTATAGTTGAAAATTCAAATAGAAATTTTGCTAATTTCCCTCAAATGGTTATGGGAAATATGCCAAGAAGCAAAAACCTGATTTTTAGTGGAGAAGAAAAAGACAATTTAGTTAACAAGTACCCTGAAACTGCACTATTTTTTAAAAAATATATTGGTTCAGAAGGTTTTATTAAAGGTGAATATCGCTACACTCTTTGGTTACAAGAAAAAGATTATATAACTCTAAAAACTATTCCTGAGTTTGCTGAAATTTTCAAAAAAGTATCCTTGGAACGTTCAGGAGAAAAGTCAGCAGATTCTACAAAAGAATATGCTAAAAAACCATGGCTATTTGTTCAACGTGGAGAATGGGATAATGCAAATAATGCTGGAAAAATACTAGGGAAACAAACTTTAATTGTTCCAAAGGTCTCTTCAGAAACTAGAGACTATGTGCCAATGGGATTTGTAGAAGATGACACAATAGTTTCAGATCTAGCTATGGTTGTTTACGACGCCCCAATTTGGCTTTTGGGCATCTTAGAATCTAGAATGCATATGACGTGGCTACGTGCAGTTGGTGGAAGATTGAAAACAGATTATCGTTATTCAGCAGGAATGGTTTACAATACATTTCCTATTCCTAAGCTCTCAACTAATCGTAAAAATACCCTCGAAGAAGCTGTTTTAGAAATGCTGGATGTCCGGGAAGAAGAAGGGGGGACACTTGCTGAACTTTATGGAGGCGCTAATAAATCAATGAATGCAAGATTACGTGAAGCACACGAAAAAATTGATGGCATTGTGGAGCGAGCTTATAAGCAAGAACCTTTCAAATCTGATGAGGAACGATTGAGTATATTGTTGAAACTTTATCAAGAAAAGGTAAGTGAGGAGAAAAAATGACTTCAAATATTTTTGAAATTAATTACAATGGTACTGGACAAAGCCAAAATACAAATGTATTAGGGATGCGTGAGATGCAGGCGCGTGTATATGAGAAACGTGCCTCACAATATCTTTTAGTTAAAGCTCCCCCTGCGTCAGGAAAATCACGTGCTTTGATGTTTGTAGCATTGGATAAATTAACAAATCAAGGTATAAAAAAAGCAATAATTGTAGTTCCAGAACGTTCTATAGGAAAATCCTTCCAAACAATAGAGTTAGCAAAATTCGGCTTCTTTTCTGATTGGATTGTTAATCCCAAAAACAATCTCACGGATCGTGGAACAAGTAAAAGTAAAGTGTCACAGTTTGTTGATTTTATTCGATCAACGAACCCTGAAGATAGTATCATGATTTGCACTCACGCGACTTTACGTTTTGCTTTTGAGAAATTGAGCGATTCAGACTTTGACAATGTTTTACTTGCCATTGATGAGTTTCATCATGTTTCACAAGATGATAATTCTGTTCTAGGAAATGCGTTACGTAATATTATGGGAAACTCTACTGCTCATATTATGGCAATGACTGGCTCTTACTTCCGCGGTGATTCAGTCCCAATTCTAGAGTCTGCTGACGAGCAAAAGTTTGATAAGGTAACTTACACTTATTATGAACAACTAGAAGGCTATAAATATCTAAAGAGTTTTGCGATGGGCTATAGCTTCTATAGAGGGCGTTATACTGATGCTCTTTCAGAGGTTTTGGATACTTCAAAGAAAACAATTATTCATATTCCAAATGTAAATTCTGGTGAATCAACTAAAGATAAATATGATGAAGTTGATCGTATTTTAGAAGAATTAGGTGATTCTAAATTTGATGAAAATACAGGGCTTTGGCTAGTAACTGAAGAATCTGGACGAGTATTAAAAATTGCTGATTTAGTTAATGAGGATGGTCGTGAAAAGGTTCAAGAATATATTCGAAATATGTCTGAACTTGATGACTTGGATATTATCATTGCTCTTGGTATGGCAAAAGAGGGATTTGACTGGCCTTTTGCGGAATATGCTCTAACAATTGGGTATCGTAATTCATTAACAGAAGTTGTGCAAATTATTGGGCGCGTGACTCGTGATAGTTCAAATAAAACTCATGCACAATTTACCAATTTAATTGCTCAACCAGATGCTCAAGATGATGAGGTAATGTTTGCGGTTAATAATGTCATGAAGGCAATCACTGCAAGTCTCTTGATGGAATCTGTATTGGCTCCAAACTTTAAATTTAAGCCTAAGGATAATGATGATCAGAAATCAAATGGAACAGATATTTTTATTAAAGGTTTAAAGGAGCCAAGTACTAATCGATCAAAAGATATTATTCAAAATGATTTGAATGATTTGAAAGCTACTGTTTTACAAGATAGTCAAATTCAGCAAGCTATTGCTGCTGGCGTAGAGGCGAAAGTAATTAACAAGCAACTTATACCGCATGTGATAATGAATACCTACCCTGATTTATCAAACGAAGAGACTGAGGAGGTACGTCAGCATTTGGTTGCTCAATCTGTTATTCAATCTGCTGAGCGTGAAGAAGGAACTAGCGGAAAACAATTCCTCAAAATGGCAAATAAATTTATCAATATTGATGAAATTGCAATTGATTTAATTGATGAAGTCAATCCTTTCCAACGTGCTTATGAGGTTATTTCAAAAGAAATAGATGCACCAACATTACGATTTATTCAAGATTATATGGATGGTATAAAATTTACTTTTTCTGAAGATGAATTAATTATGTTGTATCCTCAAATTGTTCAATTTAAAAACGAAAATGGAAGAATTCCAGATAAGACTAGCTCAGACCAATATGAGCAAAGATTAGCATACGCTTTATTACGTTTGGAACAATTAAGGAGAGAGAGACAGAATGGATAAGCTTAATCTTGACGATATTTTTTCGGATCCAATTTTTGATGAATTAGTAGCTGAAACTCCTAAAAAAAAAGTTAAGCGAATAGACCCGGAATTTGAAAAATTTCAAGAGATTATTGACTGGATAAAAAATCACAATGGAAAAGAACCTGAGAAATCCCGTGATATGACTGAAAGAAAGTTATATTCCAGACTTAAGGGATATCGCGATAAGCCAGAAATGATAAAGAAGCTTGCTGAGATTGATGAACTAAACTTGTTTGATAGTAAAAATAAAGTATTAGAAAGTCCAATCCAAAAACCTGAATCCCTTGATGACATTTTTAATGATGATACAATTTTTGAGAAAAAAGATAAAGTTGATTCACTACTTGATTTGTCAAGATATAAGAGAACAATTAATGCGGCAGATAAATACAGTGTACGAAAACGAGCTAGCCATTTTGAACGATATGAGCCTCTATTTAAACTTGTCCAAAAAGAAATTGCAAATGGCACTCGAAAAATAATACCTGTAGATACTGAAAAAAATATTTTACCAGGTAAATTTTATATTGATAATGGAATTCTACTTTATGTTCTATCCGTAGGAGATTATTTTATAGATAAAAATGGTTATCGTAACGCAAAACTTCACCTTATTTATGAAAATGGAACTGAAAACAAAGGCATTTTACTTAGATCATTTGCATCCAATCTATTTGATAAAACTCGACATGGTAGAATGGTCACTGAAGTAATGAGTGATGTTATGGGAGAAACTACTGTTGAAGAAAGAGCTGCTGAATATCTGACTACTGGCTATATTTATGTAGTCAAATCACTTAGCTCTAATCCTGAAATATCAAAGTATCAAAATCTTTATAAGATTGGTTTTGCTAGTGGGAGTGTTGAGAAACGTATTAGTAATGCTGAAAATGAAGCCACTTATCTTTATGCACCTGTGAAAATTGTTGCAACTTGGAAAGTTCAAAACTTTAGTGGTCGAAAATTAGAAACAGTCATACATCATAGTTTTGCAGATAAGCAATTACAAATCTCTGTTCCAACAGCAAATGGGAAAATTGTAAATCCGAAAGAATGGTATATTGTTTCTTTGGGTGAAATTGAAGCAACTATAAATGATATTATTGTGAAATTAAATATTTAAGTAAATACTAAAGATATTTAATCAAACGTAGTCAAAAAAATCAATTGCCCCCGCAACCCTTGATATAACAGCATTCCGAGACGGTTGGTTCGACTCCCGCCGTCTCCATCTAGTTGCTCAAAATACAGGTGTATCAAGGCTTTTGAAAAGAGTGATAATAATTGCGGTAACCATTCACTTTTCTTTAGCATCGAATTTAATAAATTGAGCAGGCTTGAAGTCGTTTTCCATGTCGAGAACGGCTTCTTTTTCTGTTATAGGTATTAATGACTTTAAATGGATAAGGTGGCTGTAACATCACCATGTCTAAGACAGGTCAGCTAAAGGTGCATATGTGAAAAAGCTTCATCCACTAGACAATGACCTTCCGATAGTGAATGAAGCTATTGTTAATTGTTTTCTTAAAGGAATCGATCAGAAGAAACTATGATTAATTGTGCTGAGTTAATCAAATTTCAAAAGTATGTAATGGACATTAACAAATATGATGATGCACGTTATGGTTGAAACGGCTGAAAGAATATGTATCTCTTGAGTTTGCCAGTGTGGATCTAAGATGTTAGTATGCTACTTTCCTACAATACAGCTACTGCGTTACCATACTTTTTCACCGTAAACAGGGAATAATTCTCCGACCCCATCCCAACATATAATGAAGTTACTCTCTTCATGTCCTACAGAATCATTGACAATTCTCCCACTTCTGTTTATTTCCGTAGAAGTTATCGAGATCATCAAACGAAGCTTTGAAGATATTTAAATTATAGTCATTCACCTCCACCGTACCCTGAATGAATCCGAGCATGTCATCTGAGACGTTAGAAGCATCATCAGCCCATTCGTTTACCACTTTGTATACTTCTTTGTCATAAGCCGTTGTATGGGCCATAAGGACCGATGTAGCTAAGTTCTGTGTGATGCCGTTGTAAGCGCCAATTGCGTTATCGAAATTTAGTAATCCATCTTCATTAAGCGCTACACGTTTAAAAGCTAGGTAATTCGAATACATTTCGTCTAAAGCTATTGCGTTTTCAGGTGACAGACAGGATTTATCAGTATCGGGCTTGTGGATCACCTCAACTGCTTCTACCTCTTCGGTTTCTACAACCTCTGCATTTTCACCTTCAGCGCTCAAACTTTTTTGTTTGGTCTTTGTAAGATAACTATCGTTTGATACGAGATAACTTATAACTATAATACCCATCACTATAATAGATGTTAAAATTGCAATTATTACTTTGTAAACGTTATTCTTTTCCAATGTCAATAACCTCCGAATTATGCGTTAAAATGTAACCAAGATTTGTTTCTCCTCCAGCACACATCGTCGCTGGCATTATAAGTGCAACTGACAATTCTATAATGCATTGCTTATAGAAGCATAGTGTAAGAGAAATACCCTCCATTCTTATCATATTATGTAAATAGTTTGAAGGCAAATTAGATTTTGATGATAAGTAAATAGATTTAAACTACAACCATTTGGAATGTTATACAGGATAAAGATTAAGTCCTAATCAACTTAATGGAATCTACTTTTGTATATTCGAGAGATGGAAAATTTAAAGTAATTAATAAAAATAGAGGGTACTTTGAAAGGCTATTGATGGAAATTGCAAATACATAATTAGCGGAACTGATTAAGTATGATACAAGATGATGTTGAAATATTAGAGGGATGATAAAAGAGTATGAAAATGCGTTAGTGTAAATTGCTAACAGTGTAAAATTCACTTCCAGAATGCCGCTTTCTATCGTGAAATAGATGCTTGAGAAATATCTAATTTTTGATCAAGATCGCTCCTACTTAAATCTTTTTCTTTGCTTAAAGAATGTACTAACTAACCTATTTGAAGAGTTATTCATATATGGAATTTCAACTCACTTTAAATATCCTCATGCCCTAGAGGGAAAGACGTTATGTTGTCTTTCTCTCTTTTTTAGAAAATCAATGCTAATCATCAAGGGCAATAATGCAAATGCTTGCTAGCCTTTATATAGTATATCGCTCCATTAAAGAATTTAATTCACGATTTAATTCCGTCAGTTTTTCAGCAGCATGAGCAACATCCGTAATTGCTTTAATGTGCTCATCGATGGAAGAAGCAATTTCCTGTACGGAAGCGGCTGTCTGTTCTGATACGCTGGACGCACTTTCGATTCCTTCACTCATCAACTTATTATAAGATGTCATCACGTCCATTTCTTTATTAACGGCTAATATGGATTCTACAATTTGTTTTACAGAATCAGACATCTGATTGAATTTACTTTGTGTTAGGACTACATCATCATTTAACTTTTTAGCAGTCTCCATTGTTCCTTCTACAGTTTCAACTGTTTTAGTCGTTTCTGAAACAATGGATGAAACCACGCCTTGTACTTGGTGGGTGGCCATTTTCGATTGTTCTGCTAGTTTTCTTATTTCATCGGCAACCACTGAGAATCCTCTACCATATTCACCTGCTCTTGCAGCTTCAATACTCGCATTTAAAGCTAGTAGATTGGTCTGCTCTGCGATTGTTTCAATGGTTTCCATTACCTGTGTGATTTGATTTATTTGATCATTTAATTTTTTAATTTCATCACTGACTTCTTGTGATGCTGCTAGTGAAATAGTATTGGACTGTTGTAATTGTTGTACTATTTCAATTCCCTCGGATGATATTTTTTCTGCATGTTTTGTAATGTCGTACATAACTTTACTTTGTTTTTCCGTAGTTTCTATAGAACTTGATAATAGCTCTACAGTTCGGTTTATGTTGTCCAAATCATTGGCTTGTTCCTGTGTACCTGTAGCAATTTCAGTAATTGCTCTACCAACTTCGTCACTACTAGCAGATGTTTCTTCTGAAACGGCTGATAAGTTAGTCGCTGAATCCAATAAATGTTCACTTGTATTTTTAGTCTTTTCGACGAGCGTACGTAATTGCTGTGACATTTTATTAAAAGCGGTCGCAAGTTGTCCAATTTCGTCATTTGATTCAGGTAGATGGGTAACCATTATATGACCATTAGAAATTTTTGTTGCGGCTTCAGCTACTTCTTTTAAAGTATTTAATTTCTTCCGAATACCTAAATAAAACACCAGTGAGCTTAAAATAATAAGTACGACTGTTGCACCAAAAATAATATATTGTAAAATGTTTAACCCTTCATAAAATTCATCTTGAAAGACAGCAATTCCAATAGTCCAACCCCAAGGCTCAAAATATTCAGTATAGGCTGTTTTATCTTTAAACGAACCATCTGGCTGTTTATCAGAGTAAACGACATAGCGATCTGATTCATTTTTGGACTTGCCGCCTGCAATGATCATTTCGCGATTACTTCTGTTCAGGTCATCGGCAGGAGCTCCACCGATTTTAGAAGGATGGAGTTGTAACACTAAATCCTCGTCAAAAGCTAATATATAGCCATTTTCTTTGTAAGTAAAATTGGATTCTTGATAATCGTACTCTCCAATTTCATTTACGGGTCCATTTAGAAGAATTCTCGCTTGTTCTTTTCCTTCTTCTAGCGTTATTTTGCCACTTTCTACTTCTTCATTAATCAATTCTATTGAAGTATAGGCCCCTTTGACAATGCTTTGGAGTTCTCGTTGACCGGATTCTAAGAGCTGATCTTTGGCAACAAAATAGCTTGTTGAGCCGATAATCACAACTGTTACAAGTATAATAATTGTGATTAGTAGCATTAACTTCCCAGAGATGCTTCGTAACCTTAAATTTTTCTTCATCATTTGCTTCCTCCCACAACTATATATAGGTATATTTCGACAGTAATCTTCATAATTCAATGGTATCGAAATTATTTTTTATATGAGGCTAATTGTCCTGCAAATGTCTATTCATTCATCAATCTTTTATAGATTGACATTTTTAGTGTGAAAATGATGTGATTACATATTAATATACTGTTGAAATGCCGTTTTCTAATTCATACTAGAGTATTGTTAAGCGTTCGATACTATATAGATGATTCTCACTGGTTAGTTTTATCTTTAAGGAAAATAGGCTGTAGCGGGAATACATTTGCTATTGCGAATGAAGGTTATATATGTAAGGTAAGGCGGTCCACCAATAAAGTAAAAATGTATACATCAGCAAAATAGGGTATATTATATTTGTTGAATAGATTTTCTTTAAGACAGGAAAAGTAGGTGAACCAAAGTGGGGAAATATCAATTGGATACTAAAGGTAAGGCGGCTGTGGCAAAGTATCATGAGAAACACAAGCCTGCCCAATTTGATAAAAAGCAGCAACTTGAGAAAATACGTGCAGAGTATTTGAAAAAGAAGCAAGAACAAGCAGATCAATAATATGAATGAAAACATAGGGAGGTTAAAATCTCCCTATGTTTTTTTCGATTAATCGTAGAGTTTATTCTTCAGGTATCTATTCCTCGCTAATTGATTTTATACTCTCCATCATTTTTAATTTGTTCATACTCCGTTCATATTGTTGTCATAGGGAGGACATCTTCATTTTGTAAGCTATCCTAAACGGTTTGCGGAAGTGGCCGGAATTCCAGATGTGGAATGAAGATACGAAGTTAATGATGAAATGGAGGAGTGGCACGAGCTATTAAGGCGGTCTGCACTGGCAGTTTTATAATCTCGTGCAAATAGAATGAAAAAAACGATAACTATTATAGGTAAAATCATAGCGGGTTTAGTGATAGCGCTAGTACTCTTTTTATTGATTGTGTTCGTAGTTAATATTGTCTGCAACAAAATGGAGCAAGGAAAAATAGAATCATATGGTCAGTCTGTAACAGTAGATGGGAAAAATATGAATGTTTTCATTCAGGGCGAGGGCGAGGAAACGGTTGTGCTTTTACCTGGTTATGGGACGGCGGCACCGGGACTTGATTTTCAGCCATTAGTAGATGAACTATCTCCATTTTACAAGGTTGTTGTTGTGGAGCCCTTTGGTTATGGATTAAGTGATTCAACTGACAAGGAACGGAGTACCAAAAATATAGTTAGTGAAGTGCATGAAGCATTACAGCAGCTTCAGATTGAACAGTATATTTTAATGGGCCACTCGATTTCGGGTCTTTATGGAATGGATTATGTGAATACCTATCCAAATGAAGTGAGTGCATTTGTTGGGCTCGATAGCAGTGTTCCGTCAATTAGCGAGAAAAAGATTGGTTCTTCTATCATTAGAACTATAAAGTTTCTTAAACAATCAGGTTTAGCTCGATTGCAGGTGAAGCTAGGTGATGACCCATACGCCGAACTATCGTATGATGAAAAAACAAAGGAACAGTTGAGAATGCTTAAGCATAAGAACATGTATAATTCTACTCAGTTAAATGAGGCTGAAATGATGTATGAAAATTTTAAAGCAGCTGAAAGTTTGTCATTCCCCAAAAATCTACCTGTTGTTTTCTTTATCCAAGCGGATCATCCAGTCACTGACAGGTGGGTACCCGAGCATCATAAGCAAATAAAAGATTCTGTCTATGGGCAAGTGGTGACATTTGATGGGGATCATTATTTATATCGTACTAAGGCAAACGAAATCGTTGAAGCCTTAAGAGAATTTATGAAAGAGGTCAGATAAATTGTGAGTTCATCTGAAAATGAGACGAGTCAGCTAAGTGATGAAAAACCGCCCATTTGGACGGTTTTTTCACTTTTTAACTAAAAATTTTTACAGCCGAGCTAGTGCCTATTCTTGAGGCTCCCGCATCTATCATTAATTGAATATCTTCCAAGTTACTTACACCGCCTGATGCTTTTACGCCAACATTTGGTCCGACTGCTTGTCTCATGATTGCAACGTCTTTAGCAGTTGCGCCGTGCAGTGAAAAGCCTGTGGAGGTTTTAAGGTAGTCGGCGCCAGCTTTTACGGATAATTCGCATGCACGAATTTTTTCTTCATCCGTTAATAGACAGGCTTCTATAATCACTTTGACTAGCGCTTTTCCTTTTGCAGCGTTTACCACCATTGCAATCTCTTTTTCCACAAGCATATTGTTTTTGTTATTTTTCAATTCTGCAATATTTAATACTACATCGATTTCTGTAGCCCCGTTACCAATGGCATTTAAAGTCTCAAAAACTTTTGCTTCCATCGTGTTTGCACCTAATGGAAATCCTATTACTGTGCATATATTCACATCCGATTCACGTAATAGTTCTGCAGATAAGCTTACCCATGTAGGATTCACGCATACAGATGCGAAGCCGTATTGTCTTGCTTCTTGGCATAATTGAATGATTTCTTTTTCTGTCGTATTAGGTGAAAGTAAGGTGTGGTCTATTAATTTTGCATAGTCCATAAATATATCATCTCCGGCATCAAAATATGTTTCCCTACTAAAAAGCTCTGTGGGGATGTTCAGCTACCCACATGACTTATATTAAAGGGTTTCATATTTTTTAGACCATCCAGTTTAGTAGATTTTTCGCCATCCATTATAATCCAACATATGGTTTAGGTCTTTTGGTGTTTTCGAGTTCAAATTCTCGACATTAAACATGGTCCATATAGTTCAAACATTTAGCTAGTAGCTGGGTGCGATTCGTTACTTGAAATTTTCGATAGAGGTTTTGAAGATGTTTTTTAATTGTATTTTCACTGAAGATTAATTGCTGGGCTATTTCTACATTTTTCAGACCTTTGGAAACAAAATTCAGCACTTCTCTTTCTCGTGCTGTCATTTCAAACAGAATAGAGGGCTGTGAAAGTAAATGTAAGGCGTACATATTTTCTATATTTCTTTTTAAATACACTAACATTAAAACATCTTTTTCATTAAATAACTTCTCGCCAATTTTTCTTAAAAAACCGATAACAGCAACATGTCTATTGTCTACTTTTAAGTACAATGCCATTTCATCTTCATAACAATTTTCTCTTAAAAATACTTCTTTATAATGTGATTGTTTTTGAAGACACATGGCTTTATTGTTATTGAGCAACTGAATGGCATGCTGTGTATCTATATTTTGAGGGTGTAGTGGATCAAAGTTTTTATATAGATGTAAATATTCATTTATCGTATGAACCTCGATGTTAAAAAGTATAGGTGTCTTTAATTCATTATTTGACATTTCCCAAAATAACATATGATGATAACCGAGATGTTGGTTTAATGTATGTAACAATTCATGTTTAAAACTCTCATTACTTTGTTTCACATTCATATTGGAAATATGATAACTCGCCTTAAGAATTTTTTCTACATCACCTTCATAAAACATGAAAACACCTCATTTCTCTATTAAGCACTTATATTCTATTTTGAGAACAATTATCCTTTTGGGTAATATAAATATTTTAGAATATTCAGTACATTGTGGTTGTAAGAATAATTCTACATGAGGTGATGATATGAATTTACATGAGTATGCTTCATATGACGGAATAGGCTTAGCAGAACTAGTAAAATCAAAAGAGGTAACACCACAAGAGCTCAAAAATCTTGCGTTAGAGGGAATCAAAAAAGTAAATCCATCTATTAATGCAGTAGTCAGTGTGTTAGAGGAGCAAGCGGACAAAGCCATTGAAAAGGTGGATAAAAATGCCCCATTTGCAGGTGTTCCGTTTTTAATTAAAGAGCTTGTCTTACATGCGGAGGGCGTCCCACATAGTATGGGGAGCCGTATAGGAGAAAATACAGTAATACCTGTAGATAGTGAGTTAATGGTGCGTTTTAGAAAAGCCGGTTTAATTTTAGCGGGGACTACGACAACGCCTGAGTTTGGTTATAATGCAGCGACTGAAGCAGTTATTTATGGTGCTACACGAAATCCATGGAATTTAGATCATAGTCCTGGTGGTTCGAGTGGAGGGTCAGCAGCCGCTGTGGCAAGTGGTATTGTACCAATTGCTCATGCGAATGATGGTGGCGGTTCCATTCGTATTCCCGCATCCTGTAGTGGGCTAGTGGGATTAAAGCCGACGCGTGGACGAGTTCCTACGGGGCCCTTCAATAGTGAGCCTTTAAATGGGATTGCGATTGAATTTGCTGTGACCCGTACAATTCGTGATACGGCGGCTTTACTGGATCAAGTAGCTGGCCCAGATGTAGGGAGCTATTCAAAATTAGAAGTAACCCATGCTCCGTACGGACAATTAATTTATGAAAATGTTCGCCCTTTAAAAATTGCATGGACAACTGAAACAAATTCTGGCGCATTTGTAGATCCAGAATGTATAGAAGCTGTTCATAAAACCATTCAAGTTTTAAAGGACTTAGGGCATGAAGTAGTGGAAGCACGTCCGAAATATGAACAAGCGACATTTACAAAGGCTACGGTCGATATTTGGACAGCCAATATTTATAAAATGATTAAGGGTGCGGCAGAGGGGACAGGTAAAGCAGTTTCTCCGGATAATATTGAAGCGGCTATTTGGAAATGCTATGAATATGGTAGTAATTTAAAAGCATCCGAATTATTAGATGCCATTAATATCAATGCACTTGTTTCACGTCAAGTAGCAGGCTTTTTTGAAGACTACGATATTTTATTGAGCCCAACAATTGGCACACTGCCTGCTAAGATTGGCGAATTAAATGCGAATAATCCTAACATTTCAGCAGTTGAATGGACGGAGCAAATTTTCACCTATGCGCCATTTACCAATTTATTTAATGCTACAGGGCAGCCTTCATTATCATTGCCTTTGGCAGAAAGTCAATCAGGTTTACCAATTGGTCTACAAATGACAGGTAAATTTGCAGATGAATTAACATTATTACAGCTCGGTAGACAATTAGAAGAAGCCATGCCTTGGAAAGATCGTAAACCTGCTGTACATGTAAGTACAACACAGCCTCAGCCAGCAGTATAGATGAGCATGAACGCACCCAGTCGAGACAAAAGTGTAGACGGGTGCGTTTTCTGTATCCTTTACATCAGCGTATACACTACGACAAGAAACAGGTCTTTCTCCCATCCAGCAATTCATATACATAAAGTAAAAACTAATAGGAGTAGTGATTATTGGACAAACAACATCACAGGTATAGATGGGTTGTGTTTGTTGCTGTATTGTTTACGTATTTGTTAATGGCCAGTCAACGAACTGCTCCGGGGTTAATTACTGACCAATTGATGAGGGATTTTGGGGTGACGGCATCGACGATTGGGCTATTGACGAGTATCCAGTTTTTTGTGTATACGAGTTTACAAATTCCGATGGGGGTTTTAGCTGATCGATTTGGGCCAAACTTTTTTCTTATTATGGGTGCTACCTTAACAGGGCTAGGTACGATTCTTTATAGTTTAGGTACACATGAATTCGTCCTATTTTTTTCTAGAATACTTACTGGTGTAGGGGATGCAACCATTTGGGTGAATATGGTGCTTATTTTGGCACAATGGTTTCAGAAGAAGGAATTTGTGCGTTTAATTGGCTTTGCAGGGATGACAGGGAGTCTAGGTTTCTTGTTGGCGACGGTCCCCTTTGCTACTTTGATTTTTTTATTTGGTTGGAGAATTTCATTTTTTTCAACGGGACTCTTATTATGTGTATGTGGTGTTCTTCTTTATTTTGTACTTGTTAAAAATACGAAACATATCTTTTCGGAAAAAGCGATAGTTGAAGCTGAGGTAGTGCAACGTGAAAAAACGTCTGTTTTATTATGGAGAATATTTTCAAATCGACAAGCTTGGGCTTTATTTTTTTGCCATTTCGGGGTCGTTGGGGGATATGTAGGCTTTATCAGTTCGTGGGCTGTCCCCTATGGAATCAATATGTATGAGATGACACGTTCAGAGGCAAGTCAGCTAATTATGATTGGTCTCATTGGAGCACTTATCGGGGCTCCCTTAACGAGTTGGCTAGCTGGCCGGTTAGAAACGATTAAGAAGCCTTATATAGGTGTTCAAATGGCTGTTTTATTGAGCTGGTTATCCTTTCTCTTATGGAAGGGGCATCCGTCCCTAATTCTTCTTATTATACTATTCTTCATCATCGGCTTTGGATATGGAGCAAGTGCCTTAACGTTCGCGGCTGTTCGTCAAACTTTTCCTATCACTGAATCTGGTATCGTTTCTGGTTTTGCGAATACAGGAGGCTTTTTAAGCGCTGCATTACTACCGATTATTTTTGGCTATGTGTTGGATTATTTTCAATCGACTTCAGGTTATTTAGGAGATGGGTACTATTATGGATTTATCACCCCAGTTGTATTTTCCGCCATTGGCCTGATGGGAGTACTGTTATTGAAAGAAAAGTTTGTGAGAACAGGAAATTAAAACAATAACATTACTAAACTAGGGCATACGAATTTGAGGGAAGACCTGTAATCTAGGTCATTCCCTTTTTTTCTATACTTTGTAAATCGTGCTTGGGCTATTTTAATAGTAATGGTATAATTTAACTGTATTGTTGATTCGACATATATGGGAATTTGTAACGTATTTAATATTTAGGATTTTGAAATAATTAGACATTGTACTTATAGTAGTAGGGATATTTTTTATTCATTTTAAACAAATGAGTTTTTAGTAAATGAATTATACATATTGAGTACAGCTAAAAGGAGTTATTAAGAGTGATAAAAGTTAAACATTTTACTATCGGAATTGGATTGCTATTAATTTTATCAGCATGTAGTGGTGAAAAAACTGTAAAAGAAAATAATGAAAGCAAAATTGAGGCAGAAATTTTAACATTAGAAACACTTCTGAAAGAAAAAAAGTATGAGGACCTTTTAATTAAAATGGAAACAATCGATTTATCAGAATCAGAAACTGATAAAGTAAGAGCAGTGGGCACTAAATTTGTAGACCAATTAATCCAAGAAAAAAATTTCGAATTCTTGGATTCGAAATATAACAGAATGAGAATCAACTTAAATCGTGATGATTGGACTAAAGTTGTAAAGTTTGTAGAACAAGAAAAAGAGATACGATTAGATGAAATGGAACAAGCAGTTAGAAATAATGACTTTCAAAAAGTACAAGAATTATATGATCGGACAAAAGGGCTAGAAGATAATGCCGATTTTTCAGCGATGTATAATTATGCTCAATATTTACAAACTGATCAGAATTCCTATGAGGCATCGGGAGCTTTAGCACTAGCTGTTGACCCTGAATATCATGGGAGAATGAGAGAGGAAATAGTAGCAGGAATTACAAATACCTCATATGCCAGTCCATTAACCTTTGGACCAATATCTCTAGACGATTGGAATTGGATAGAAAGAGAATACCGAAATAATTTATTTAATATGGAAAGAATATCTAATGCAGAAAAAGAAAGAAAAGAAAAAATTGAAAGCGCTAGAGGGAGTAATCCTTCGCTTGGAATGACCTACGAGGAAGTATTAGCATCACTTTGGGGCGAACCTTATGATGTGAATAGAACTGTAACAGAATATGGAACTTATGAACAATGGATGTATGGAAATGGACAATACCTTTATTTTGAAGATGGAATATTAACAAGCTTCCAAGATTAACTAATTATTTTTTTAGTGTCACTACTCCATATTATCTGTAAATGTATGAGGGAACATCTGGACCTAGATGTTCCCTTTTTTTCTTTTCCTGCAGTATCGTACAGTGACATAATCTTGCTAGTAGTTAGTCGAGTGGTTATTAAATTAAAAAACGCTATGCCAACTAATTGAATTTACGAGCTACCCGATATAAACACTTTCACAGGTATCTGGTGCAGGTTCATAGAAGCAATGGTTTTTAAATTGACCTGTGAATGGTTGACCGTACCATGTTGGGGGACATGGGGCATATGGGTTGAAGTACCAAAGGGCGTATTTGGCTGGGTGCTGACGCCAGAAGTCTAAGTTCTGTTTGGCTAATCTTTTTTCTGTTTCTCTTGCACGTTGGTAAAACATATTGCCCTTTTGGACGGCTTCGAACGAATAGTTTCCTCCTTGTACTTGATAAATGACTTGCTCGATAGTTCTCACGTCGTTGAAGTCCAAGCAAGATGCGACAGCTCGATTGACAATTACATTGCCCACGTATAACATGCCTTGCTGTCCTTCACCTTCAGCTTCAGCTCGCATCATCCTTGCCATTAAAGCAACGTCTGCATCGCGGTATTTTACTCTTGGCATTTTACCACCTCCACCATATAGTATGAAAATGATCGAGGCGAATGTCACTTTATCTTGAAAATCACCTGTTTTTCTATGTAGAAGCAAAGAAAACACGCCATCCGTGCTGCAAAATAATGGAGCAGGATGACGTGTTTTTATTAAAAATTCCTTTTGAAATAGGGTGTTTTTTTCAGTACGACACATACGGGAATAGCGATAATTAGGCCAACAACGTTTTGAATAATATCACCAGGAATGGATGCTAATGGTGCAATCCAGCTATTGAACATAATTGCTTGCCCGATATAATAAACGGCAATCATTACGGGCATGGATACTACAGCCCCTAAAATGTTTAAACCAATATGGTCGCCTTTATATCCCTTTGACCAGGCAATTTTACCAACGATAAAGCCTTGTAGTGCGCGTGAAATAATAGTAGTGGGTGCCCAAATTAACCAGCCGCCTACGATATCGAATAATCCCATTCCGATGGCTCCCGCAAGTGCTCCCTTTTTAGGTCCAAATAAAATGGCTGAGATGAATAGCATGGACGTCCCTAAGTGAATCAGTCCACCTTGACCAAATGGTAGTTTAAGATTAATAAACATGGTAGCAACGAAAACAAGTGCCGCTAAAATGGCTGTAATGACTAAATCAAATGTTTTCGTGCGTGGTCTTATATAGGATGATCTTTGTATATTTTGCATCTTTATCTTCCTCACTATGATGAATATTTTGATGATTTTTACTTTAGCAAAGGACTGACTATTATGAAAGTGTCAATTTTATAAAATAGTTAGAGGTCAGTTGGAGGATATTTTCGCATCTTTCTAATTGTGATACGATGAGGTGAGTATAAACAGGATGAGTTAGGTGGAATGTATGATGAAAAAAGTGGCTGTAATTCAGGATATGTCATCCTTTGGGAAGTGCTCGCTAACGGCTGCCATCCCTGTATTATCTGTGATGGGCGTGCAGGCTGTGCCATTGCCAACTGCCATTTTAACGGCACAAACAGGGTATTCGAGCTTTTATTGTGAGGATTTAACCTCAAAAATGGACTACTTTGTGGATGAATGGAGCAAACTTGGGGCTAGCTTTGACGGTATTCACACGGGCTTTGTCACAGGTAAAGAGCAAATCGATAATATTTTCCGATTTTTAGGCGTGTTTCACTCAACGGATACGACCTTGCTAGTTGATCCTGTCATGGGTGATCACGGTGAGGTATATAAAATGTTTACAGGTGACTTACTGGAACGGATGAAGGAGCTAGTAAAGTGTGCAGATATTATTACGCCTAATGTGACGGAATGTTGTTTGCTCACTGGCTTGTCGTTTGAGAGGTTGCAAAGCTATCAGCATGAAAGAGATTATATTCAGACACTAGAGGAGGCGGGGCAGCAGCTTCAGCAGGCCACAGGGGTACATGTCATTATTACTGGCTTAAATCCACCTGTAGTGGAGAGCAAGCGTTATGTCGGGAATATGTTTATCGATGCGAACCGTTCTTTCCATAGCATTCGTGACTATAATGGTGAAAGCTACTCGGGCACGGGTGATTTATTTGCATCTGTTATTATGGGCGGTATGATGCGTGGGCAGGATTTAGTGGAGTCCATGAAGCTAGCAGAGTCGTTTTTAGCGGCTGCTATTGAGGCGACATCCAAGGAGCAAGTGCCTCGTGAGGCAGGCGTTCATTTTGAACAGTTTTTACGGCTGTTAGTTTAGAAAGTTTTTACCGTTTTCAAACATTGTTCGTCGATTAGTAAAAAGGGGAGGAGAAGATATATGGAAATTAGGTTAGTAACAGCACAAGATGCTGAGGCATATCGTCAGTTAAGATTAGAGGGATTACAAACAAATCCTGAGGCATTTGGTTCAAGCTTTGAAGAGGAAAAAGATATGGCGCTTGAGTTGTTTGCAAGTAGACTGGAAGCACAAGGTTCTTTTACTTTCGGAGCATTTGATCAGGATGAATTGTTTGGGGTTGCTACATTGGTGCAGGAAAGCAAAATGAAGCTAAAGCATAAGGCGAGTATTTTTGCCGTGTATGTGTCTCCAAAAAAGCGAGGGCTTAGCTTAGGTAAACGTTTAATGCAAGCAATAATCCAGCAAGGGAAACAATTAGCAGATGTAGAGCAAATTAATTTAACCGTAGTATCTTCTAATGAATCGGCAAAAGGACTGTACACATCATTAGGTTTTCAAATATTTGGGACAGAGAAAAGAGCTTTAAAAATAGACCAGCAATGCTTTGATGAAGATTATATGGTTCTATATGTAAAGCCTTTGAAGTAATCAAACTTCAAAGGCTTTTAAGCGAATTTCAATATAACAATAAAATAAATATAGTAATGACCGCTAAAGAAAATGCCAATAAAGAGCTAACCATGGTTACTTTCTTTGTCAGTAACCAAATGCTTAGCGCAACAATAATAATTGATAATGGGAGTATCAGCCAAAATACAAGATTGCCCAAGTATTCAATTTGAATGGGGAATGAATCATAAAAGTAATTATAAGTAATGCCTAGCATGAAAAAAATGGTCATGGCTATATCGGCTGATACCATTGTATTGTGAGTAATCATAATCCCCTCCCATCTCAGAAATATTTATTTTTACATATATTGTATGCACGAGCAGTGCGAAATCACACGGCAGCATTCATTAAAAGAATGCTGCCGTGTTTTTTTTACTATTCCTCGTTTTTATTTAACCTTCTTATAATGACAGCTTCTAGATTTTCCATTTTCTTTTCAAATCGCACAAAGAGATAGATGGTGATGGCAATTGGGAATCCTGAATTACCAATTAGGTTTATCCACATTTGAATATTTTCGGGTGTTAGCATGACATCTTCCTCCTTCACCAATATTGTGTCTTACATATGTAAAAGTGATTTTAAGTGACATAAAATCAATATGATTTTGATTTTTAAGAACATTTGTTCTTATTTTGGTTTATAATAGATAGATGATAGTCACTTTATTTAGCAAGAAGGCGGATAGATAGGAGTGATGATGATGAAAAACGATAACTACAAGATCGAAGAGTTTTTTTACAGGAATATGGAACAGATAAAAAATCCGATTATCAAAAGTTTTTTGGCTAATGCTAAAAATCTTTATTTAGTTGAAAAAGCGATTTTATATCCAACCGATTGTAATATGAAAAGGGTTGATGAGACGTTTCAATTACATTATATAAATGTTCAAAAAATAAAATATGTCAGTAATTTAATTTATTTCTATAGCTTGGATTTTGATAAAAAAAGGAGAAGATTGCACGACCGTTTTTTATTAATTGTAGACGATGGACTATTTGAGACTGGGATGATGAGAAAGGACGAAATCATTCAAGAAGGCTTATTGGACGCTGTTGAAAATGAAGAGCTTTTTCAATCCTTGAAAGGCTTAACGGATAAGCAGCTTCAAATTTTAGAAATGATTTATGTGAAAGATTATTCGGTAAAGGCGATTGCTGAAACATTACAAACAACACCCCAAAATATATCGAATCTTCATCGCAAGGCATTACAAAAACTACAACAAAAGCTTCGTAAAGAGGAGGGATAACGGATGGACAGGGAAAATCACTATAATGAGGAGTCACTTCTATTCATCGAAAATTTTTCACCTAAAATTAAACAATGTCTCCATCAGACAAGCTATCAGGAAAGAGAAGACTTGGAACAGGAGATTAAATTAAAGATTATTGAAAAACTTGCGACAAAGGAATTTATCAATACTCCTAGCTTTTGGGATTTCTTCATTTAAGCCAAAAAAGAGCAATTATCCTTGTTCTCGGACAATTGCTCTTTCTTCATTAACCTTTTAAGAAATCCGGTTTAGCAAAGCTTGGGTTTGGATATGTGTAGAATCCTTCACCTGTTGCACGACCGAGCTTACCTTTTTCGATATACTCTGTTTTCAGTAGGTTAGCTAGCTTTTTCATGTTTTCATCACCAGTAACCGTTGCTTTTGCTTCAACAATATTATAAGCAGTGTTGATACCTACGATGTCTAAGATGGCAAATGGCCCAAGTGGTGCGCCTGTGCCAATCATCCATGTTTTATCGATTGTTTCTGGATCTGCCACTTCTTTTACTAATAAAGATTCAGCCGCATCTAAAAATGGTACGAGCAATGAGTTTAAAATATAGCCAGGTTGCTCTTTATATAATGGTAGTGGAACCATGCCGATTGCACGTGCAAATGCAACAACTTCATCGAATACTTTCATATCTGTGCCTGGGTGTTTCATAATTTCCGCTGTGTTGTTTTTCCAAATAGTATTGGCAAAGTGTAGCGCTAAAAACTTCTCAGGACGGCCCGTTGCTTCTGCAAATTGGCTAGGTAATAAAGTAGATGAGTTAGTAGCAAAAATTGTTTTTGCAGGTGCTACTTTGCCAAGGTTCGTATAAAATTCTGTTTTAATTTGGACAACTTCAGGGATTGCTTCAATTACAAGATCAGCATTGGCAACAGCTTGTGTTAAGTCGCTTTTAAATGTTAGTCGAGCATAGGCAGCATCTACTTCTTCTTGTGTAGCACCTAAGTCTTGTTGATAAAGTGGTTTCAATTTTGTAATACGATCCTGTGCATTTTTCAACGCCTCGTCGTTAATATCGTAAATGGTTACTTGAAAACCTTTAAAAGCAGATTGATAAGCAATTTGACTTCCTAACACACCGCTACCTGCGACCGTAATGTTTTGATAATTCATCGAAATTCCTCCTTTGAAATTGTTACATTAATATAATAGTGTGGATATGTAAAAAATCCTTCGTTACAACTACATACTACTTCTTTAGATAATGAAAAATCAAATGATAGCCTCTATTATTATAATGATATAAAGTTTGCGGGATGGCTCCTTTTCAAGTATGTACCCAAAATCGACTAAACATAACTGTAGAAATAAAAAAGAACAGCAACTAAGCTGTCCATGTCTTAACCATAATTCACTGTTGTAAACATCCCCCCAACACCAGGAGCCCCATTATTGGTAACGTGATGGGGCATATGACAATGGAGAGGCCAAATACCAGGATTATTGGCGAGAAATTCTATATCCCACGTTTCGCCAGATGCCACAAGGATAGTGTTTTTGGCAATTTGTGTATGACGAGCAATCGGAAAGCCATCTGCGCCAACAACATGAAATTGATGTCCGTGTAAATGGATAGGATGGTGATGCATTTGAATATTGCCAAAACGAATTTTAACGGTATCACCGAAATTTACGGGGAAGGATTTGGTGGATGGATAGCATTTCCCATTCATTGTAAAAAAATTAAATTCAGGTTTCTTAAAATTTAAAGGATACGTGCCCTTTGTAAGAGTTCCCCAAGGCAATTGATCAACTGCCCATTCCTGTAATAAACATAAATAATCTTTATGCTGTGAGAGGTTCTGTTTGCGCGGATCTTCAACAATAAGCCCTCCTAATAGCCCAGCATTATCTTGCACAGCTACATTGACATGTGAATGATACATATACGTCCCAGGTGGATTTTTTATCGTAAAGTGATAATCAAAATAATGCCCTGGTTCAATAAAAGGTGATGGTTCAATAGGTGGTACACCATCCATAGCATTCGGCACGATTAAGCCATGCCAATGTACACTTGTTTTTTCAGGTAACCGATTAATAACTCGAATACAAATACGATCCCCAGGAAAAACGCGAATGGTCGGACCAGGCGTAGAACCATTGTAGCCCCATGCCTGAATAAATAGCCCATCTACGAGCTCCCACGTTATTTCTTCTGCAATCAAGGTGAAAAACTTTGTTCCATCCACTTGAACCCTATAAGGCAAATCTGAAATACCAGGGGTAATAACCATTTAGCACCCTCCTGAAAGCTTGATTGCTACTATTGTATGTGGATGGTGATGATATATAGGACCAGTTACTTTATACCTAATTATTCATATTTATTACATTAGTAGCATATATAGGAGAGCCATGTTTTGTAAATGACCCATCATATGCTTAAATCCATAAAAATTTATCTTGTTTCCTCTTTGATCTTAGTTGTAAGTAAAAAAAAGAGTAGTTCTAATATAATAGGACAAAAATAGGTCTTTTATATAATTATTGTAGAATTTACATTTTTTTATAGAAATGCTAACTATTGATTTAGTACACTGAACTTATACATCGAAGGAGGAAATAGTAATGAAAAAAATTATGTTAGCGGGAGCACTAAGTATTGTATGTTTTACAGGAGGACTAGGCGGACAGGCATATGCACAGGAAGCAGTAGGTGTTGCAAATAGTATTCATCAAAAGCAAGCTGTTGCAGCTACTGATCAATTACAGGCGATGTCCTATCAGGATATCTATAAAATATTATTGCTATCTAAAGTAGGCTTTGAAAATAATGAGGTCACAATCGTTACAACGAAAACAAATATAACAGTGAAAATTTCACTAGATGCGATTCTTCAATCCTATAAAGATGGTACAAACCTTTATCCAGAAGGAGAAAAAGAGTTTAAGGAAAACTTTGAAGAAATTAAGAAGGCATTCGGTAATGCAATTCAAATTAAAATTACGCAAACTGGAAATGGCTTTAAGAGTGAAATCTATTCAGCAAATAAATGGGAAGTAATTAGTGCGGCAGATTTAAATGAAATGTTGCTAGTATTTGCTCGTGCAGATGTGGAGTTAAAGCCAGGTGGATACTTCAAGGATGCAATTGGACATTGGGCGGAGAGTTATATTCAATTGCTCTATCAAGCAGATATTATTAATGGCTCATCTGCCACAACATTTAATCCAAATGGACAAGTGACTCGTGGAGAATTGGCAGCAATTATTTTCAGAGCATCAGGCTTAAATGTAAATGAAGATTATGAAGGACCAGCTACTTATACGGACCTTAATGGTTTTTGGGGTGCGAAAGAAGTAGCCATTTTAGAAGAGTATGGCTTAATTGATATTTACGATGGTAGTCAATTCGAGCCAAAAAAACCTGTTACACGTGAGGAAATGGCATATGTGACAGCAAGATATTTACAAGCGATGGAAGTGGATCTTTCTCAAGTAAGCAGCAACAATACATTTACAGATAAAAATCAAATGCGCAAGGAAACAGTAGAGGCTATTGGCTTATTGCAGCAATTAGGCATTTTAAATGGTACGAATGGTAAGTTTAATCCGAAAGGAAATCTTACTCGTGCAGAGGTTTCAAAAATTCTTACACTTACTTTAATGAAATTAAGTGACGAGGAATAAAAAGAACAAGCAATCCACTTTATGCTGGTGGATTGCTTGTTCTTTGTCTTTTTTCTCTTACAACTCGTAGCCTATTCAACCAGTGTATGGAAAATATAGCTTAGCATATAGCCTAAAATGAGATACATAAAAAAAGCTTTGAACGAGACATACTTAAGTTGATGTAAAATGAATTCAGAAATGCTGGCTGTGGCAATCAAACCTATAGAAATGCCCATTAAGATACCCTGTGCCTTTTCGGGTAAGGCCCAATATTGCCCAAACCAAATAAAAATACTGAAGAAAATAGAAAAGATAAAGAAATAAATAAAAAGTCTCCATAGTCTTTCACCTTGAGCAATGAGTGCGGTTGACAGAGCAAAACCTTCAGGAACATGGTGAAGAATAATGGAGGCTGTGAGAGAAATACTTAGTGCTGCATTGCCAAGTAAATTACCGACAGTAAGACTAATCGGTATAGTATGAATAATCATGGCAAGGGTTAGTAGAGAGACAGAGGGATTTTGCGCATGAGAAGCATGAAATAAAGTATCTAATAGTTGGAAAATGAAATAGCCAATAAAAATCCCAAGTATAATTCCGAATGATTGATAGATTTGAAATGAAGAAGGAATAATATCTAGAACGAGTAAGCCTACTAAAAAACCTCCGCATAATAATGACAGCCCTTGAGTTGTATGTTGAAATAGCTTAGAGAAAATCCAGGCAATTGCGCCACCTATGCTAACACTGAAAAATAGAAATCCACCAAGTATCATTGCACTCACCTGTAAAATCCCCCGCCTCATCATAAACTTAAAGTCGTTTTTCCAAATATATGCTATGTAAAGTTGAATATGCTTGTAGCAAACTTTCTTGACATGGAATGCCAGCTTTATGTAGGAAAATGGCGAACATATTGAATTGACTGAAAATTAGTTTAATTCTATACTTTTTAATAGGAAGATTATATTCATCGATTTAGCTCATAGGGGAGGAATGGTTGAATGAAGTGGGATGCAAGTTTTGATGTAGTTGTAGTAGGCTCTGGAGCAGCGGGATTGACAGCAGGTTTAACAGCAAAATTACAAGGAATGAAATCAGTAGTGATTGAAAAAACAGATCGTTACGGTGGTGCTTCTGCAATTTCTGGTGGCGCTTTATGGATTCCCAATAATCATGTTATTAAAGGTGAAGGTGTCCCAGATTCACATGAACTTGCACGCCAATATTTAGATTCCACAATAGGTCATCGTGTACCTGAAGCATTAAAGGAAGCTTATATTACAAGAGGGCCAGAAATGCTGCGATTTTTATACAATAAAACGAATCATATGCGCTTTCGATATGCCAAAGGCTATTCCGATTATTATCCTGAAAAATTGGGCGGTTTGTCGCAGGGACGCTCCATTGAACCTCTTATTTTCGATTTAACAAAAATGGGCTCACTGGCCGATCAAATGCGTCGAGCAACTTTATCCACCAAAGGCTTTACGATGAATAGTTACGAGTTTCATAAGGTCAATATGATGACGCGAACATTCAAAGGGAAAACGACTGCGTTGAAATTAGGAGTGCGTTTAGTGAAAGCCAAGGTGACAAAGAGCGAGCCTGTAGCTCTAGGTGAAGCATTAGTAGCACGTCTTCGATTATCACTTGCTGAAGCAAATGGAGAGCTTTGGTTATCAACGGCCTTTAAAGATTTCATCACGAATAATGGAAGAGTTGTTGGGGTGATAGTTGAACGTAATGGACAAGAGCAGCGGATAGAGGCAAAGCGAGGCGTTGTCTTGTCATCAGGTGGCTTTTCACATAATCAGGCACTGCGTGAAAAATATTTGCCTGCTCCTACTAATGCTGCGTGGACTTCTTCGCCTATGGGGCAAACAGGGGATATCATTGAGCCTAGTGTGAAAATTGGAGCTACTCTCGATTTAATGGATAAGGTATGGGGAGCACCTTCTGTTATTGATCCACAAGGACAACCATTCTTCCTTGTGGCTGATCGGGGCGTTCCAAATATGATGGTTGTAGATAGTGCAGGGCAACGTTTTGTCAATGAAGCAGCACCCTATCATGAGTTTGTAGATACAATGTACAAGCATCAGGAGGAGACGAAACAGGCTGTACCTTCCTGGATTCTTATTGATGCTGCTGCTAAAAGTCGTTATATTTTTACAGGACTGTTTCCAGGACAAGCATTCCCAAAAAGCTGGTATGACCATGGGATCGTGAAAAGTGCCGAAACGATTGACGATCTTGCGAGGCAAATGGATGTGCCAGTAGAAAGCTTAGTAGAAACGGTAGATCGTTTTAACACCTTTGCACAGAATGGTCATGATGATGACTTTTATCGGGGCGATAGTGCTTACGATAATTACTACGGAGACCCGACATTACCGAACCCTAATTTAGCAGAGTTCAAGAAAGCTCCATTTTATGCCTTGCGTCTGTATCCGGGAGATATTGGTACAAAGGGTGGGTTAGTAGTGGATGAATTTGCTCGTGTTGTGAAAAAGGATGGCCAACCAATAGAAGGTTTGTATGCATCAGGTAATTGCTCGGCGTCTATTATGGGAGAAACCTATCCCGGACCAGGCGCAACGATTGGACCTGGCATGACACTTAGCTATGTAGCGACAACTCATATGGCCCATGCCGTAAACAAAATAGAGGAACCACTTTTAAAGGTATAGTGTGGACGAAGCCAAAACCCTTCCTATTCAATTAAATGGGGAGGGTTTCATGTTGATGGACTGTTCTAATACTTTCTCGCTAGGAATATAGTGGCTACTAAATAAGGGATGATGATAACGGAAAAGGGAGCGATTCAGTGCGTTGCTAGATTATAAAATAATCACTTCAATGGAAACGTTAGAGCCCTATCGAAGGACTTGGTCAGGTATACTCGAACGAGAAAAAAATAATAATCCTTTTATTGAATACGAATGGGTGACAACATGGTGGGCAACGCTTGGTATACACGACAACGTAGAAATAGTTATAGTCGAACATCAAGGTAAAGCAGTGGCATTTTTTCCGTTAGTTCATTCTGTGGGGTTTGGTAAAATTCATCACTTTGGTTTTTTAGGACAAGGGTATGCGACATATATGGAAGTGATAGCAGAGAAGCAATGGCTGGAGCGGGCTATTCATTATATATTTAAGGTGTTCACGCAAAAATATAAGCGTTATTTGCTCGTGTTGCATGGTCTAATTGAAAGTAAAGATACTTCCCAAGAGCTTGAGAAATATGCGATAGAATACCAGATGCCTTATTCTATATTTCGAACCGTCACGTCATTTATAGATTTTCAATCGATGACACTGGATGATTTTTTGAAAAAGCATCGTAAGACGTTTAAAAGTATTAAGCGTTATGAAAAGAAATTAAAACTACTTGGGCACGTCGACTTTCAGGATGTTGGTGTCAGTCATTTTCATGAAATGTTTACGCTATTTACGCGAAGATGGCGCAAGAAATTGGACAAAAGCAGATTTACCGAAGCACTGACTCGATTGTTTTATGAACGTTTGGCAGATGTCTCTAATGAAGCATTCAGAGTCGAGGTTGATAGCTTGCAATTTGAAGGGCATTGGATTGGCTTTACAATTGATTTATGCTGTAGAGATCGTAATTTTTGTCAGGCGATGGGCCATGAGCCAGATTTCAATAGGTTTGGCCCCGGCAGTTTAATAGAAAAGGAAAATATGCTTAAGGCACGAGATTTAGGCTTCCGTTACTATGATTTTGGTAGTGGCTATGAGCCCTATAAGTTTCAATGGTATACCGATATTGATTTTACACGAAAATTTATTATGAGTACGAAAGGCAAAATGGAGCGCTTTATTCGGTCATCGATGGTATTACGAGATCGGGTAAAAGGGAAATTAACAGGCAATCACCAGCTTGTGAAATGGAAGAGAGACAGGTTAGGGGAATTATTGTATTTTCTAAAGCATGCTCGAATAAGACAATGGTTCCGAGTAATAAAAGGAGCCCTTCAGCGATTCATAGCTATTCATCTAGTAGACATCTATATCGCGGAGCAAATACACGATCAAGGATATAGGCCCTTTCAAGAGCTACAAATGAAGGATATTATGACGATGAATGAGCGGCCTGCTTATATAGCTCATTTTTATAGGGGAAATCAATTTTTTGGTGATGGAGATCAAATCGTCTATAGAAGGCACGATCAAATAGCACGCGAAGAAGAGAGTGGCTATACGTACGAGCTATCTGCCAATATGTCTTTCATTCGAGAATATGACACTCAGCTATTAGAGGCAATAGTTGTGGAAGTGCAGCGTGAAGGGCGATCCGTCTGTACGTTAGTTCCATGGTATGAGCGGCGTAGACGACGAAAGTTAAAGCATGTAGGATTTCATAAAGTGGCTCAAATTTCCATCGTGAAGTTGTTCAATTGGCGAAAAGAATTTCATTTATAAACAGTAAACCCTCAGTGTTTTCAACTGAGGGTTGTTGTTTAGACATTTTAGTGAATGAGATTAAAAATGGATACCAGGTTTATCGATTAGCTTACAACCTGTCCCGTATTTTGCTTTTAAAGCACCTTTAAATTGAGTTTGCTCTAACTCAGGGAATGTTTGTTTCCACAGCTCAAAGACATTATGACTGGAAGCTTTTCCGTCCTTTGTAAGTCGTGCAATATGGAAGCCGTATTCATCATTACAACGAGCTAAAGGACGATTTTCACGTACCGTAATAATGCGACCACTTACTGTCATTTTATATAGATCTTCATAGCCTGCAATCGCACGGCTCTCTTCCGTTTCATCAACGGGCACTACTACTTTTTCTGTGTCGTCAACGACTACTTCTTTTACCTCTGATGCTACAGCTTTCTCTTCTACTGACACTTCGTTTTCAGATGCTTGCGTTTCGGCAACGTTATTTTGAGTTGGAAGCTGTTCTACAATGACAAAATCCTTATTCGATGCCTTATCACTCATAGTTGCCATAACGTTCATAATAGAACCAACATAACGTAAGGGCTTCTCTTTTCCTTCTTCAAAAACAAAAATATTATAATCGGTTTTATTCATCTTTTTCATAATAATATTACCTGTTGTAATAGTAAAACCGATAAACTTGTTCTTTTTAAGTGCCTGTATTGCTTCTTGCTTTGTTAAAATCATTTTAAAATCTCCTAAAGAATTATTTATTCTATTCTACCATAAAATTTGTCACATTGTTTTTTGTAAAATAATAGTTAGTTTTTGTTTGGTAAAGTAAAATATTCCTATTTTAAAACGGAACGCTTATTCGAGCATACTTTTTAGAATGTGGTAGAGTTAGAGACAGCCGTATCGAAAGTGGATGCGCTATTAACGTTCAAGCGTCTTGCTTATCTTTATTGATGGATAACTGCTCGTCTTCTTTGAAGAATGGGCATTTTTCTTCATGGTCATATGTACGTAAAGGAGGATATAAAATGGTTCAGCATAAATTTACAATGGACTTAACTTGGTCGGATGGAAGAAATGGTACGGGAACAATCAATGCTAGCAATCTGAAAACGCAAATTTCTATTCCTCAGGAGATGGATGGACCAGGCATTGGTACCAATCCGGATGAAATGTTATTAGGGGCTTCAGCAACTTGTTATTTAATTACATTAGCTGCTCTTCTCGAAAGATCAGAAGTGGCTGTTCACGATTTATCCCTGCAGTCTGAAGGGTATGTCAGTGTAGTAAATGGTGTGTTTACGTATGAAAAAATTGTTCATAAGCCTACAATAGTAGCGGCCAATTTAACAGAGCAACTTGAAACAAAAATTGCTCGCTTCGCACAAAAAGCGGAACAAACTTGTATGATTAGCAAGGCATTAAAAGGCAATGTAGTAATCGAATGTGATGCCCAAATTTTAGGAGCTTGCATATAATAAGAAAAAAGGAGTTATTCAGCAAGTGCAGCTGTTATAACTCCTTTTTTTCATCTAGAAGCACTTTTCTTAAAATAGTTCTAGAAATGTTCAAAATGAATATATAGTGTTAAGTAGTAAAAAAATGCAAAGGATGGTGAAGTGCACGTTCCGACAACTAAGAATCTCACATTCTATGGTCAGTATGGCAAAAGAATATTTGATATTATCGGGGCATTATTATTACTTTTTATGACAATTCCTCTAATGCTAGCTGTATTCCTCATTTTACTCATCTCAACGGGTCGCCCCATTTTTTTTAAACAAATACGAACTGGCCTCGATCATCACCGCTTTGTTATTTGGAAGCTACGCACAATGTGTATACAGGCAGTTCCAGTCAATATGCCAGCTATATGTACCAATGGTATTCCAGACGACTATTTTTTTAAAGTAGAACAGGATACACGGATTACCAAAGTAGGTGCTGTCCTTCGAAAGCTAAGTATTGATGAAATTCCTCAGTTGTTAAATGTATTAAAAGGAGAAATGAGCATTGTGGGGCCTCGTCCGGAGGTTCCAACCATAACAAATGCCTATAACAATTTACAGGCCAGGAGACTAGAGGTAAAACCAGGTTTAACAGGTCTTGCCCAGATTAACGGCCGTTCTAATATTTCCCATGGTCAAAAAATTTCATATGACATTGAATATGTGGATCATTACTCCTTTTGGATGGATGTCCAAATTGTTTTGAAAACTCTTTATGTAGTAGTAGCAAGAACGGGTGCCTATTAAATGATGGGGAGTGGCCGTACTGAAAATTGTTCAGCTCATTACACGAATGGATAAAATCGGTGGAGCACAAAAGCATGTGGAGGCTTTAGCGATCCAGCTCAAGCAAGATGGTCATGAAGTGACTGTCGTGACAGGCTCCTATCAGCCATCCCTTTGGCGCTTACAAGAGGAAAAAATTACAGTTATTCCTATTCCAGCTATGCAACGTGCTATTCATCTAACAAAGGATTTCCAAGCATTTTTACAATTAAGAGCCGTCTTCAAAAGCATACAACCTGATGTGGTTGCCACACATTCCTCCAAGGCAGGTGTGATAGGTCGTATAGTGGGAAGTTTACTGCGTATCCCAACTGTTTTTACCGCACATAGTTGGAGCTTTACAGAAGGTGTTCCTCAAAAGAAACAGGTGCTTTATTATCGAATGGAAAAATCAGTTCAACGATTCACCTCAAAAATTATAACGGTATCTGATTATGATCGGGAGCTAGCCCTCATGAAAAAGGTTGCTCCAGCTCATAAACTGCTAACTATTCATAATGGTATTGCCCCAATAGACAGTCATTCATCAACAGAAAAGACCTTTACGGAGCAGCCAGTCATAGTGATGGTTGCTCGTTTTGAAGTGCCAAAAAGACAGGATCTATTGCTGGAGGTATTAGCAGAACTGACAGATGTTCCATGGCAGCTTCAATTGATTGGAGATGGTTCTCTACGACCAGCTTTAGAAGAATTTGTTGCACAGCATAATTTAACAGATCGCATAACATTTTTGGGTGATCAATTAGACGTACACAGCTATTTGGAGAAAAGTGATGTGTTTGTTTTGTTGTCAGATTGGGAGGGTTTGCCCATCTCTATTATTGAAGCGATGCGTATAGGTCTCCCTATAGTTGCTACAAATGTGGGTGGTGTTAAAGAGTTAGTGGTGGATCATGACAATGGTTTTTTAGTGGAGCGTGAGGATAAAGAATTATTGAAGCTGAGGCTCCATCATTTATTAATGGATGCTGCCTTAAGTAAAAAAATGGGTAATGCGAGCGAACGACGTTACTTACAGCATTTTACGTTTACTCCGATGTATCAAAAAACATTAATGGTCTATCAGCAAGCTGTTTCAGAACTCGTAAAGAAAGGGGATTGAATTGCAATTAATACGTATTAGAACAGATGATGAGCTCATGTGGTACAAGGAAATTTGGGATGGCATTTTAGAGGAAGAGGACAATGATAATCCGTTTATTGAATTTGCTTGGTTTTATAATTGGTGGCAAATAGTAGGGCGTAAAGACCGAGTAGAGCTCTTCGCTGTGGAACATGAAGGAATCATTTTGGCCTTTTTCCCCTTTACGGTGACTAGTCGATGGGGGATTAGGGTGTATACCTTCGCAGGTGAAAGTATTGCCAATTATACAGGCGTTGTTGCCAAAAAAGAATGGTTAATGGACACAACGACCTTTGTGTTCGATGAGCTTCTTAAAAAACATCGGCACGTCATTTTTTCACTGCATGGCTTATTGGAAAGTAAAGAGTCTACTAAAGTCATCGAACAATATTTCGTGGAAAGACAGTTACGAATAAGTATGTTCCGTGTGGTCACTCCATATCTCGCTTTTTCCGAGGTAGACTTTCCTCAACATTTCCAGCAACGCCGAAAAATGCATGGTGTTGATCGGCGGGAAAGAAAGCTCCGGAAGCTAGGCACTTTAACAAGGAGAGTCCCTACACAGGACGAGCTATGGCAAATGTTTCGATTATTTGATCGACGATGGGCAAAAAAACTGGATACGAGTGACTTTACAAAAGGGAAGAAAAGAGACTTTTTTGAGCGCTTAACAATGCTTCATGGGGAGGCGCTACAAGTAGAGGTCGATGCACTTGTCTTTGAAAATCAGTGGATTGCTTTCACATATGGACTTTATTGTCGTGGACGCTATGTAACCTATGCGCTTGCTCACGAACCGACATTTAATGTATTTGGTCCGGGACGTATCGTCAATCAGGAATCTATTCAGCGAACTTTCGCTGCTAATTATCGCCTATTTGATATGAGTATTGGCTATGAGCCTTATAAATTTGATTGGCGTACGAATATCGATTTTACTAGACGTATGCTTGCCAGTAGCGGTACGAGACGTGCGAGGCTAGTGACAGGTTCATTGCTACTAAAGGAGCGGCTTAAGGAATATGTAAAAAGTAATCAGCGATTTGTAGATTGGAAGCGAAACAAACTTGGACGATTCCGCTATTTAGTAAAGTATGGAAAGCTTAAAGATTGGCTAGAATATGGACAACAATTCGTAGATAGGTTTATTCGTTTGAAGCAAGTGGAGCTCTATGAATTATCTCCAGCAGAGGATGTGTCACCACAGCAACCTGTGGGCAACTTATTTGAGGAAATGACTATTCAGGAAGCGATGCAGCTTGATCAGGAAGAAGTCATTGCTCTCTATTATAAGGGATACACCGTTTATAAGGATTCCTTTGCGGAAACAAATAAACCAGCATTCGCGTTACACGCTACGAATTGGCGTGTCGATTCATTGCAAATAGTTGAAGCATTACCGAAGCAAACTTATTTTTTAGACTATGTTATGTTCAAGCAAATCGATATTATCACGGCCTATTTCAGAAAAATCAAATCTGGACAAACACTGTGGGTAACGGCAAGCTTTTGGCAATGGCGAAAACGGAAGCGCTTAGCACAGCTAGGCTATAAACCTATTATTCGAATGAAACATTATAAAGTAGCTCGTTTTGAGCGACAACATGTACAAAAAAATACGGAGAGTGGGGGCGATGTTCATTCTGTCCATTAAAAGTAAGCGGTGGAATATTGCGATGCAGCATTTTTATTTTCTAGAAAAGCCAGCCAATGTTCGAAAATCCATGAAAGTAATAGGCTATACTAATTCTCTTGTCCCAAGTCGAAAGCTTGTTAAAAGTGAAACGATTCATATCGATCTTCAAGGGCATGAGCTGTCTTTGTACTTAGCACTTTCTGAAGGAAACCGTAAAATATTACGACGCGCACATAAAGAATTTTATCAAGTTATTTTATATAAAGAGCCGTCCGTCGAAAACTTACGAGCTTTTCAGCAATTTTATAATCATTTTGCTAAAAGAAAAAAGCTTGAGGGTATTGGTAAAACTCAAATGGATACGATCATGCTTCTCAACAAACAGGGAGCATTATTATTATCTGAAATTCAAAGTATTTGTGGACAAACATTATGCTATCGACTGGATATTGTACATGAGAATAAAGCAATGTCTTATTATGAAGCAACTTGTGCGGCATCAGCTATATCTCCACATTTAAAGAGACCACACCGCTATGCCAATCGTTTTTTAATCTGGCATAATCTTCTTCATTTTAAGGAGCAAGGTTTTGTTTTATATGATATGGGTGAATTAACCGATAGTCGGAATGTACGTGCATTCAAACTAAGCTTTGGTGGACAGGTTGTCAATGTTTACTCAGGCTACATTACCCAATCAAAAATACGCGCACTGCTACTAGGCGTGCAAAAATGGAGGAAGTAGCAACATGAATGGTGGGGGTCTCGTTATTTCATTAGATTTTGAGCTGAAGTGGGGTGTCCATGATGTATTTCGATATGGACAATATAATAAAAACCTATATGGTGTACGGAAAGCCTTGCCAAGCATACTTGCGTTATTTGAGCAATATGACATTCATGCAACATGGGCGACAGTTGGACTCCTGTTTGCAGAATCAAAGGCTGAAATGGCTCATTATTTACGAGGTATCCCTGTTAAGTATGACAATATGCGCTATGCAGCACATAGCCAGCTAGCTAAAGTAGGCGAAAACGAACAAGAGGACCTCTTACATTTTGGTAAATCTTTAATAGAGGAGATTAAACGTACACCACATCAGGAAATAGGTAGCCATACCTTTTCTCATTATTATTGCTTGGAAAAAGGTCAATCAGAAGCTGCCTTTTATGCAGATTTAGACGCGACAAAGACCATAAGCGAGGGGTATATTTCGCCAATGAAGTCCATGGTTTTTCCAAGAAATCAAGTGAATAAGGACTATTTTAAAGCATGTGTAGAAGCGGGCTATGTTTGTTACAGAGGAACTGAAAATCATCCATTGTATGATGCTCAAAAGTTTACGAAAAAAGGTAGACTTTTGGGAGCTAAAAAATGGCTTGATAGCTATATCAATCTTACTGGCCATCATATGGCAACCTTGGAGGAAATGCGGGGCGAGCAACTGATTAATATTCGTTCAAGTGCCTTTTTAAGACCCTATTTTCGTCCATTTCACGTATTCGAGGGCTCAAAGGTAAAACGCATAAAGGAAAGTATGCTCGAGGCTGCAAAGGCCCAAGCTTTTTATCATTTATGGTGGCATCCTCATAATTTTGGGGAGAATACAGCTAAAAATTTAGCCATGCTAGAGGAGCTATTACTTTATTTTCAAGAATTACGTAGTCAATACAATTTTCAAAGCTATTCCATGTATGAGGTAGCCGAACTTTGTGAAAATCACTTCAAACAACAAAAGTAGCATCGCCAACTCATAGTGAAATTTGAAGCAAACTGATTTCTAGTTTGCTTTTTTGTGTTTCCCATAGAAAAGTTAAAAGAAAAGAGGAAAAGTGAAAAACAATGACGAAGATGAATGTACGAATGGTACTATTAGATAGAGAGAAGATTGGGTAGGACATTTGAGGGACATGTGAAAAAATATAGGTTAATTTAACTTCAATAGAAAAGATATAAAGGTGGTAGATGTATATGTTTATAGAACCGGAATGCCAATGGAAGCAAGAGAATGGATCGGCCATGCATCAATGGATTAAGCAGCAAACAAACCCAAACCCAAATGATGTGGATATAGTTGTGTATGGAGCTCTGCTATCGTATGCAGGAGAAGCATCTGCAAAAGCGCAATATCCAACTGCGTTTCGTAAAGTATGGCCTAGCTTCCAATCATATAACTTAGATGAGCAAATAAATTTACGTGCACTATCAGTCGTTGATATTGGCGATGTGGCGATTCATGAACAAGATAGAATGCTTTCTGAATCTGCCATCGAGGCGGCAGCAGAAAATTTAAGTATAGCTTTTCAAAAAAGTTTTACTTGCTTGATTGGGGGAGACCATGCCATTACCGCATGTTCATTAAAAGGAATAAAAAATGCCTTTCCGCAGGACCGTATTGGCATCATTCAAATTGACACACACTTAGATGCAAGAAACCAAGAGGAAATTGGGCTGGCTCAAGATTCTCCAATCCATCAATTGATTGCCTCAGGGATTGTGGAAGGGAGACATATTTATAATGTCGGATTGCATGGTTTTTTCAATTCCCCGGAAATGATTCATTATGCAAGAGAACAGGGCATTCATATGATTACATTAAAGCAAATGCGACGTGATGGTATTCAGCTCACAATACGTGAAATGTTACGTCAGCTAATGTATGAGGTTGATCGAATTTATATTTCAGTGGATTTAGATGCACTTGATATTATGTTTGCACGAGATGTCCCCGCTGCCACGCCAGGTGGTCTAACAGCCTATGAATTATTTGATATCCTCAAACTTATAGGTGAAAATGAAGGGGTTCGCCATATTGATTTTGTCTATGCAGATCCTAAGGAAGGCACGCTGCGTCCAGAAACCGTTAAAATTGGTGTAACGGCATTTTTACAATGGCTAACAGGTATTCAGCTGGATCATCGCAATCGCATCTCAAAAAAAGGAAAAGTGACGTTGTAAGTAAGCATATTGCCGTGTATTGACAATGCTCATTGTTGAAAGTTTGCTATACTATTCAATAGGTATCAAAAATTTATACAAACTTGTACGGTTATAGAGAGGAAATTTATAATGACAACAAAACCAAAACTACTGATTGTTGACGGTATGGCATTGTTATTCCGTTCATTTTTCGCTTCGGCTGCCATGGGTCACTTTATTCGCTTGGCGGATGGGACACCAACGAATGGAGCACAAGGCTTTGTACGACATGTACTAACTGCGCAATCTTTAATGAAGCCAACACATATGGCAGTTTGCTGGGATATGGGGGCGCATACATTCCGCAATGATTTATTTGATGGCTATAAAGCAAATCGCCCAGCGCCACCGGAGGAAATGTTGCCTCAATTTGATATGGCAAAAAATTTATCCCTACAAATGGGCTGGCAGAATTTTGGTGTGAAGGGCATGGAGGCTGATGATTTAATTGGCTCTATGATTACCAAATGGCAGGACGAGGCTGAAATTACTGTGATTAGTGGAGATAAAGATTTACTTCAACTTTTGAGACCCTCTACAGAGATTGCTTTTATGAAAAAGGGCTACACAGAATATGATATTTATACACATGGACGTTTTAAAGAGGAGTATAGTATTGAGCCCGCGCAGTTTGCACAAGTAAAGGCTTTTATGGGAGATACAAGTGATGGTTATCCAGGCGTTAAAGGTATTGGTCCTAAGCAAGCACTCACATTAATTCAAACATATGGCTCGATTGATAGTGTACTAGCGTCGCTCGGTGAATTAAAGCCAGGTCAACGAACTAAAATCCAAGACAATATAGATATGCTGAAATTATCGCATGAGCTCGCAACGATTCAAACCGATGTGCCTATTGAAGCAGACCTTTCAAGCCTCGTATTACCAAACTATGAGCCGCACATATTTAAAGAGATCGAAGAGAGTGGCTACACGCTTATTGCCAAGCATGCCCGTTCTTTGTATTCACTTATTTAATCAATCATCGCAGAGTATAGTCATATGCTCTGCTTTTTTTTATTGTAAGGAGAAGAATAGAGAGCAAATAGTAGGCGATTCGATATTTGCTCTAGCGAGGGGCCACTTTTACAAAGGACAATACTTTTTCGTTGTGTTGATAGAGTGCCTGACGAATGATGCTATCACGATTAGCTGTACCGTTATCATGAAAAATTAACCATAGCTGATCATCTCTAATGTCATAGCCAATTAGCGGTACCCAATGATAGGCGAAAGTAGAGGTTTGATCTCGCCAACGAAAACTAAAATAACGATCAAAGCGCATAGCAACAGGACGCCCTGCATCAATTTCCTGTAAAGCTTCTTTTAATGAACAAGTACGAACATCCCATGATGGATATAATCGGCGTAAATTGCGAATCAAACGCCATTTGAACAAACCAATTTTGGTACTACCAAGCTGTTTATAAAGCTCATTAATCGAAGGAGCAGATCCATTCAAATAATTTAACATAACGTGTATTGTAGTAGGGCCACAAGCAGAATTACGATAGTTAGCTGCAATCGAAGCATCATATTGTGATTTTCCGAGTAGCCCCAATTGTTGGCGCATAATGGTATCTCCTTTCAAAAAGAGCTGCATTTCATGAAGAAATGCAGCTCTCATTATTATTATTGAGCAGATAAAAATTCAGTTACCTGTTGAGGTGTTTTTGCATTGGCACTGTGTAAGTGAGCAAGCTTTTCACCGTTTTGGAAAATTAATAAACTTGGGATGCCCATTACATCATATTTGTCTGCAATTTCTGGAAGCTCGTCGCGGTTTAGCTCATACCAATCAAATTGGTTATACTCTTCAATGATTGGATCGATGAACATGTTCATACGTGTACAATCTGGGCACCAGCCAGCGTAAAATTTCACTAGTACTTTTTGGTTGCCATTGATTAATTCATTAAATTGTTCTGCAGTAGTAATTGTTTTCATTAAGTATTCACTCTCCTTGCTTACCATTCTACACATTTTTCGCGTATCCTGAAAGTTTTCTGTTTGGCTATAGTCATCGCTACTTATTGTCTTCATTTAGCTCGTAAACGACAAAAAAAGATGTATATTGCAAAATTAATTCTTGAAAAAAGATTGCTAAATTAGACAAAATAATCTACACTAAAAATAGAAAAGTAGTTTTATCTTCATTCATTAGCAATGTTTTGAAATGGAGATAAACCTTAGTTGTGCTTATTGAATTTAGTAAATATTCATTCAGCAGAGGGACAAAAATCCACTAAGGTACACTTGATATTTTTTTGACTAAAAAATGAATGGCTATTCATTCAATGGAAGAATAAGGGGGAATTGCTTGTGACTTATAACATTAAAAAAGCTGCTGTTCTAGGTTCTGGGGTGATGGGCTCTGGAATTGCAGCGCATTTAGCTAATATCGGTATACCAACATTACTATTAGATATTGCACCGAAGGAACTAACGCAGGAGGAAGAGGCAAAAGGTCTTTCCTTAGAGCACCCAGCTGTAAGAAATCGTCTTGTAAACGGAGCTTTGCAAAAGTTATTAAAGCAAAAGCCAGCACCACTTACTTCTAAGAAAAATTTATCACTACTAACGGTCGGCAATTTTGAAGATGATTTAGGGAAACTAAAAGATGTAGATTGGATTATTGAAGTTGTTGTAGAAAACTTACCTATAAAACAAAGTCTGTATGAAAAAATCGATGCTGTTCGTACACCTGGAACAATTATTAGCTCAAACACCTCTGGCATTAGTATTAATGCAATGGCAGAAGGACGTTCAGATGATTTTAAAAAGCATTTTCTTGGCACACACTTTTTCAATCCGCCTCGCTATTTAAAACTATTAGAGGTGATTCCAGCTGATACAACTGCACCTGAAGTAGTAAGCTTCATGAAAACATTTGGTGAAGATGTGCTTGGTAAGGGCGTTGTGCTTGCAAAGGATACACCTAACTTTATTGCTAACCGCATCGGCACTTATGGGTTACTCATCACGTTACAGGAAATGCTAAAAGGTGGTTACTCAGTTGGGGAAGTAGATTCCGTGACAGGTCCGCTTATTGGCCGTCCTAAATCGGCAACGTTCCGTACGCTCGATGTTGTTGGATTAGATACATTTATTCATGTAGCTAAAAATGTCTACGATCAAACAACAGGTGAGGAACAACAGGTATTTGCTGTCCCAGAATTTTTGCAAAAAATGGTCACGAACGGTTGGCTCGGTGCCAAATCAGGCCAAGGCTTCTTCATAAAGCAAGGAAAAGAGATTCATGAAATTGACCCAACGACTTTGGCCTATAGTCCAGCGAAAAAATTAAAGACACCTTCCATTGAAATGGCGAAACAAACTCGTGGATTGGCTAATAAAGTGAAGGCTTTAACATATGCAAAAGATCGTACGGGTGAATTATTATGGGGAATATTTGCTCCTACATTAATTTATTCTGCTCAGCTATACGGTGAAATTGCAGATGATATTGTTGCTATTGATAATGCGATGAAATGGGGCTTCGGCTGGCAACAAGGACCATTTGAAATTTGGGATGCTATTGGCGTGAAAGAAGCTGTAGCAAAAATGGAGGCAGAAGGTCGAGAAGTACCTGCCTTTGTAAAAGAGATGTTAGTAAATGGATTTGAAACTTTCTATTCAGATATAGATGGTGACTTGGCATACTATAATGGTTCGGAGTATGTCAAAGTGCCCGTTAATGAAAAGGAAATTGATTTAAAACGCTATAAGAAAAAACATGGTGTAATTAAATCTAATACAGGTGCTAGTTTAATAGACTTGGGTGATGGAGTTGCATTATTAGAATTTCATTCGCAGTCGAATGCTATTGGTTTAGATATTATTCAAATGATAAATTTTGCAATCGACGAGGTAGAAGCTAATTATAAGGGCTTAGTTATTGGAAACCAGGGGAAAAACTTCTGTGTTGGAGCAAATCTAGGAATGATTTTAGTAGAAGCACAGGATGATAATATCTTTGAACTAGATTTTGTCATTAAGGCATTCCAAGATGCGATGCAAAAAATTAAATATTCACGGAAGCCAGTTGTAGCGGCACCGTTTGCGATGACATTAGGTGGCGGCGCAGAGGTTTGCTTACCTGCTGCACATATCCAGGCAACGATGGAAACATATATGGGCTTAGTGGAAGTAGGCGTTGGGTTGATTCCGGGCGGCGGAGGTAATAAAGCGCTTTATCAAAAATTCCTAAAGGGTCTACCAAATGGTGTTGAGATAGACTATCAACATATTGCAAATAAAGTATTTGAAACAGTTGCGATGGCGAAGGTTTCAACATCTGGTGAGGAAGCACGTGAAAATAACTTCTTAAACTTCGCAGATGGGATTTCAGTTAATCAAGATCATCAATTATATGATGCGAAGCAAGCAGCTATAGCGCTTTACGAAGCAGGCTATCAACCACCTGTGCCAACAAAAGTTCCTGTGGTGGGTGCATCAGGCTACGGTACATTACTCATTGGTGCGCAAGGTATGTATGAGTCAGGCTTTATCAGTAAGCATGATTTGAAAATTGCTAAAAAGCTAGCATATGTTATTGCAGGTGGTAAGGTTCCATATGGCACATTAGTCGATGAACAGTATCTATTAAATTTAGAGCGTGAGGCATTCCTTAGCCTTGTTGCAGATCCACTTTCACAGCAAAGAATGCAACATATGCTGCTAAAAGGGAAACCACTTCGTAACTAATGGACGAAATAGACAAAACTTGCACATGAAACAAAGGGGGATTATACGATGCGTGAAGCCGTTATTGTAGCAGGAGCACGAACTCCAATTGGAAAAGCAAAAAAAGGTTCTTTAGCAACAGTAAGACCAGATGACTTTGGTGCTGCCGTTGTCAAAGAAACATTAAAAAGAGCAGGCTATGAGGGACCGATAGATGATTTAATTTTAGGCTGTGCTATGCCAGAAGCAGAACAAGGGATGAATGTAGCTCGTAGTATCGGTGCACTTGCAGGATTACCAGATACAACTCCGGCTCTAACAATAAATAGATTTTGTTCTTCAGGTCTGCAGGCGATTGCCTATGCAGCTGAACGAATTATGCTAGGACATTCAAAGGCTATTCTTGCCGGTGGTGTCGAGTCAATGAGTATGGTGCCAATGGTGGGGAACACACCCCGCTTAAATCCAACTTTAGCAGAAACAGCTCCACAATATTATATGGGAATGGGGCATACAGCTGAGGAGGTAGCTCGACAGTACAATGTAAGTCGAGAAGATCAAGATGCTTTTGCAGTTCGTTCACATGAACTTGCTGAAAAGGCGATCAAAGAAGGTAAATTTAATGATGAGATTATACCTATAGAAGTGGAACAACATTATGTTGACGAAAATAATAAGCCACAGGTGAAAAAATTCACTTTCAGTATGGATGAAGGTGTACGTCCTGGTACATCGGTTGAAGGCTTAGCGAAGCTTCGTCCAGCTTTCCATGTGAAGGGGAGTGTGACGGCAGGGAACGCTTCTCAAACTTCCGATGGTGCAGCAGCTGTATTGGTAATGGATCGCGAAGAGGCTGTCAAGCAAGGTTTAACACCAATGGCAAAATTCCTAGGCTTTGCAGTAGGTGGTGTACCACCTGAAGTGATGGGAATTGGTCCAATTGTGGCGGTACCGAAAGCGTTAGAAATTGCAGGTTTATCAGTAGATGCTATTGATTTATGGGAAATCAATGAGGCATTTGCATCCCAATCCTTACAGGTTGTTCGTCATTTAGGCATTGACCAAGAAAAGGTCAATGTAAATGGTGGAGCTATTGCATTAGGACATCCACTGGGTGCAACGGGTGCTATTTTAACGCTAAAACTTATTCATGAATTAAAGCGTCAAGGCAAGAAATATGGTGTAGTAACTATGTGCATTGGTGGCGGCATGGGGGCTGCTGGAGTATTTGAAATTCTATAATCTTCATTAGATCAGCTTGAGGTGTACTGTTTCCGGTTGCCTCCGAGCATGTATATGTCAAGCTTTTCTATATATGTTTGTCTTCACTCAGTAAAAGGTTTGTAGCGTCAGAAACCTTCTCTAATATGACTGGAGAAGATGCTGAATACAGATTAAGCCTCTAGCAAATATCACAGATTTGAAGAGGCGTCATTCAATAGGGGATTAGACTATCAAAATAGATATATTGGGAGGAATTTATATGACTGAAAAAACAACGGATTTCATTAAAGGCGGCGGATTTTTAATTGAAGATGTGGAATTAGATCGTGTGTTTACACCAGAAGATTTCACTGATGAGCATAAAATGATTGCTAAAACAACAGAAGAATATGTAGCAAATGAAGTTTTACCTGTAGTTGAAAATTTAGAGCACCACGAATTTGAGCATTCAGTACGTCTCCTTAAAAGTGCTGGTGAATTAGGCTTGCTTGGTGCAGATGTTCCAGAAGAATACGAAGGACTAGGCTTAGATAAAGTTTCTTCAGCATTAATTGCAGAAAAAATGTCTGTAGCGGGTGGCTTCTCCATCACTCATGGTGCACACGTTGGAATTGGCTCATTACCAATCGTGCTATTCGGTGACGAAGATCAAAAGAAAAAATATTTACCGAAGCTTGCTTCAGGTGAATTAATTGCTGCTTATGCATTAACAGAGCCAGGATCAGGCTCAGATGCTTTAGGGGCAAAAACAACTGCGAAACTAAACGATGCAGGCACACATTATATTTTAAATGGTGAAAAGCAATGGATTACAAATGCGGGCTTTGCAGATGTTTTTGTTGTTTACGCTAAAATTGATGGCGACAAGTTCACTGCCTTTATTGTGGAACGTGCATTCAATGGTGTTTCTGTGGGTCCTGAAGAGAAGAAAATGGGGATTAAATCTTCATCTACTCGTACACTAGTGTTAGAAGATGCAGAAGTGCCAGTAGAAAATTTATTAGGTGAAATCGGTCGTGGGCACGTCATTGCCTTCAATATTTTAAATATCGGTCGCTATAAACTTGGGGTTGGAACAATTGGTGGATCGAAACGTGCATTTGAGTTAGCAGTACAATATACAAACCAACGTCAGCAATTTAAAACTAAGCTTTCTGACTTCAACCTTACAAAAGAAAAATTATCAACGATGGCTTCTCAATTGTATGCATCAGAGTCCTTAAACTACCGTACTGTTGGTTTATTTGAAGATCGTTTAAGCCAGCTAAGTCCAGAGGAGCAAAAGGAAGGAAAAGTGATTGCAGGTGCTATCGCTGAGTATGCGATTGAATGCTCAATTGCTAAAGTATTTGGATCAGAAACATTAGATTATATTGCAGATGAAGCGGTACAGTTACATGGCGGTTATGGCTTCATGGCTGAATATGAGGTAGAGCGTATTTACCGTGATTCTCGTATTAATCGAATTTTTGAAGGTACAAATGAAATTAATCGCATGATTGTACCAGGTACATTTATGAAAAAGGCACTAAAAGGTGAGCTGCCATTATTACAAGTTGCGCAAAATCTACAGCAAGAGCTTTTGATGTTAATGCCGGAGGATATCGGTACAGAGCCACTAGCTCAGGAAAAATACTTAGTGAAAAATGCCAAGAAGATTGCTGTATTAGCGGCAGGCTTAGCAGCACAACGCTTTGGTGCGAAGTTAGATCAAGAGCAAGAAGTTTTAGTAAATATTGCTAATATCGCTAATCAATTATTTGCAATGGAATCAGCTGTATTACGTACAGAAAAAGCGGTTGCACGTGATGGCGTTGAAAAAGCACATCAAAAATTGCTATACACTCAAATTTTCTGCCAAGAAGCATTTGCTGAAATCGAAAAAGAAGCAAAAGATACAATTCTTGCATCCGCAGATGGTGATGCAGCACGTATGACTTTATCTGCATTACGTAAATTAACACGTAACAATCCATACAACCTAATTACGAAGAAACGTGAAGCATCTGTGAAATTAATTGAAGCAGAAAAATATATCGTTTAATCGTATGAAAAACGCTAGCTATCCGTAAATGGGTAGCTAGTTTTTTTGTTCCAGATAAATTCGGGAAAGTAACGGATAAAAATACAGAACCAATGGATAGACTTACGAAAATGAGCGAAGTTCCACCATTCTAAATGATTATGATGGTATACTACAGAAAAAGACAGCAGAGGAGCATTTTTATGACGATTCAATTTTTCCATTATCCAAAATGTACAACATGTAAAAAAGCACAAAAGTGGTTAAATGATCATGACGTTTCCTATGAAGAGGTACATATCGTAGAGCACCCACCAACAAAGGATGAAATAACAGCTTTATGGCAAGCAAGTGAACTACCTTTGAAGAAGTTTTTTAATACTTCTGGTATGAAGTATCGTGACCTTGGTTTGAAGGACAAGCTAGCTGATATGACTGAGGAAGAACAGCTTGAGCTACTTGCTACGGATGGTATGTTAATAAAACGTCCCATCGTAACAGATGGAAAAAAAGTAACTTTAGGGTTTAAAGAATCCGATTTTGAGCAAGCTTGGTTATAACCGTTTTTATCCTTGTTTTTATAGGAGAAGTATGGCACACTGAAAGTGAATATATTACATAATTATGGAGGGGTTTTTTGCATGAGCACACCGAAAGACTTACGTTACTCTGAAGAGCATGAATGGGTAAAAGTAGAAGATGGAAAAGTACGTATTGGTATTACGCACTTCGCACAATCTGAATTAGGAGATATCGTTTTCGTTGAACTTCCACAAGTTGGCGATGAAATCAAAACAGATGATCCATTCGGTAGCGTAGAATCAGTAAAAACTGTTTCTGAATTATATGCACCAATCTCAGGTACTGTAGTGGAAGTAAATGCAGATTTAGAAGATAGCCCAGAATTCGTAAATGAATCACCATATGAAAAAGCATGGATGATCGTCGTAGAGCCTGCTGATGCATCAGAAGTTGATAAACTTATGACAGCAGAACAATACGAAGAGATGACTGCAGAATAAGACAAGCCATAATCAAAAAACGTCGGAAACCACCGGCGTTTTTTATTATATAATAATGTATAAGTGGGTATGTCTAAATGGAGGTGGCGTAATGTTCGATGGGAAATGCTTGATAGTAGAAGGACGCTCAGATAAGCTACAAATTGAGCCAATTTTGAACGAGAATGTTACAATACTATGTACGAATGGAACAATTGGAGTGCATCAATTAGAAGAGCTACTCGATCCTTATGAGGGCTGTGAGCTATTCACTTTTTTTGATGCCGATACTTCAGGCGATAAGTTACGTGCATTAATGGACAGACATTATCCTGAAGCAGAGCATTTACGTACAATGCCAACCTATAAGGAAGTAGAAACGACACCACGAAAAGTGTTAGCGACAATTTTACTGCGTGCACATTTTTCAATCCATAATGAATATATTTTGTAAGGTTGCGTGAGATGAATGAAAGAATGGTCAAAAGAGCAGTGGGAAACGACATTACAGTCGGGAGAAAAAGCTGCGTTTTATTTATATACACCGATGTGTGGTACTTGTGCAGTGGCATCGAAAATGATGTCAATTGTAGAACAACTATTACCTCACTTAAAATTAGGGAAAGCAAATATTAATTTTTTGGAGCAAATTGCTATTGAACATCAAATTGAAAGCGTTCCTTGTTTACTTGTTTGTGATGGCGGCAAAGTGACAGAAAAGATTTATGCTTTTCAATCCGTACCATTTTTGTACGAATTGTTAAAAAAATCAATTGACTGAACTTTATTAGCGTGGTAAAGTAACAAATATATTACTAAAACATTAAATATATCGAACTCTTATGAAGAGCGGCGGAGGGAAGTGCCCTATGAAGCCCGGCAACCATCACATAGTGAAAAGGTGCCAAATCACCCAAAGATTTTTCTTTGAAAGATGAGAGAACGGTTCAACGTATAATACGTGACCCCTTCTACTTGTCTATAAGTAGAGGGGTTTTTTTATATAAGAAAAGGAGTATTCGCTATGATACAGCTTCAAAATATAACGAAGAAATACAAAACAGCAAATGGCGAATTAACGGCAGTCAAAGATGTTAACCTTACTATTAATAAGGGTGAAATTTTTGGCATTATCGGCTATAGTGGCGCTGGTAAAAGTACGATGATTCGTTTACTTAATGGTTTAGAGAAACCAACAGCAGGAACAGTAACGGTGAACAATCAAGAATTTTCTTCGATTAAGGGTCAAAAACTTAGAGCAGCTAGACAAAAGGTTAGTATGATTTTTCAACATTTTAACCTACTTTGGTCACGAACAGTTGCAGAAAATATTGCCTTCCCATTAGAAATTGCAGGTGTATCAAAAGCTCAACGGGAGGCGCGGGTGAAGGAATTGATAGCACTTGTTGGCTTAGAAGGGCGCGATCAAGCATATCCATCGCAACTGTCTGGTGGACAAAAGCAACGTGTAGGGATTGCACGTGCATTAGCAAATAACCCAGAGGTTTTACTATGTGATGAGGCAACATCTGCACTAGACCCTGAAACAACAGATGCCATTCTTGATTTACTGGTAGATATTAATGAACGTTTAGGGTTAACGATTGTCCTCATTACGCATGAAATGCATGTCATTCGCAAGATTTGTCATCGTGTAGCCGTGATGGAGGCAGGCGAAATTGTAGAGCGTGGGGAAGTATTGCAGGTTTTCCAGGCACCTCAGGCGGCCATTACTAAGAAATTTGTAGCCCAAATTACAAATACAAAGGAAACACAAGATACAGTAGAACAAATCAAAGCAAATTACCCAACGGGACAACTGGTCAAACTGATTTTTGTTGGTGAAAAAACCGAACAGCCTGTTATTTCACATCTTGTAAAGCAATTCGATGTGGAAGTAAGCATTGTACACGGGAATATTTCACAAACGAAAAATGGAGCATATGGTACGCTCATCGTGCAAATTGATGGGTCGAAAGCAAATGTGACTGAAGCCCTAAGCTATTTAAATACAGTGGAAGTACAAACGGAGGTGATTGCAGATGCTAACTAATCTCTTTCCGAATGTAGACTGGGATAGCATGTGGCAGGCTACGTATGAAACATTATATATGACAGCCATTTCTACAGTTATTACATTTATTCTAGGGTTAGCCATTGGGATCGTCCTATTTTTAACAAGTCCCAATCAGTTATGGGCTAATAAAATTGTTAGCTTTTTAACAGGGTCACTCGTTAACATTTTCCGCTCTATCCCATTTATCGTGTTAATTATTTTATTAATTCCATTCACTAAGTTTTTACTAGGTACAATCCGTGGAGCTAATGCTGCTTTACCTGCTTTATTTATCGGTGCGGCTCCATTCTATGCACGTATGGTATTAATTGCGTTACGTGAGATTGATAAAGGTGTCATTGAAGCAGCTCGTTCAATGGGGGCAAAAACCTCCACAATTATCTGGAAAGTTCTAATCCCTGAATCATTACCAGCATTAATTTCTGGTATTACGGTTACGGCTGTAGCACTTGTTGGTTATACAGCAATGGCAGGGATAATCGGTGCAGGAGGTCTTGGAAACTTAGCCTTCCTAGACGGGTTCCAACGAAATCGCCAAGATGTGACATTAATGGCAACTATTTTGATCTTAGTAGTAGTCTTTATTATCCAATGGATTGGTGATTTCATTACAGAAAAAATTGATAAACGTTAATAAAACTGAGGTTATTCCGGTTCTTGCCGCTAACATATTTTCATCAAAATAAAGGGAGTGTCATAAATGAAAAAGTTATTAACAGGATTATTTTTATCAATACTTGTACTAGCTTTAGCAGCTTGCGGTACTGATAAAAAAGAGGATGCAAATTCAGCATCTGGTGATAAAACAGATAGTAAAGAAAACGTTACATTAAAAGTGGGAGCTTCTAATACACCACATGCCGTAATTTTGGATAAAGCAAAACCGATCTTAGCTGAGAAAGGTATTGACCTTGAAATAGAAACATATACAGACTATGTGCTACCAAACCAAGATTTAGAATCAAAAGAGTTGGATGCAAATTACTTCCAACATATTCCGTATTTAGAGTTACAAATTAAAGACAATGGCTATGACTTCGTCAATGCTGGTGGTGTTCATATTGAGCCAATCGGTATTTACTCTAAAAAATATAAATCTTTAGAAGAACTTCCTGAAGGTGCAACAATCTTACTTTCTAATTCGGTATCAGATCACGGTCGTATGCTGTCATTATTAGAAGCTAAGGGCTTAATTAAATTAAAAGAGGGTATTGATAAAACAGCAGCAGAAATTAAAGATATAGATGAAAATCCTAAAAACTTTAAATTCGATGCGAATACAGCACCAGAAATGCTTGTACAAATGTACGAAAACGACGAAGGGGACGCAGTACTGATCAACTCTAACTTTGCTATTGATAATGGCTTAAACCCAATCGAAGATGCGATTTCTCTTGAAGATAAAGAGTCACCATACGTAAACATCATCGCAGTACGTGCGGGGGATGAATCAAGACCAGAAATTAAAACATTATTAGAAGTATTAACGTCTAAAGAAATCCAAGACTTTATTTTAGAAGAATGGAAAGGTGCAGTAGTACCTGTTCAATAATTTAAATAAAAGAGTACGTAAGTAGTGAATTACTTACGTACTCTTTTTCTTTTGAAGCTGTTTAAGTGAATTTTGACAGCTTTCGAATAGTGACTATCTACAAGTTGTCGATTTCCGAGGAAATAAAAATGGCTATATAAAATAGTTACAACAGCTCATGTAATGTCTATTCTCCGTGTTTCAAAGGATGATCCCTCCAGTATCGGTGAAAACCAATTCTAGAGGGATTTTTTAGAGTTCAAAAAAGGAAAAAATGTTAATTTTTTATTTATTAACATTCTTCAGTGTCGCTTAGCAACTTTTTCATCTACACTAATAAAGCGACTCTGAATATATTTACTAAATATCTGAATAAATAATGAACTTTTTTGTTCTAAATACTAATAAAGTAGGCGTTTTATCGTGAATGAAGGATTTATTTAGAAATTGTTTAGTTGCAAGTAGTACTATATAATTGTTAGAAAAGTTTTTTTGTGAATTTAGATTTTATTCATCTATTTTGACTAAAAAAATCATACTTAAGTATGTAGAGATGAAAGGGGTTTGGTGAAAATGGCAATGAGAAATGGCCTATTACGTTGCAGAATACTCGGCATATATAAGTAGATGAATAGATAACGAAAAAATGGCGATAAAAATTACATGAAAGTTTAGCCAAAGGAGTTATTGTTATGACGATAAACACGAAATCAATGAGCTCAGCTTTATTAAATAAAATTCAAACAAAAAAAGCGACAATTGGGGTAATTGGCCTCGGCTATGTAGGTCTACCATTTGCCATTGAAATTGTTCAAAAAGGTTTTCATGTTTTAGGCTTTGATAAAAATCAAGAAAAAATCGCCCTGTTGCAAAACGGTGAAAGCTATATAGCTGATATCCCGAAAGAAAATATACAGTTACTATTGAAGGAACGTCAATTTGAAGCAACCGATGATTTTTCCAAACTTGCTTCTGTTGATGTTGTCATCATTTGTGTGCCAACCCCTACAATGGAGGATGGTACTCCTGATATTTCCTATATAGAAGAAGCAGCTCACGATATAGGGTGCCATATTAATGCAAATGCACTAGTCATTCTTGAAAGCACGACCTATCCTGGGACAACAGAGGAAGTTGTTCAGCCTATCTTGCAAAAACATGGCTTTGCGGTTGGTCAAGATTTATTTTTAGCCTATTCACCAGAACGAGTGGATCCTGGTAATAGTAATTTTTCAGTTGCTAATACACCCAAAGTTGTTGGCGGTGTTACTTCCACATGCTTGGAAGTTTCAAAGGTTTTTTATGAAACAGTCATTCATACTAGTGTATATACGGTAACAAGTCCGAAAGTTGCCGAAATGGAGAAATTGCTGGAAAATACGTTTCGCCAAATCAATATCGCTCTTGTCAATGAACTAAGTCAAATTTGCTATAAAATGAATATTGATATTTGGGAAGTTATCGATGCCGCCTCAACAAAGCCTTATGGATTCATGCCATTTAAACCTGGCCCAGGAGTCGGTGGACATTGTATCCCTGTGGACCCTAAATATTTATTGTGGGCGGGTCAACAGCATGGTGTCTCAGCAACATTAATAGAAGCAGCAGATAAAATTAATGATTCGATGCCTAGCTTTGTTGTAGAGAGACTGAAGCAGTACTTACGTATTCAAAATACGGAGCTACGCCAAGCAAAAATTGTTATTATTGGTGTCACGTATAAGCCGGAAATAAATGATTCACGCGAATCTCCCGCACTACATGTCATTCAACAATTACTAGATAATCAGTGCTCAATACAAATTATCGACCCTTTTATTCAAACATTCCCGGTAGAACAATCCCTATTCCATACAGTTCCTTTAACAGAGCAAATTATTAAAGATGCAGATGCGGTATTGATTTTAACCAACCATTCCAACATTGATTATTCATTAATTGATCAACAAGCATCATTAATTTTTGACACACGTAATACCCATTTTTTATTTAAGAATAAAAATTATTACAAGTTATAAGGAGAGTTCATGGGACATGAAACAGCTAAAAATATGTGGGCTTCTACTCCTGATGTTCTTAGCAGGATGTCAATTCACTCCTCAAAAAACGATTCAACCAATTGATTCTACTATAGAGATTAAGGAATCGGATGGTACGATGAGTGATTCAATCAGCCATGCCGATATTATTAAGCCAAAAGTGGCTCTAACGTTTAATGGCTTTGCGGATAATCAAACAATGGAGTTACTACTGAAAAAATTAGATGAATCTAATATGAAAGCTACCTTCTTTTTAGAGGGGCTACGTGTGGCACAGGAGCCAGAGCTTGTTCGAGACATTTTAAAAAGAGGTCATGAAGTGCAAAACGGTACATTGTCATTTCCAGATGTCACAGCTTTAGACTATGATCAAACGTATGAGGAGATTTATTTAACGAATCAAATATTTGAAGAGCATTTAGGATATAAGCCGAAATATGTTCGAAGCCGTTCCGGTGATATTACAGATAATATGCGCTTAGCGGCTGCTGCTTTGGACATGAATGCAGTGATAGGATTATCTATTAATCCACTGGATCGAAAAATGCAAAGTGCCCAAGAATTGGTCGATTATATAGGCAAATATATTGATAGAGGCTCTATTATTCACCTCAATACGTATATTAATCCTGCCATTATAGATACCATCCCTTTACTAGCACAATTAGCTGAAGAGCATGATTATACAATTACTACGTTAAGTGATGTGTTAGATAACCGTTATTTAACAAAGTCATTAGAAGAAATAGCAGGTTATGATGCCATCAAACCTAATTTAAATTATGAAAATATCGAACCACATTTATATTATCGAAAAGAGACCTCTAAAAAAGAAATGGCCATTACCTTTGATGACTGGGCACATGAACAGCAAGTGAAGGATGTTTTAGAAGTTTTAAAAAAATATAACATTAAAAGTACATTTTTCTTAATCGGTAGTGGAGTGGAGAAAAATCCTCAATTGGCAAAGTTAATACTAGAGGAAGGTCATGAAGTAGCAAGTCACTCTTATTACCATCTAGATGTAACTAAAATGACGCCAGAGGAAATACAGGAGGATTTAGTGAAGGCCCATAAAGCTCTCACTTATGCGCTACAGGAACCCCCAATACTTTATTTTAGACCAGCACAGGGAATTATGGATGAGCGTACTGCCAAAGTGATTACCGCTGCTGGAATTAAAACCATTGCCATGTATGATATTGCATCCTTTGACTGGAATTTAGATTACAGTGCTCAGGATATTTACGATCGGGTTATATCTAGAGCAGCACCAGGTAAGGTCATTGTCATGCACATCTTAGATGGGACAAAAACAGTCGAAGCACTTCCATTAATTATTGAAAAGTTGCAGCAGGATGGTTATAGCTTTAGTAAAATGTCAACTTGGATTGAAGAAGATGCAAATGGGGATGTGAATAAATGATAAAAACGAAAAAAGAGGTTTTAACAGTACCGCGCTCGGATCGTCGGATTCTATCAAATATTCCTGATCCCGAAAATGTCCGGAACCTTGTCAATCGTCGAGGTGCATCTTATCAGAAAGAAGAAATAGATGCGACAGATGTCAATGAAATATATCGTCTCCAACAGCTTAGCTTACGCTATGAAACTCATTTTGAAGTAATGGTGAGAAGAGCAAGACGTAAAACCAGTTCAGACAAATACTATGCGGAAGATATTTCAGTTACGGGAATCCTTGTATATTCTCAACAGCCTCACCAATTATTAATAGATGAAATTTTAGAAATGAATTTTACAATTCCAGGGGGCGCAATGCCCGAGGGTTATGAGGCTAAAGTAAAGTTAAAGGCAAAGGTGGTCCGACATTTTACCAAAGAGGTGGATGGTCAAACGCTGTATTACTTTGCTTGTGAATTTCTCCAACCTCTAAATGAATATATGGTAAAAAAGCGATGGGGCATTTCAGTTTTTATGGCGAGTTTATTTTTATTGGTCGTCACTCTTATTGTCATGCTGATGAGAGCAGAAAGTGTTATTTATTTTAGGTTTAATAAATTTTTATATCTTTATAGTATTATTGCGGCAACGTTTCTATTAAGTAGATACTTATTTGGTATTTTCTATAAAAACGTACCAATCAATCCGCATTATGAGCCCGGTGTATCCATAATTATCCCTGTGTTTAACGAGGAAGAATGGATACATCGAACGATTTCAAGCTGTATTAATCAGTACTATCCTGTCGATAAGTTAGAAGTGATTGTCGTGGATGATTGCTCTACGGATGGGACAGAGGAAAAAGCTAAGGAAATGATTGATCTTATTCATTTTGAGGGTGGGCGTTTTAAAACGACTGATCGTTTAAAGTTTTCTAAGCTCCCTCAAAATGGTGGAAAACGTGAAGCACTAGTAGCCGGTGTTCATCAAGCAAAACATGATTTAGTGGTTTTTGTAGACTCAGATAGTTTTTTGGAGCCACATGCAATCCGCAATTTAGTACAGCCTTTCCAAGATCCTAAAATGGGTGGAGTAGCTGGTCGGACAGAGGTAGAAAATAAATTTACAAATGCTCTGACAAAACTACAGACAGTGCGTTATTATATTGCCTTCCGTATTATGAAAGCGGCTGAATCTTGGTTTGATACGGTGACATGCTTATCAGGACCTTTAGCTTGTTATCGAAAAGAACTAATTTTAAAAAATGAAACAGCCTGGCTCAATCAAAAATTTCTTGGGCAGCCTGCTACTTTTGGTGATGATCGTAGTATGACAAACTATATTTTGAAAACTCATCGAACAGGTTATCAGGATAATGCAATTTGTTCGACGATCGTCCCCTCTGACACAAAGGTTTTTTTATCTCAGCAAATGAGATGGAAACGTTCTTGGTTAAGAGAATCTTTACGAGCATTTTTATTTATGTGGAAAAAAGAACCCTTCATGTTCCTTTTCTTCATCATAGGTTTAATTGTGCCAATTGCAGCACCCATTGTCGTCGTTTACAACTTAATCTATGTGCCGATTATGTATGGCGTTTTTCCAACTACCTTTTTATTAGGCTTACTTTTAATGGCCATGCTAATGAGTTTGGCTCATCTATTCTTTAGAAAAAGTAAATTATGGTTATTCGGGTTTATCTTCGTTCTTTATTATGAATTTATTTTACTCTGGCAAATGCCAGTTGCATGGGTAACATTTTGGAAATCAACATGGGGAACAAGGGAAACACCACAAGACGTTTTGGCAAAAGAAAAGAAAATAGAAAAGCAAAAATTACGAAAATCCCGATTTTCAATGTTGAAAATTAGAAAAATGGGTGAGAAGGAATGAAAGAGAAAAATGTAATTTTACAGCCAGCTAAAAAAAATCGAAGGAAAATTATACGCTCGATTCTACAATTAATCGTTGTTGTCTTTTTAGCAGTTGTGTTAATTAAAGCCGTTTTTCTGACAGACAAGAGATTTGCTGAGGCGGTACCATTAAACAATAAAGAAGGATTTATAGCACTTTCGTATTTTGGGGTGAGTAGAAATGACTCCCCTAAATATGTGTCAAAGAAGAATTTAGAAGAACAATTAACATTGCTTGAAAAACACGGCTATCAAACGATTACACAACAGGATATATTGGATTTTTATCAAAAGAACAAACCATTACCTGAAAAAGCATTGTTTTTATCATTTGAGGATGGACGTACGGATTCTAGTATTTTCGCACAAAATATCATGGAGAAATTAAATTACAAGGCTACGATGTTTACGTATGCCAATAAAATGGATACCCGTGATCATAAATTTTTAAAGCCAAAAGATTTGAAGTTGATGGAGAAAAGCGGTTATTGGGAATTAGGCTCTAATGGGTACCGACTAACCTATATTAATATTTTTAATGATAAAGGGCAGTCCTTAGGAATGATTGACGAAAATAATATACCAAATAAAACAACAATCGAGTATTATAACCACTATTTAATGGATTTTATTCGTAATCAATATATGATTCCAAGTGAAACTCGACAAGAGATGGAAATTCGAATTAAGAAAGACTACAAGCTTATGCAAGATATCTATCAGCAAGAGTTTGGGAAAGTTCCAAAAGCCTATGCCATTATGCATGCTAATTCATTGTATAACAATATGGACCCACTGGTGCAGAGTGCCAATGACAAGGAAATTAAAGACAAGTTTCTTATGCACTTTAATCGAGAATTGAGTGCCTATAATGATAAAGATAGCGATCTATATAACTTGAATCGATTACAAGTTTCCCCTTATTGGTCAACCAATCATGTAATGATGAAGATCAGACAGGCTAGCAATCAAAATGTAGAGTTTAAAATAGGAGATCCTGCATTAGCCCAAAAATGGCATACCGTTAATGGGGCGGCAGAATTTGATCAGAATAAAGTCATATTAACATCAGCTCCCTCTAGTGAAGGTAGGATTCTTTTAAAGGAAACAATGCCGCAACAATACAATGCGAATTTTACATTTAAAGGGAATGTTGTTGGTGAACAAGCGTTCTACGTCAATTATGATGATAAAACAAATAGCTATTTACGCATTGCCTTAATCGATAATGAGCTTGTAGTAAGTGAAAAATTACCAGCTTCAGACATTGTGGAAAAGGCTCGTTTTCCATTGAATGAGATTAAGTGGAATGAAGAGGAGTATGCCTTTAATAAGGCGACCGTCTATACGTTTCAGGATACCCAAAAAGGATCGCGCATTGTTGAAGAAGAATACCCAAGAAACTTAACAAAAAATAGAGTATTTAACATTGCAGTAAATAAGGATAAAATAAACATAAATGTAGATCATGTATTATCTGAAACTATTCAAATAAATCCTAGCCTTCATGGATCACAAATAGGATTTGGGGCATTGTTTAGTCATAAAGATACGTCCCATGAACAATATGCAGATGATATATACGATACATTAATTGAAGATATTATAATTACAGATAGAAAAGATCAAACCATTTTTACAAACCAATATACGAATTTCGAGAAGGTTAAGTATAAAAGTACAACATTGTTTAATCATGTTGTGGATTTCTTTATTGAAACCTTCTAAGTTGGGGTGAAATTTAAAACAAGTGAAAAATTTTATAATATTTATCTGTATAGCCCTGATTTTTATCACTGCTTGTAGTAATAGTAAAGAACCACCGGCTATAGCAAAGGAAGAATTAAAAGATAAAGCAAAGCTCCGTTTATCTATGTGGTTACCTGAATGGCAAAATCAATTAGCCTTAGAAGATGTTCAAAATTCTCAACAAGGATTACAAGATATACGCGTTTTCGGTGCGTATTTTAATTATCAAGATGAATTGTTGCTAACGGATAATGCAGTCGATATGTTGCAGCAGACACAGCAGCAATACAATGAATCACATCGTGTAATCCTAACGCTTATTAATGATTATGTGACAGATAATGCTTCATCTGTTCAAAAGGATAGTACACTTTTGCATAGGCTATTACAGGATTCTGCAGCAAGGAAAAAGCATATCCATAATATTTTGCAGGTAGTTGAACAATACCAACCGGATGGCATCGAAATTGATTATGAAAAGATAGCTAAAGAGGACCTATCAAAATATGTTCAATTTTTAAAGGAGCTTTACCGAGAGCTTGCCAAAAGGAATGTTACACTGCATGTCGTGCTAGAGCCTAGCTTTCCATTTGATATGAAGCTACCAAATGGGCCTAGCTATACGGTAATGGCCTATAATGTACATGGTTATCATAGTGGACCAGGTGCGAAGGCTACTTTTACCTTCCTCAATGATTTGATAAAAAAAATCAAGAAATCCAATCAAAAATTAGCCATCGCCTTTGCCACGGGTGGTTTCGATTGGGTAGCTCAAGGGAATACGGTTGCATTAACTGAGCTTGAGGCTGAAAAAGTGTTAGCTGAAACAAACGCTAACAAAAAACGCGATAAAGCAAGTGGAGCTGTTTATTTTACGTATACAGATTCTAGTAATATTAGTCATGAGGTTTGGTATGCTGATCAGGAAACGCTTGAAAAATGGGTCAAATATGTCCAAAGGAAAAGCTATCATGATGTAGTGTTGTGGCGTGCAGGTGGATTAGGTGTCAAAACATTACAGTGGATTAATGAGCAAGAAACTGGAGAGCGCTCGTCGCCCTAATAAATTCACCAATAATGAGAATTTCAACGAAAGCCATCGAGAGTATATCAAACATCTCGATGGCTTTTGTCTACAGTGAATCGCCCACAAGGCGATTTTTTTATTGAAATTGGGACAGACGTGAAAAGAAATCTTTGACGAAATTTAGAAAAATGATTTCTGATGGTGCGATTTCTCGATTGACAGGAGAAATAATGCCGACTGTCCTTGGGATGGAGGGTGATTCGATGGGCACCTTTACAGTAAAGCGAGCAGCAGAATCATAAAGTGAGCTTTCTGGTAACAGACTAACACCTATTCCAGCTGCTACCAAGCCTTTAAGTGCATCCAAATCTTCACCTTCTGAAATAATATTAGGCAAAAATCCTGCAGCACGACAGGCATCCATAGCCACTTTATGTAATATATAGCCATCTGGGAATAACACAAATAGATCATTTCTCAATTCTGCAAGCTGGATACTCTCTCTTTTCGCTAATGGATGATTGGCAGGGAGAAGAGCTGCAATATTTTCTGTAAATAATATAGTCGACTCAATAGACTCATCTTTAGGAGGAAGCGGACCTAAAAAGGCAAGGTTTAACTCTCGATTTTTGACAGCATCAATTAAAAATCGGTAAGAACCTTGTCGTAGATGAAATTGTAAATTCGGATGCTCACGTTTAAAGGCTGAGATAACGGTTGGAAGTACATAGCTAGCCAAGCTTGTTGGAAAGCCAATCTTAATAGAGCCCTTAGCAGGATCAAGATATTCTTCTACTTGTTTGGCAGCAAAATCAATGGCCTTCAATGCTGTAATGGTATGTTCAAGAAATGTCTTCCCAATAGGGGTTAATTTCACATTACGACCTACTCGTTCAAATAACGGAGTACCTAATTCATCTTCAAGATTTGCGATTTGCCGACTAATGGCTGATTGGGCTACGTGAAGATGCTCAGCGGCTTCTGAAATATGCTCGCGTTCAGCAACCTCCACAAAATAGCGTAATTGACGTAACTCCACTAACATTTCACCTCTATTAATCTAAAAATAAGATTGATTATAGCTCAATTATATAGTATTGAAGATAAAAAGTGACTGTAAATACAGAAAAAAGTTTAAGTATTCTGTAATCTCGTACGATAGAATTTTATTGAGTGTAAAAGAGATTACGTTGAAAATATCTTCATTTTAATTGATTCCATTTTAATGAAATAGGTTATAGTATAGTTATGGTTGTTTATGCAAATTTGTCACAAAACCTCTACAATTAACCCTTTTCACGAGGTTTCCACTATGTAGCTAGATGAAATCAATTCTCAATTAGAGATAATTCATTGAAAATGAGGAAAGTCTATTCTCAATATCTATTCCAAATAGTAATAATCTGAAAATGCTTACAAAGCCTTTATTTTTCAAGATTTTATTTGAGGAGAAGGAAAGTAATTGAAATGGTTTGCATAGAGAACGATTTTCAGTTAAGATTAGAATGATGATAATTAAGGAATGGTCGACCCATTCACTGAACACTATGGAGGTATTTTCATGTCAACTTTAGTTATTAAAGATCTTCACGTTGCTATCGACGGGAAAGAGATTTTAAAAGGCGTAAATCTTACAATTAATACAAACGAAATTCACGCAATCATGGGACCAAACGGAACTGGTAAATCAACACTAGCTTCTGCTATTATGGGTCACCCTAAATATGAAGTTACTTCAGGTACTGTTGAGCTTGATGGCGAAGATGTACTTGAGATGGAAGTAGACGAGCGTGCTCAAGCTGGTTTATTCCTAGCTATGCAATATCCTTCTGAAATTGCTGGTGTTACAAATGCTGATTTCTTACGTTCAGCTATCAATGCTCGCCGTGAAGAGGGCGATGAAATTTCATTAATGAAATTTATCCGTGAATTAGATAAAAACATGGAATTCCTAGAAATGAACGAAGATATGGCACAACGTTATTTAAATGAAGGTTTCTCTGGCGGTGAGAAAAAACGTAATGAAATTCTTCAATTAATGATGATTAAACCAACGATCGCTATTTTAGACGAAATTGACTCTGGTCTTGATATTGATGCTCTTAAAGTAGTATCTAAAGGAATCAACGCAATGCGCGGTGAAGGCTTTGGCTGCTTAATGATTACGCACTATCAGCGTCTTCTTAACTACATTACACCAGACCATGTACACGTAATGATGCAAGGACGTGTTGTGAAATCAGGTGGTGCAGAGCTTGCACAACGCTTAGAAGCAGAAGGTTACGACTGGATCAAAAAAGAATTAGGTATTGAAGAAGAAACAGAGGAACAAGAAGCATAAGAGGGAGGACGAACTAGCATGACAGTGGAACTTAACTTGCCTGTAACAGTACAGGACGTGCGCTCGTTCTCAGAAGCAAATGGTGAACCAACTTGGTTTACTGAGCTTCGCGCGGCAGCACTAGACAAAGTAACTGGTTTAGATTTGCCAAAACCAGATAGAACTAATATTACGAAATGGGATTTCATGAACTTCCCAGCATTTACAGTTCATAGTGAGGCATTTCCATCATTGGATGCTTTACCTGAAGAAGCAAAAGGGTTAATTGACCTTGAAGCGCAAGAAAACCTTTATATTCAACGCAATAATACACCAGCTTACATTAAAACTTCACAAGAGCTTGCTGATAAAGGTGTTATTTTTACAGATATTTTCACAGCAGTTCGTGAACATGGTGAGCTTGTTCAAAAATACTTTATGACTGAAGCTGTTAAAGTGGATGAGCATAAGTTAACAGCGCTTCATACAGCACTTGTTAACGGTGGCGTATTTGTTTACGTACCAAAAAATGTAGTCATTGAGCAACCACTTCAAGTGGTTTTCTTAAACGATAATGCTGATGCATCATTATACAACCATGTACTAGTAGTGGCAGAAGCAAATTCTGCTGTAACATACGTGGAAACATATATTTCAACGGTTGAAGAAGCAAAAGGCCAAGCAAATATTATTGCGGAAGTAGTTGTCCAAGATAATGCGCAAGTAACATATGGAGCAGTGGATGTGCTTGCAAAAGGCTTTACGACATATGTAAACCGTCGTGCACGCTTAGCGCGTGACGCAAAAGTAGATTGGGCTCTTGGTTTAATGAATGACTCAGATACAATCTCAGAAAATATTACTCATCTAATTGGTGACGGTTCTCATGCAGATACAAAAACAGTAGTTGTTGGTCGTGGAGAACAAAAACTTAACTTCACTACAGAGGTTCGTCACTGGGGTAAAAACTCAAACGGGCATATCTTAAAACATGGTGTCATGAAAGATGCAGCTCAATCTATCTTTAATGGTATTGGCTATATCGAACATGGTGCAACGAAAGCAGATGCACAACAAGAATCACGTGTATTAATGCTTTCTGAAAAAGCTCGTGGGGATGCAAACCCAATTTTATTAATTGATGAAGATGATGTAACAGCAGGACACGCAGCATCTGTTGGTCGAGTAGATCCATTACAGCTTTACTATTTAATGAGCCGTGGGATCTCGAAAGCAGAAGCAGAGCGCCTTGTTATCCATGGATTCCTTGCGCCAGTTGTTACGCAATTACCAATTGAGGGCGTTCAAAAGCAACTGACGGAGGTTATTGAAAGGAAAGTTCGCTAATGATGAATAAAGACATTAAAAGCTATTTCCCAATTTTAAATCAGGATGTAAATGGTCATAGACTTGCGTATCTTGATAGTGCAGCGACGTCTCAAAAACCTGTTCAAGTAATTGAAGCCATTAAAGCTTATTATGAATTCGATAATTCCAATGTTCACCGTGGTGTGCATACATTAGGAAACCGTGCTACAGATAAATATGAAGGTGCGCGTGAAAAGGTTCGTAAGTTTATTAATGCTCAATCAACACAAGAAATTATTTTTACTCGTGGAACAACGACAGCATTAAATACAGTAGCAGCCAGCTATGGACGTGCAAATGTTGCTGAGGGTGATGAAATTGTCATTACTCAAATGGAACATCACTCCAATATTATTCCTTGGCAGCAGTTAGCCAAAGAAAAAAAGGCGACATTGAAATACATTGAGCTAGAAGCTGATGGAACGATTAGTTTAGAAAAAGTACGTGCGACGATTACACCGCAAACAAAAATCGTGTCCGTGTCAATGGCATCTAACGTACTTGGAACTATTAATCCAATTAAAGAAATTGCGCAAATTGCACATGCTAATGGTGCTGTTATGGTGGCTGATGGAGCTCAAGCTGCTCCGCATATGAAAATTGATGTCCAAGATTTGGATGTAGATTTCTTAGGGTTCTCAGGGCATAAAATGTGCGGTCCTACAGGAATAGGTGTACTATATGGTAAAAAGGAACACCTTGAAAAAATGGAGCCAATTGAATTTGGTGGCGAAATGATCGATTTTGTTGGGTTATATGATTCAACGTGGAAAGAATTACCGTGGAAATTTGAAGGTGGAACGCCTATTATTGCAGGTGCAATAGGATTAGGTGCCGCTATTGATTTCTTAACTGAGATTGGGCTAGATAATATTGCAGAGCATGAGCATAAGCTTGTTGGCTATGCAATGGATCAGCTTGAAACAATTGACGGTTTAAAAATTTTCGGCCCACGTGACCCAATGAAACGTTGTGGACTTGTGACATTTAACTTAGATGATGTCCATCCACATGATGTGGCAACAGTGCTTGATATGAATGGTATTGCTATTCGTGCTGGTCATCACTGTGCACAACCACTAATGAAATGTCTTCAGCAAGTAGCGACAGCGCGTGCAAGCTTCTATCTGTACAATACAGAGGAGGATATTGACCGTCTTGTTGCAGGGTTACGTTCTGCGAAGGAGTATTTTGGCGATGTCTTTTAATAATTTAGATCAACTATATCGTTCAGTCATTATGGATCACTATAAAAATCCTCGTAATAAGGGTGCTTTAGAAGGTGAAGCTGTAACGATTGATATGAACAATCCGACATGTGGAGACCGTATTCACTTAACATTAAAAGTGACTGACGGTATTGTAGAGGATGCCAAATTTGATGGTGAAGGCTGTTCAATTTCTATGTCCTCTGCTTCCATGATGACTCAACTGATTAAAGGGAAAATGGTAGATGAAGCTTTAGAGCTTGCTGATATTTTTTCTAAAATGATGATGGGTGAAGAGTATAGCGATAAATATGACCTAGAGGATGTTGAAGCACTGCAAGGTGTCTCACAATTCCCTGCTCGTATTAAATGTGCAACATTAGCTTGGAAAGCAATGGAAAAAGGTGTGAAATAAATCATACTGCCTTGTCGGCTGGGTGAAAGTGACATACTTTCACTCAAGGCAAGGGTCGAATACCTCGAAAAATACATCTCAATGAACGGAGGAGAAACGATGGCTAAAAAAATGCCTGATATCGGCGATTACAAATACGGTTTCCATGACAAGGACGTATCAATTTTCCGTTCAAAACGTGGTTTAACTGAAGAAATCGTCCGTGAAATTTCAAATATGAAACAAGAGCCAGAGTGGATGCTAGAGTACCGCTTAAAAGCACTTGAAACATTTTATGCAAAACCAATGCCACAATGGGGTGGCGATCTTGGTGATTTAGACTTTGATGAAATTACGTACTATGTAAAACCATCAGAAGCTACACAAAAATCATGGGATGAAGTACCTGACGAAATCAAAGCTACTTTTGATAAATTAGGGATTCCGGAAGCAGAACAAAAATATCTTGCGGGTGTTTCTGCACAATACGAGTCAGAGGTAGTTTATCACAACATGAAGCAAGACCTTGAAGATCTTGGTATTGTGTTTAAAGATACAGACTCAGCATTACGCGAAAACGAAGATATTTTCAAACAATATTGGGGTAAAGTAATCCCATACACAGATAATAAATTTGCGGCATTGAACTCAGCTGTATGGTCAGGTGGATCATTTATTTATGTACCACCAGGTGTTAAAGTTGAAACACCTTTACAAGCTTACTTCCGCATTAACTCTGAGAATATGGGTCAATTCGAACGTACGCTAATTATTGTGGATGAAGGCGCGCATGTACACTATGTTGAAGGTTGTACAGCCCCTGTTTACACAACAAACTCTTTACACTCAGCTGTTGTAGAAATTGTTGTTCGTAAAGATGCATACTGCCGTTATACAACGATTCAAAACTGGGCAAACAACGTATACAATCTGGTAACGAAACGTACAGTTGTTGAAGAAAACGGTACAATGGAATGGATTGATGGTAACATTGGTTCTAAATTAACAATGAAATACCCAGCATGTATTTTAAAAGGTGAAGGTGCTCGTGGTATGACATTATCTATTGCATTAGCAGGTAAAGGTCAACATCAACATGCTGGAGCAAAAATGATTCATATGGCACCAAACACATCTTCTACAATCGTTTCTAAATCGATTGCTAAACAAGGTGGTAAGGTTACGTATATGGGACAAGTTCGTTTCGGTCCTAAAGCTAGCGGTGCTCGTGCCAACATTGAATGTGATACGCTGATTATGGATAACCAATCAACTTCTGATACAATTCCATACAACGAAATTCTAAATGATAACGTTTCTTTAGAGCATGAAGCTAAAGTTTCAAAAGTATCTGAAGAACAATTATTCTATTTAATGTCTCGTGGTATCTCTGAAGAAGAAGCGACAGAAATGATCGTAATGGGCTTCATCGAGCCATTCACAAAAGAATTACCAATGGAATACGCAGTAGAAATGAACCGTCTTATCAAGTTTGAGATGGAAGGTTCTATCGGGTAAAATTAAAATTCAAGGGGCAGATTCTAATATCTGCTCCTTTTCTACGTTTACTATGATGAAGCAGAGGATGCTTTTATAGCCTTCGATAAAATTCAAGGGGCACTTGAGAGTAATTGCTGAGAAAATGGAGAGAAGCAGCGAAGCCCTCACTTATCCCTTTAGAGAGGGCAATCGTTCAAAGCTTTATCAATCACGGGTTTGGGACTTATTAAGCTCTGTAAGATAACTGGATTTATTGCATAAAGTATTAATTAACCCTTGTCACAACTATGTTTGTGGCAAGGGTTTTTGTTTTGTATGAAAAATAATTTTCTTAATATATTGAAATAATAGTGGATTTTTATAAGGACACATACTACAATGATAATGAGAATCAATATCAATTAAGAAAGGGAGATTGAGTACATGAAAAACAAGTTTCTATTTATTAGTATGATAGCGGTATTTATGCTGATCCTCGCTGCATGCGGAGAGCAGAAAACAACAGATGAGGATACGTCCACAGATTCGAAGAAAGAGGAAGTGGCACAAACACAAGATGATTCTAGCGATGAAAATGGGACAAGAACCATTGATTATCTTGGAGAAAGCTATGAAGTGCCAGATAAGGTCGAAAGAATTGTTGTTACGGGTGCGATGGAGGCCATGGAAGATATGGTTGTACTTGATGTTCATCCGGTAGGAGCGATTGCGATCGGTGGTAAATTCCCTGAGTTGTACGCTGCTGTTACAGATAAGGCAGAGTCTATTGGGGAGAAGATTAAGCCAAACTTTGAAAAAATATTAGAATTAGATCCAGATGTGATTTTAGGCTCAACGAAATTTCCAGAGGAAGTACAAAGTAAATTAGAGAAAATTGCTCCAACCATTTTAGTTTCGCATATCTCTACGAATTGGGAATCTAATTTAAACTTATTAGCTGAATTAACGGGCAAGCAAGCAGAGGCAGAAAAAATATTATCTACATATAAGGCTGATAGTGAAGTGGCAAAATCTAGCCTAACAGAAAAGCTAGAAGGCAAAAAAGTTGCAGCCATTCGAATTCGTGGGGGACAAGCTTATGTCTATCCAAAAGAGGTGTTTTTAAACCCCGTTTTATATGGTGAGCTTGGTTTAGAAGTTCCTGCTGAAATCGCTAAGGCGAAATCACAAGAAGCGATTTCTGTTGAGCAACTAGCGGATATGAATCCAGATTATTTATTTGTGCAGTTTTCTACGGATGAAAATGCGGATGCTCCTAATGCGTTAGAAGATTTTAAAAAGAATCCCATTATCCAAAATATTAATGCCTTTAAAAATGAGCAAGTATTTGTGAATGTTGTGGACCCACTAATGGAAGGTGGCCCAGCGTTTAGTCGTATTGCTTTTTTAGAGGCAATCCAACAAAATCTTGATAAATAACTTGTTTGGCATGAGTTCAATTTGTATAAGGACTCATGCTTTTTCTTTGTGGAAAGCTAGATTTTTTACATGATGTTTAATTGTATGAGAAGACTGTATGCTATGATTATGTTGTAGATAGAGGAGGATGTCACATGATTGTAGTTGGATTAACTGGATGGGGCGATCACCCTTCACTTTATAGTGGAGTGACTACTTCAAAGGATAAATTATTTGATTATACAGGTCATTTTTTAGCAGTGGAAGTAGATACTTCCTTTTATGCCATACCATCCAAAGAGAATGTTCGTAAATGGTGTGAGAATACACCGGAGAATTTTCGTTTTATAGTGAAGGCCTATCAAGGCATGACGGGACATTTGCGGGGAGATATTCCTTTTGAATCCAAAAATGATATGTTCAATGCTTTTATTGAATGTGCCTATGAATTTAAACGTTTGGGGAAACTAGGAATGGTTTTAGCTCAGTTTCCACCGTGGTTTGATTGTCAGTCGAAAAATGTTCAATACTTATTGTATATTCGTCAACAACTAAAGGATTTCGAAGTGGCTATCGAATTTCGCAATCAAACATGGTATGCAGATAATGTAGTACAACAAACAATGGACTTTTTACGAGAGCATCAATTGATTCATACGATTTGTGATGAACCACAGGCTGGTGTTGGATCTGTACCCTTCCATCCTGTAGTGACTGCCGATAAGGCGCTGGTGCGTATCCATGGGCGAAATATACATGGTTGGCGCAACACGGGGAATGCAGAAAATTGGCGCAAAGTTCGCTTTTTATATGACTATAATAAAGAAGAATTGCAACAGCTTGGACAGCAAATCACGAAGCTTGAGACAAAGGTGCAGGAACTATTTATATTATTTAATAACAATTCGGGTAATCATGCAGCGAAAAACGCGAAGGAATTACAGGGTATTTTGAATATTAAAGATGTTGGGTTAGCGCCTAAACAATTAAACATGTTTGAAGGGGAATTATAATGGCGTTTATTTTATTAATAATTATTGCATTATTTTCAGGTCTCCTTGGCTCATTAGTTGGGCTAGGCGGTGGCGTGGTGTTAGTGCCAGCAACTTTATATATCGGTTTAAACCTTGGAATGATTCCAGATATAACACCACAAAAAGTAGTTGGTTTATCTGTTGTAATGATGATTTTTACAGGACTAGCCTCCACATTAAGTTATATGAAATCAAAAACGGTGGATTATAAAACTGGCTATATATTTTTTATCGGCAGTATTCCAGGCTCTATTTTGGGCGCTTGGGTTAATAAAGGATTAGATTTACCATCCTTCAATTTATACTTTGGTATTTTGCTTATTATTTTATCGATTATTTTACTTGTACGCGACAAATTGAAGCCTGTAAAATGGTTTGTGAAAAATGGTCTGCAACAAGAATTTACGGATGCCGAAGGGAAAACCTTTGTCTACGGATATCCGATTTGGTTTGCGATTTTATTTACATTCGGAGTGGGCTTTGCCTCAGGACTATTTGGTATAGGTGGAGGCTCAATGATTGTACCGGCTATGATTATATTGTTCTTATTTCCCCCACATGTAGCAGTAGCAACTTCGATGTTTTTAGTGTTTTTAACGTCACTTGTTAATACGGCCAGCCATGTATATTTGGGGCATGTTCCATGGCTTTATACAATCCCCGTCATACCAGGAGCCTTTATTGGGGCGAAGCTTGGTGCAGCGTTAAATAAAAAAATTAAATCAGATACGCTTGTACTGGTTCTTCGAATTATTTTATTATTATTAGGAATTCGTTCCATCGTTGAAGGGATATTGGCGTAATCGGCTAGACTAGCTAATGAAAATGAGGTGGCTTTAATGCTTGAAAAAATCCATATTTTTCACACAAATGATTTGCATAGTCATTTTAAGTATTGGCCACGAATGCAAAGCTATGTGAAAGAGGAGCGCAACAATCTAGAGAGTATAGGGGAAACGAGTTATTTGTTTGATGTGGGAGATCATTTAGATCGCTCTAATATTTATACTGAAGCGACAATTGGTAAGGGGAATGTACAATTACTGAACGAGGCAGAATATGATGTAGTGACAATTGGGAACAATGAGGGCATTACATTGTCTCATGATGAGCTTTTTCATTTATATGATGATGCAAATTTTGATGTCGTCGTAGGTAATATTGATGCGGTTAATGGGAGAAATCCAGCCTGGCTGAAGCCCTATGTGGTGCTTACAACAAAGAAGGGAACGAAGCTAGGGATAATTGCAGCCACGGCTATGTTTGACGTGTATTATGAGGCGTTAAATTGGCAGTTGGTTGAAGCGCGTAGCACACTTCTTCGTTTAGCCCATCAACTACGTAAAGAAGTTGATATTATTTTATGCCTTTCACATTTAGGGATAACCGAAGACGAGCTATTAGCGGAGGAATGTCCAGAAATTGATGTCATATTCGGTTCTCATACACATCATGTCTTGCCAGAAGGGAAACTTGTCAATGGTGTTTTATTGACAGGTGGCGGGAAATTTGGACAATATACAGGACATCTTGTTATCGAATATGATAAAAAAATGAGGAAAATTGTTGAAAAAAAGGATACTTTAATTCATAATAAGGACTTGCCAAATATCCAAAACGAACAGCAAATTGTACAATCCCTAGAGGATGAAGGAATTAGAATACTGGATACACCCGTATTTACGACCGAAAAATCTTATAATAAGGAATGGTTCCACTACTCACAGTTATCTGATTTATTTGCACATGCTATTTTAGAAAAAAGTGGTGCTGACTGTGCCTTGTTTAATGCAGGGATTTTTTTAGATGGTCTACCAAAAGGAAATGTGACTGCATTAGATGTGCATCGTATTTTTCCACATCCTATTAATTTATGTACAATTGAATTATCCGTTACGGAAATAAAGGAAATCTATATGCAATCAAAAAATGAAGAATGGCCCTATATTGAATTAAAAGGATTAGGGTTTAGAGGTGTCATTTTTGGAAAAATGTTGACATATGGTTTTTCCATGAACGACAATCGTCAGTTATTAATGAATGGAAAGCTGGCAGATAATAATCAAATCTATAAACTTGTAACTTTAGATTTGTTTACTTTTGGGTATTTTTATCCAAGTTTCAAATATGCAAAGAAGCAATATATATTACCAGAATTTTTACGAAACATTATGATAGATTATGGTCAAAGTTTCTTTAAGTAATAGTGTTAGCTTAAAGAATAGATTGGGGAAGAAATCATGCGATTAATTTCAATCGATGTATTAAAAGAAGGAATGGTATTAGGCAGAACCATTTGGAATGAGGCGGGGCATCCGCTTTTAAAGAAGGATGTCATTATTAATGACCGCATTATTCAGCGACTTCAACAGTTAAATACACATTACCTATACATTGACGATGATATTTCGGAGGGCATTGAAGTAGAAGAAACTGTGCCACCTGCGATGCGAAATAAAGTCATCACAACAATTAAAGATTCATTTCAATCAATCGATGGTTTAAATTCAGTAAATGCCTCTTATATATTAGATCAACAATCAAAGACAATTGTCTCGATTGTCGATGAACTACTTTCTGCTGTTACTGGAAATGATGAAATATTAACGATATTAACAGATGCTTATTTATTTGATGAATATTTATATCAACACTCCTTCCAAGTGACACTTTACTCGATAGCCATCGCCAAAGAGCTCGGCTACTCTGCTGAGGATTTACGGTTAGTAGGGATTGGTGCATTACTACATGATGTAGGTAAACTAATGGTACCAAAAGATATCCTAACCAAACCAGGTCGTCTAACTAATGAAGAATTTGAAGCGATGAAAATGCACGCCCGCTATGGCTTTGATTTATTACGCAATTTACATTCTATTTCATTGCTAGTGGCCCATTGCGCTTTTCAACATCATGAGCGTATTGATGGAAGTGGCTACCCACGAGGATTAGTTGATTTTGAAATTCACCCATTTGCCAAAATTATTGGTGTAGCCGATGTTTTTGACGCGGTTACAACGAATCGAGTATATCGTGAAAAAATGCTTCCTTCACAAGGACTAGCTATTGTAGAGGCAGGCTCCGGTACGCTATATGATGCTCGCATCGTAAAAGCGCTTAAAAGAGCTGTCGTTCATTATCCAAATGGCGTTATTTTAAAATTATCAGATGGTCGACGTGGCATTGTATCTAGACAAAACCCATTGGATGCAGCATTACCATGGATTCGTATTTTTGAGGAGCAAAATCAACTGCTCGCAGCTACATATGAGATTAATTTAGTGGACTATCCAAATGTTTTAATTGAAAATGTTGAGACAGATTATATGGTTCCTGCAAAGGTAGAATAAAATACTCCTCCTGTTCATACGTTATGGAACAGGAGGAGATTTTTTTGTTTTTCCCTCGAAAAAGGATGAAATTGCGCTCTTATAATAAACGGGGAATACGTCTTAATCGATTAACTATTTTAATTGTTAGTATGGTTGTTTGTCTTATATTATTTATTTATTATTTAAATGAACGGCTCATGCCCACCTATTTGCAATATGCAGAGGTACAAACTACAAAAATTGCTTCATATGTCGTAAGTAAAGCCATTAACTCACGAACCTCCAATGTATTAGATGTAAATGATATCATTGAAGATATTCCTCCAGGTAGTTCTGATATGATGACGACAAAGTTTAATACGGAAATTATTAATCGTGTTCGAGCGGAGACATTAGAGCTTGTAAAAATGTATTTAGAGCAGGCAGAACAGGGAGAGCTTTCACATTTGCCTGAATTAGATAATGTTGAATATGATATTAACAGAATTCAGGATGGCGATGGCATTGTCTTTTTTGTGCCACTCGGGCAAGCCGCCAATATACCTTTGCTCGGCAACTTAGGACCAAAAATCCCTATACGATTCCACGTGATCGGAAATGTCCATAGTAATGTGACCTCATCTATTCAAGAATTTGGTATTAATAGTGCGTATGTAGAAGTGGGCATTCATTTAGAGGTAAATGTCCAAATTATAGTTCCGTTTGCGAGTAAATCCTCAACCGTCGCACAGGATATTCCTGTAGCTATGGGGTTAACTAGAGGTCCAGTACCGAACATCTATACCAATAGTAGTGATGCGCCTCAACCATCCATTGAAATACCTGTGCCATTTAAATAGAAATGTTTACTGTGATAGTTGTTGGAGTTCATTTATTATGTTACATTGACAACAGTGAAGATAGTTAATATAAAAAATGCATATTTTTGATAGGGGCGATATCCGTATGACATCTTGTAAACCTACAAGTAAAGAAGAACATTTAAGAAAACCAGACTGGCTAAAAATAAAACTAAACACTAATGATGAATATAAAGGTCTTAAGAAGCTAATGCGTGAGAAAAATCTTCATACGGTTTGTGAAGAAGCTCGCTGTCCAAATATTCATGAATGCTGGGGAGAAAGACGTACAGCTACAATGATGATTCTTGGTTCGGTTTGTACACGTGCTTGTCGATTTTGTGCAGTAAAAACGGGCTTGCCGAATGAATTAGACTTGGCAGAGCCAGAACGTGTTGCAGATTCAGTAGCAATTATGAACCTAAAGCACGTTGTCATTACTATGGTAGCGCGTGACGATTTAAAAGATGGCGGAGCGGAAGTATTGGCAGAAACAGTCCGTGCTATTCGCCGTAAAAGTCCTTTCACATCTGTTGAAGTATTACCATCTGATTTAGGTGGTATGAGGGAAAATCTTCAAATGTTAATGGATGCGAAGCCAGATATTTTAAATCATAATATTGAAACAGTACGTCGTTTAACACCGAGAGTACGTGCTCGTGCAAAATACGAGCGTTCTTTGGAGTTCCTTCGTCTAGCTAAAGAAATGCAACCAGATATTCCGACGAAATCATCTTTAATGATTGGTTTAGGAGAAACTCATGAAGAAATTTTAGAGGTAATGGATGATTTACGAGCAAATAATGTGGATATCATGACGATTGGTCAATATTTACAGCCTACGAAAAAGCATTTAGCAGTTAAAAAATATTATTCACCAATAGAATTTGGGAAACTGCGAAAAATTGCTATGGAAAAAGGCTTTAAACATTGTGAAGCTGGCCCACTTGTACGTAGTAGTTACCATGCTGACGAACAAGTAAATGCTGCAACAAAAGAACGTCAGTTACAAGCAGAGCTCTAAGCGTCAAGGATGAACAAGAGGGTGGTGTCACTTTGATCATAGTTGAAGGATTGGAATATGAACTTTTAGAAGATTTTCGTGAAGCCTTTCAGGAAGAAGTTTTTCAAGAAAGGTATTCCGATATATTGGCTAGATATGATTATATAGTAGGTGATTGGGGCTATAACCAATTACGATTAAAGGGCTTTTTTGATGATAAAAATCAAAAGTCGACTTTTGATACGAAAATAAGTACGCTTCAAGATTATTTATACGAGTATTGCAATTTTGGCTGCGCCTATTTTGTCTTACGTAAAACAGGGAAAGTAATGAAACAGCCAGAGGTGTTGGATGTGAATGAAATAACAGCGCAACCAACTGACCAAGAACCATTAGCAGAATAACAAGAAGAAACTTGATGTGATGTGCATCAAGTTTTTTTCTTTGTTTTTTATTAGTTTTTGTATGATTGGGGAATAATAAAGCTCAAAACAGCTAATTAAAGGTGAGATACAAATGAAAAGAGCCGTCTTTTTAGACCGTGATGGTGTAATCAATGAAGTATTAACAAATCGCGTGAAATTTGTTAATAAGCCTAGAGATTTATACTTTTTACCACAAGTTCCAGAAGCCATTCGCAAATTAAATAAACACTTTGACTATATTTTTGTTGTGACAAATCAAGGGGGTGTTGGTTTAGGCTTTATGAGCGAAAGTGGCTTGCAAAAAATACATGAGCATATGGTCAAGGAGCTAAAGAAAAACGGTGCCATTATACATGAAGTAGTTTATTGTCCACATAAGCCTAAGTCAGGCTGTGCCTGTAGAAAACCTAATAGTAAACTAATTATTGATTTAGGAAAGAAATATAATATTGATTTATCGAAATCCTATATGGTGGGTGATACGGATACAGATATTATAGCGGGAAAACAAGCAGGTACAAAGGGCGTGTTTTTAGGCGAGGATGACCCATTAGCAGATGCAATTTTGCCTGATTTGATGAGTGCTGCTCGGTGGATAATAAAGGATGCAACAGCTTGAGAAAAGAAGCTACAAGAAGTATAAAACGTTGAAAAAAGGATAATTTATGTGTGGAGGTGATGATGTTGACGAAGGATAAGCGCAATAAAAAAAACCTAGATCGTGAAGAATATGGATATGGTTTTGATATTAGTGTAGATGATTTAGGCGTGATTGGTCAAAACAACGAAGCGAAAAAGCAAAATGATAATGAAAATAAAGACAAGCCACATAATAAAGATAATCCATCCACACTCAATAAATAATCGACCTTTAAAGATTTCGCAAAAGCCAACTGGTGAGCGGAATTTTTTTATCTTGATTGATTCACAAAAAATGCCGTGTAATATAATGATGACCTATAAAAAAACACCCTGTAAAAAGGGTGTTAGTTCAATAGCTCACGTAAATATTCTCGAAGTTCCTCGGTTTCATCCTCTGTACGATTGTATACATGTTCTAAGTAGCCAGGCTCCTCTACATCATCAGGGCCAATAATCGCAAAGCGACCAAATTGTATATCCATGACAAGCACTTTCCCAAAGAAGCGGCCAGATTGTAATATCGCTAAATCATAGCGCAGTTTTTTTCCTGCAAAGCTAACAAAGCGAGTTTTTGTATCTTCTACATCATCATATAAAAAAAAACGTTCCATCTTTTAATCTCCTTCCAGTCCTATAGTTATGGTACTATAGAAGAGAAAAGACTATCAACTTTTAAAGATTTGAATGGGGGCTTTCCTTGTGTATTTTGTAGATCGTAATAAAATCACAAAAAATTTACAGTACTTAGATGGGCTATTAGCCATTTTGGAGACAGAGAATAACTGGTCTCAAAATGATATAAAGAAATTAGCTATCGAGCGAATTGGTCACAACATTATGGAGTCAATGATGGATGTAGGAAATTTAATGATTGACGGTTTCATAATGCGCGACCCAGGAAGCTACGAGGATATTATTGATATATTAGTCGATGAAAAAGTCGTAGTTGCTGAAATGGAGGCACCATATAAAGCTGTTGTTGGCTTGCGTAAAATGCTAGTACGCGAGTTTATAGAGGTAGATATCGATGAAGTTGTCCACGTACTTACAGCCAATTTATCGGCATTAAAGCAATTTTCGCCTGCAGTCCATAGTTATTTAACAAATGAGCTAGGTCCAGTTTCTGCCTTTTTACCAGAGGATCATCAATGAGAGATTATAAGGCCTATTGCTTTGATTTAGACGGCACTGTTTACCGTGGAAAAGAAGGGATTTCTTCTGCTGTTGCTTTTATTCATCGCTTACAGCAAGCAGGAATCGAGCCATTTTATGTTACAAATAACTCTTCTAAAACACGTGAACAACTACAAGATGCTTTAATGTCTATAGGGATTAGTGCGCCATTAGAACATATTTATTCAAGTGCGTCCGTCACAGCGAAGTATGTGGCACTCCATTATGCAGGTAAAAAAGTAGCTATGATGGGATCTGATGGTATTCGTCAGGCATTACTTAGTGAAAATATTGTGCCTGTTGAAGATGAGGCGGATGTATTTGTCATGGGAATTGATCGAACACTTGATTATATGGCACTTGCTAGAGCGACAATATTTGTTCAAAAAGGAGCAGTCTTTATTGCCACAAATCAGGACATTAAGTTCCCTACAGAATATGGTTTCTTACCAGGAAATGGTTCTTTTGCTCGTTTAGTAGGAGAGGTTGCGGGTGTTGATCCTATTTATATAGGGAAACCATCACCTGCTATCCTAGAAGTAATTGCGACAGAACATCATTTTTCTAAAGAAGACATGGTTATGATTGGTGATAATTATGATACGGACATCATGTGCGGAATTAATTTTGGCTGTGACACAATCCATGTAAATACAGGCGTTACACCCACAAAGGTTGTACAAGAGAAAGAACTTCAACCTACATATATAGTGGATGCGTTACAATAAATAAAAGGATGTTATGCAAATTTTTTAGCATAACATCCATTTTTTTTGTTCAAATTTATTCATATAGGCGTTTTAGCAAACTACCATAAAGGATTTTCTTCAATAAACTGATAAATGGCTTTCGTTAACGCTTCTGGAGAATCAGCTTCTACTAATTCACCATTGACAATAGCATAAAAAGATTCTGAGCACTTTGTACAATAACTGAGGCAGCCATATTCCAAAACGTCGATATTCGGATCGCGTTCGAGTACTTCATAAGTTGCTTGAGAGCCATTTGCTAAATTACTAATACAAAATTCAACCATTGGATTCATCCATGTCACCTCACCAAAGTAATGCTACTCGGTTTTATGAATTTCGTCAATTATTTAAATTGAAGGTAAAGAAGTGTTTTTATATAAAACTTTAAGGGAAAACCGTTATTAATTGCTTAAAAATCTATCGAAATGAACATCTTTTCATTTATTTTGTGAAATCCTTCACAAATTTTCATTCTGATATTGTGAAACTTCTCACAATCGGTTATACTCGTTTGTGGATACTTTGTGAACAATTATTAAAAGAGATATTAAAGGAGAATATTATGGGTAAATTAGTACTTTTAGGTGGCGGCTATGGCAATATGCGTGTCATGCTTCGTCTATTAAATAGTCTGCCATTAGACAGAGAGGTAGTCATAATAGATAGAGCCCCTTTCCATAGTTTAAAAACTGAGTTTTATGCGTTAGCTGCTGGAACTGCTACAGATAAAGAAATACGTGTAAGCTTCCCTGAGCATGAACGTTTAACGCCTGTATATGGAGAAATCACTGAAATAAATCGAGAGGAAAAAGTTGTTATCTTAGAAGATGGACAACGTATTGAATATGATGATTTAGTCGTTGGTCTTGGTTGCGAAGATAAATATCATGGTGTACCAGGTGCAGAGGAGTACACTTATAGCATTCAAACGATGGGACAATCACGTGCTACACTTCAAGCGTTATGTGGTTTACCAGCTGGGTCTACAGTCGGAATTGTAGGGGCTGGCTTAAGTGGTATCGAACTTGCAAGTGAGCTTCGTGAAAGTCGATCTGATTTAAAAATTAAGCTATTTGACCGAGGTCCACGTATTCTAAAGGATTTCCCTGAGAAACTAAGTAAATATGTAAAGGATTGGTTCGTGAAGCATAACGTTGATGTTATTGCCAATTCCAATATTACTAAAGTGGAACCAGGTAAAATTTTCAATCATGAAGATGAAATTTTACTCGACAAGGTCGTATGGACTGCTGGCGTACAGCCTGTCAAAATCGTACGTGATATGGATGTGGAGAAGGATAAACAGGGTCGTCCACTAGTAACACAGTACTTTAATGTACTTGACGATGAACATGTATATATTGTTGGAGATTGTGCTTCCTCAGATTTACCTCCAACTGCGCAGTTAGCAGAGGAACAAGCAGAGCTAATTGTTAAAGTACTTCGTATGCGCTGGAAGGGCGAACATTTACCTGAAAAAATGCCAGATATTAAATTAAAAGGTTTCATGGGTGCCCTTGGTAAAAAACAAGGCTTTGTTTATTTGGCAGATACAACCGTTACAGGTCGTATCGCTCGTTTAATGAAATCAGGATTATTATGGTATTACAAACGTCAAAATGATTAGTTAGTAAAAGGGATTGTTTCTATTGGAAACAATCCCTTGGCTTTGATTAAACTGTTGTATCTGGAACAAATCCTAAACCTTCAAGTGCAGTGAATACCGGTTTCAACTGTACATAGCCTTCACCAACGACTTCATTATTAATGAGGACAAGAGGGTAGAAAAATTCATCTTCCTGAATACGTGTCGCATAGTCTTGATCACGTTCATTCTCAATTGGACCTTCGATATCGATATAACGAATATCATATGGTTGATCTGGATATTTTCGATCGATAGCTGCTTGTAACCACTCATATGTATCTTTGGAAGATGGAGCATTGACACAGCTAGCGCAAATTACAGCTGTTCCATAAATTTCAATCATAGGTTTAGTTGGTTGCATCGTATTTTCTCTCCTTGTGATTCAATATTGGATTTTTTCTGTTGCTAACATTATAATCATTATAAGGAAAGGAGTCGAGATAAAATGGCTGAAGCAACAATTAACGACCAAGTTCAAGAGGTATTAGATAAATTACGTCCGTTCTTACTACGTGACGGTGGAGACTGTGAATTAGTAGATGTTGAGGATGGCGTTGTAAAATTACGTTTATTAGGTGCTTGTGGCAGTTGCCCAAGTTCTACTATTACCTTGAAAGCTGGTATCGAACGCGCATTATTAGAAGAAGTACCAGGAATTGTGGAAGTAGAGCAAGTATTCTAAGACATTTAAAAAGTTCTAGCTGAATCTCAGACTAGAACTTTTTTTATTTATAGGTGGCGCGCATGCTCTTTTTCTTCGCGGATGACAGCCCATTGCTCTTTTGCCATATCCACAATTTTTGCCTCGCCACCGCTGCTTTGTTTTTCAATTACTCTAGAGAAGAAGCGTGTCGCATTTTCGATGTCTCCGATTCTTCTTGATAATTCGGCAATCATATACATAATACGTACAGCAGACATTTGTGTAGAACTGTAATCTTCTGTTGAATAGGATTCCATATAATGATCACGCGCGAGTTTCATAAAGCGCTCCTCTTGCCCACTATTTTTGAGCGAACGGTAGAGCCAAGCAAGACGCAAGGCTAAACCAGCAATAGCGACATGTTTTTCTTTTTTTATCGTGCCGCAGAGGAAAGCCAATTTATACGCTTGTATCGCCTGAAAAACAGTACGTTCTCCCTTAAAATCATGATGCACCCATTTTTTTGTAATTTGTGTATGAATCTCATCTTGAATACCTGGTGCAAAATATTTTGTAAAGTCCTCTGTAAATGAAAACCCACAATGCTCGCAAACGAAGACATTGTAATAAAGCGCATTCACATCATCCGTATAAATAGGGTGGAAATCAGTTTCGGTATGCTCTACTTTAATAAATTTGGAACGAACTTTTAACGTTGGAAAATCCTTTTTACAATTCAAACATTGAATTTGTTTTTCATAATACGGTGAAATATCCATATATATTACCCCCTACATAGAAGTCGTTGTAACTATTATACCAATGGTGCTAGTAGAAACATGAATAAAAATTCCTAAACATGTGAAAAATATGAGAACTCTCACTAAAATTTACCTTGAAGCTGAATGTTTGTCATACAATGGTCAAAATTGATATGATATTAGGTAAGAAGGAAGGTGATGGGGATGACAAGTACAAAGCAAGTTATTGAAATTACACAGGCTGCCGGTTTTCATATTAATGAAATGATGGAGCATAATGAAGAGCAAGGTTCTTTTTTACGTGTAGTAGTAAACGGTGGCGGCTGTAGTGGGCTATCCTATGGTATGCATTTTGATCAAGAGAAAAAAGAGGAAGATTTTGTAGATGTACAACATGGTTTAACAATTCTTGTTTCCCGTGAAGATGCGCCGATTTTGATGGGAACAAAAATTGACTATAAACAATCGCTAATGGGCGGTGGCTTCACAATCGATAATCCAAATGCCATTGCATCATGTGGCTGCGGTACATCTTTCAAAACAGCAAAGCGTGAAGGTACACCTGAGATTTGTGAATAATTAAACGTGATATAAATGTAGAAGACAATCCTGATAATAGGTAAACACAATCTGGATTAGGTTGTGAATACAAGCCTTTTTGATTTGTATGTTTTGAAAACAACAAATTAAAGAGGCTTTTACTGTGTTTTGAAGTCTAAAAGGAAAGCCTTGTTTAGATCATTAAACAAGGCACTTTAATAATTAAAATTTATAATACCAAAAAATTGCTAGTTCATTTGCTGTTGGGAAGTTTGAATATAGCATCGTATCCACTGCACCTATTACAAATTGATTTTTAGCATAAAAATGACAAGCTGAAACATTGATATCTTGTGTTTCAAGCATGAGACCACAGCAGTTCCTTTCTTTGGCCCACTCAATGGCTTTATTTAGTAAGGCAGTGCCAACGCCATTTTTTCTATAATCTTTTGCGACAGCGATGTCTTCAATAAGCGCATATCCGTTCCAGTTAGAGCACATCTTAATCTGCCCTACACAGCTGTTGTCAATATAATAAAAAAATACAGCTTTCTCGATATCATCTATGTAGCTAAGATCAATTTCATCCTCTTCATATTTTTTGAAGTAAGGCTCAGAACAGATTTCCTCTGTAAATGTCCAAACTTTATCTTTGAATGTCGGTATAATTTTTCCCGAGACTATAAAACCGTCGTTTGATTTATTAAAATCCTTCATAGTAGACGGAGTCATTTTAATGATCATTTTACTCTCCCTTTCTGTATTCAACAATGTGGTTGGGGGGATGGCTTTTATTTTATGAAAAACCAATACCTTCTCTGACGATTGCTGGATTATTGAAACAAAGTGAAAATAAGAAAAGTGCTTCTTTCGCTGGTGATGAAAGAAGCCTTTTAGCATGGAGTTAATCAGACTTTTCACGCTCCATAAACTTTACGCCGTTTAAAACTGCTAGCTTATAGATAGCTCTCTTTTCATCAAGACCAAATTGTCCATTTTCCTCAATGATAAATTGTTCATTGCTTTTAGTTTGAAAATAATAGGTTCCAAACGTACCTATTTCGTATTCATAGATAATCTCATTTAAATCTTGCCAATTATAAATAGTTTGATGGTGATACTGTTGAAAAACGATTTGATCCTTTTGTATGGCGCTATAGCTTAATAAAGAATAATAACCTAATACGATACTACTTAAGATGATGACGCATGCAAGTATGTAGATGCTTGGATTCCTTTTTAATCCGAGTACAATGAAAACTACGAAGATCAAGCCTAAGGCTATTAATAGCATAATAAAGTTGCTAGGTGGTGTCATCAGGATGACATCCTGTCTATCAGTATAGAATGTCTGAGATATGGTTAGTGGCGTAAAAAAGGCTAAAAAAGGCGTGAGTATCGCTAATATAAGGGCTGCTATAAAGTACTTTGCTCGTACTGATAGTGCATGTAACATAAAATCTCCTTTCTTTTTAAAATGATGGGGTGCACTAAGTGTAACATATTTACAAATAAGGATTGTCTATGCATTTTATTGAATTAACAAGATTGGTCTTAAAATTCTGAATAAAAGCTTCATTCCACTGAAAGCAAGCAGGTATAATAGAAATATAGAGGTGAAGGTTATGAGAAAAGATCGAGGGAAAATATGGCTGGGCGTATCGGGTGTTACAGTGAATGAGCTTGGACAATGGCTAGTTGTGAAAAAAGCGTATAGCGGATTGAAAGGACGTTGGTCATTGCCGGCGGGATTTGTTAACGCAGGTGAAACCGTGGATGAGGCGGTCATCCGTGAAATAAAAGAAGAAACAGGAATAGATTGCAGTGTATCGGGCTTAATAGGATTTCGTACAGGCGTTATCCGTGACGATATCAGTGATAATATGGCGATTTTTTATTGTCGTATGCTAGATGAACAGCAGCAGGTATGCATTCAGGAAAAAGAAATACTGGAGGCCAAATGGTTGTATCCACAGGAGCTCGCACAAGATGAAACAACCTCCGTTATGTTAAAAGAAATGGCATCCAATCAATTCGAAAAACATCAGCTAGATGCAATAGAGGGGATTAATCCTGGCGATATATTTGGGTATACCTCGTATCGACTGTTCTTTAAAAAATGATATGACTTCGGGAGGGGGACCTATGATGGAGCTATTTTTATTTATGTTAGAGCGCGTTGGGCTGATCATTGTGTTTGCCTTTTTAATGTCAAGGTGGAGACTGTTTCGAGAGAAGCTGTTTCAGGAGCAAGGAACGAAGGAGAAAATATGGCTCATCATTATCTTTAGTAGCTTATGTATCATTAGTAGCTATACAGGGATTAAAATTGAAAGCGGTACGATACACCCATTAAATCAGATGATACATAGTACGATTAATGCTGAGGAGGCTATTGCCAATACAAGATTAATTGGTGTAGCCATAGCAGGCATTTTCGGTGGACCACTTGTTGGTGTATGTGTAGGGATTATAGCAGGGATTCACCGTATGACACTAGGGGGCTTTACAGCGATCGCCTGTGGCATTTCGACGATTTTAGCAGGCTTTATGACCGGTGGATTAAGTAATCGTTTCAAAATACGTCAAACTTTTTCCTATAAGAAAGCTGTTATCATTGGAATTTGTGCAGAGACGATACAGATGTTGGTGATTTTAGTAGTTGCGAAGCCATTCGAGCAAGCTTTGCAGTTAGTAACATTAATTGCTATGCCAATGATTTTGATGAATGCCTTTGGAATCTTTTTATTTTTTATGATTATAAAGACTTTTATTGATGAAGAAGAACGAACAAAGGCATTGCAAACACATCAAGCATTTTCAATTGCTCAACAAACGATTGAGCATTTCCGAAAAGGCTTGAATGAGGAATCCTGTCAGACGGTGGCAGAAATTATTAAAAGAGAAATTAGTGTAGAGGCGGTCGCCATTACGGATAAAAACGGTGTATTAGCCCATGTTGGCGTTGGGGAAGACCATCATTTAATTCATCGGGAAATTATGACGGCTTTGACGAAACGAGTACTAGAGGAAGGGAAAATATTAATGGCTACTTCGGCGAAGGAAATTCAATGTCCACATGATGATTGTCCTTTAAGCGCTGCCATTGTATTGCCTTTAATGGTACAGCATCGCACGGTTGGGAGCCTAAAGCTGTATTTCACGAAGGCAGATTCATTAACAGGGGTGAAGAAGGAGCTTGCGGAGGGCTTAAGTAGACTTTTCTCTTCACAGCTGGAATATGCTGAAATTGAACAACAGAGAAAGTTATTAAAGGATGCTGAAATAAAAGCATTACAGGCACAGGTTCATCCTCATTTCTTCTTCAATAGCCTTAATACGATATCAAGCTTAATCCGTACAGATGCAGATGAGGCAAGAGCATTATTGATCAAGCTTAGTACATTTTTTAGAAGCAATTTACAAGGTGCAAGGCAAATGCTTATTCCATTGAAAAATGAAATTGACCATGTTGAGGCTTATTTATCCATTGAGCAGACAAGATTTCCCAATCGTTACGAAGTAGAGTTTATTATGGATGAATCACTTTTCGATGTGCAGATTCCACCATTTACATTGCAGCCTCTTGTTGAAAATGCTATTTATCATGCATTTAAACATCGTAAGGAAGGCAAGATTTTTGTCAAAGTACAACGAGTGAACGATAAGCTAGTTTTGCTAACCGAAGATAACGGCTGTGGCATGAGAAAAGAGCAGGTAAAGCAGCTCGGTAAACGGATTATGCAATCGGAGCAAGGGACTGGAACGGCGTTGTGGAATATTTATCAGCGTATTCATGAAATTTATGGCTCAGACGCTGATTTTCATATAGTGAGTACATTGGATGTAGGAACAAAAATAATGATTCAACTGCCGTTAAAGGCGACTAGATGGGAGTAGAAGAGATTGAATGTATATATTGTGGATGATGAACCGTTGGCACGCGCTGAATTGCGCTATTTATTAGAGCAAACAGCGTTAGTAAATGTTTGTGGTGAGTCTGAAAGTCTTGAGGATTTTTACAACACGACACAGTATGAACAGGTTGATTGTGTATTTTTAGATATTGAGTTAGGCATGAATAATGGACTTGATTTAGCTAAACAATTACTGTTGCATACACAAAGACCCGAAATTATCTTTGCTACTGCCTTTGATGAATACGCATTACAGGCATTCGAGGTGAATGCCTTTGATTATATTCTGAAACCTTTTGAAGCACAACGAGTACAAGCTGCTGTAGAAAAGTTAGTAGCTAAAAAAAGAGCCACACAGGCGAAAACGATGGAAGAAATAAAGATTTCACAGCTGGACAAGCTTGATAAATTAACGGTTTATGTCAACGATCGAATTTTATTAATGAAAATACAGGATATTTTATATTGTACATCGGAGGACAGTAAAACAGTGGTTGTCACAGAGCAAGGGAGGTTTTTTGCTTCGGAGTCATTGGCAGCATTAGAAAAAAAGCTGACATTAAAGGGATTTGTGCGTGTCCATCGTGCGTTTATCGTAAATTTAGAGCATATTGTGGAGCTAGAGCCTTGGAGTAGTTCTAAATATAATTTAATTTTGCATAACAGACATTCCATTCCTGTCAGTAGGCTCTATATGAAGGATGTGCGGAAAATTTTTGACCTTTCGAGGTAGTTGCATTTCAGCGGTAGAAACCTACGTTTCAACTTTTGATTCTGACATTTCAGTTAATTTTATGAATATCGTTGACATTCCTTTGCTATGATGTGGAAAAAGTAAAAGGGGTGTTTGCATGAATGCGATTACAATTGTGATAGGCTCTATTTGTATTTTAGTGATTAGCTATCGTTTGTATGGCATATTTTTCACAAAAAAGGTACTGAAAATAAAGGATGATACGCCCACGCCCGCCCACGCTTTGGAAGATGGTAAAGACTATGTTCCGACGAATAAATGGGTAACCTTTGGGCATCACTTTGCAGCCATCGCTGCTGCGGGGCCATTAGTAGGACCGATTTTAGCTGCACAGTTTGGTTATTTACCTGGCCTTCTATGGTTATTAATAGGGGCTGTCATTGGGGGAGCTGTCCATGATGCAGTCGTGTTATTTGCTTCTATGCGCCATGGTGGTAAGTCTTTATCCGAAGTGATGAAGGAAGAGCTCGGTCCGATTGCTGGCTTCTGTACAGGCCTTGCTATGCTGTTTATTATTACAATTACAATGGCAGGTCTTTCTATGGTAGTTTTAGGAGCTTTAGAACGCAATCCATGGGGGACGTTTGCAGTAGGGATCACCATTCCAATTGCTATGCTTGTGGGTATTGCTTATCGTAAAACAGGCAATTTACTTGTTACGTCTGCGGTTGGGTTTGTTTTATTAATGATAGGCGTATTTATTGGGCCGCTTATTCAAGGAACTGCATTTGGTGATTTTTTAACATTTGACCGTGATACATTAGCAATTATTTTACCGATCTATGCATTTTTTGCAGCGGCATTACCTGTATGGCTATTATTAGCTCCACGTGATTATTTAAGTAGTTTCATGAAAATAGGAGTATTCATCGCTTTAATTATCGGTGTCTTTTTCGTTAACCCAGCTATTCAGTTCCCGCCATTTACAGAGTTTATTCATGGTGGAGGTCCGGTAATTGCAGGTCCTGTGTGGCCATTTGTATCCATTACGATTGCCTGTGGAGCTATTTCCGGCTTCCATGCCTTTGTAGGCTCAGGTACTACACCTAAAATGATTGATCGTTGGGAAGATATTCGAATCGTTGGCTTTGGAGCAATGTTAGTGGAGTCGTTAGTAGGTGTGATGGCGTTAATTGCAGCTACAGCCCTGCATCCAGCAGACTATTTTGCCATTAACTCAGCGCCAGCAGTTTTTGCTACATTAGGAATGGAGCCTGTTCATTTACAAGCATTATCTCAAAGTATTGGAATGGACTTAGAGGGACGAACAGGAGGAGCCGTGACATTAGCTGTCGGAATGACGGATATTTTTACAGGTATTCCTTGGTTTGCGGAGTTATCTTCCTATTTCTATCAATTTGTCATTATGTTTGAGGCTGTCTTTATTCTAACTGCGATAGACGCTGGAACACGAGTGGCACGCTATTTAATTCAAGACTTTGGGGGCAATGTTTATAAGCCATTAAAGCGTACTAATTGGATACCAGGAACCATTTTCGCTAGTGCACTTGCTTGCTTTATGTGGGGGTATTTATTGTATTCAGGGGATATTAGCTCCATTTGGGTATTATTCGGTGTATCTAATCAGCTAATGGCGGCAATTGGTTTAGTATGTGGAGTGACGATGGTACTGAAGGTGGCAGATAAACGAATCTATGCACTAACTTGTTTTATCCCATTAACTTATTTATACATCACCGTGAATGTGGCTGGCTATTGGATGATTAAAAATGTTTATTGGAATCCAGCAGCTTCCGGCTTTAATATGTTAAACGGCATCTTATCCGTTATCATGCTGATGCTAGGGCTACTCATCGTTATTTCAGCGTTTAAGAAATGGGCACAGCTATGGAAATCTCCAAAGTTTGTATTAACTCAATCAACTTCATAATTAATAGAAGAAACTATTGGAGATAAGAAATGACCTTCAATAGTTTTTTTGTATTTTCTAGGATAAAATATCCATGGTCCATCACAATCAACGTAAATGATTTCCTAAATATGTCGAACAAGCGAAAACAAGGATATGTTCATTGAAAGCGTTGTCGTAATCATGTAAACTAATGAGAGGAAAACGGAGGTTATACATACATGGATGGTCCAGTTTCATTAGTACAGTTAATCATTTCTATTTTGTTATTTTTCGTCATGTTCTTTGGTATCGGATTCTTATTAAACATGCTGTTACGTATGACGTGGTTAATGGCGATTGTATATCCAATTGTTGTGATCTTTATCGTGGATGAAGTAAGCTTCTTAGATTATATTTTCAAGCCAGGTTCTGCATTTCCAGCGTTAATCGATAAATTACAAGCCCTTCAGTTTGTAGATATTGCTATTTTATCAGGCGGCTTTGCAGGCTCCATCGTGGCAGGCATTGTGATGATTTATTTACGAAAAAGTGGATATCGCATGTTCTAATTTACTTAGTACTCTTCTTTCTATTGAATGAAAGAAGAGTACTTTTTTTATTCGATAAAAAACACATCCTCCATCATAAAAGGATGTGTCTTAGCTATCATATGAAAAATTCGTAGGTTATGATGGCGATAAAAATACCTGTGAGCGCCCCAAAAAATACTTCACTTCGTTTGTGTCCTAATAACGTTTTTAATTCCTCCATTTTCTCTTGCCCATCCATCTGAGGCCATTTTTTTAAATCATGAAGCAGTGTTTGGAAATCCTTACGCAATTGATTTAAAATCGCAGCATGTTGCCCTGCTTGGTAACGTACACCGCTTGCGTCGTACATAACAATAATGGAAAACATTGCGGCTACGGCAAAAATAGGGGATGCTAAACCCGTCTCATAAGCAATAGAGGTTGCCAGTCCAGTAACAGAAGCGGAGTGAGAGCTAGGCATTCCGCCTGTAGAAGTAAAGAGGCTCCATTTCACCTGTCTGGTCATTAGAAAATGGATGGGAATCTTGACAAACTGAGCAAAGATAACCGAAAAGAGGGCAATCAGTAAGGGGGTATTTTGAAGTAAACTCAAATTCATCACAACCTTCGCAAATAATTGCTTTTATTATAACATTCATTATTTTCTAAAAGAAGATATAGGCAAATATTACGCGCTTTTCAGAAACTTCGTTATAATAGTAGATGGAATGGAGGAATTTACATGAATATTGTAAAAGAAGCAAAGACATTTGAAACAATTTCTACTGAATTATTAGTGGTGGGTGTCACTAAACACCGTGAGCAAATGCAGGATTGGGCAAGCTTTTCATCTTTTTATGGTGAATCACTTGATATGTGGGTTAGCGCGGGAGACGTTTCAACTGAGCTTAAGAAGCTAACGAAGCTGCCATTTGTGAAGGATCATGCCAATTTAAAACGTATTTTATTTGTAGGGCTAGATGAGCGTAAAAACCTAACAGAAGGGGATATTCGAGCAGCCTTTGGTTTAGTTGGGAAAGAGCTAAGAGCCTTAAAAGTAAAAGAGTATTCCATCTGGCTTGAATCATTTACAACAGAAACAATCTCAGTGACTGATGTAGCCTTCTTAGCAGGTGAAGGAACTGGTCTAGGCTATTATTCTATTCCTCATTACAAAACAACTTCAAACGAAGTGGATAAACGTATTGATGCTGTTCATCTAGTAACGACAGCAGAGGATTTAGACGAAGTTGTAGCAGGCTTTGAGGTCGGCGTCATTTATGCGGATGCAGTGAATGAGGCACGTAGCCTAATTAATTTACCACCGAATTTACTAACGGCTACTGATTTAGCAAACTATGCGGAATCTTTGGCAAGTGAATATGACTTTGAAGTAGAGATTCTAGGTAAAGCGCAATTAGAAGAATTGGGGATGGGCGGCATTTTAAGTGTCAACCAAGGCTCTTACGAAGAACCTCGATTAATCACATTAAAATATAAAGCGTCTGATGATTTTGAAAATCCAATTGGTCTCGTTGGTAAAGGTGTAACATATGATACAGGTGGCTATTCCTTAAAACCAAAAGACTCGATGGTTGGGATGAAAGGCGATATGGGCGGTGCAGCAGCAGTGCTTGGTGCCATGAAAATTATCGGTGAATTACGTCCAAATAAAAATGTAGTGGCGGTTATCGGATCTACTGATAATATGGTATCTGACACAGCATTTAAACCAGATGATGTCATTACAACGTATAGTGGCAAAACAGTCGAAGTATTAAATACGGATGCAGAAGGACGTTTAGTTCTGGCAGATGCAACTACATATGCGAAGCAGCAGGGGGCTGCATCGCTAATTGATGTCGCTACTTTAACAGGAGGCGTCATTACTGCGCTAGGTATGGATAAAACAGGTGCTCTTACTAATGATGATGAATTTTTTGCAGCATTTATGGAAGCAGCAGAGGAAACGGATGAATTTGTTTGGCGTATGCCTTTGACAGAGAATGATAAAAAGAGAATTCGTAAATCTGATGTAGCAGATTTAAACAACTCACCTGGTCGTGATGGACATATGATTTTTGGTGGGGGCTTTGTCGGAGAATTTGTCGGTGAAACACCTTGGATTCACCTTGATATTGCCGGAACATCCGATGCAGTAGCTGTCCATGATCTAGGTCCTAAAGGTGGTACAGGTGTGATGGTACGTACACTTGCTAATTTTGTCCAACGTTTAGGAGAAGAAAAATAATAGAGCATTTTGATCAGCGGGATTGTCTTTCCGCTGATTTTTTTGCATTTTCAGCACTTATCCCGATAGATTAGGCAATGTACATATGATAGATGCATCTTCCTTCATACGATAGAATAAAAAGGGAGGTAGCATATGCGTAATTTCGGAGGTTACCCAGGAGGAGGATTTGGAGGAGGTATTTGGCCATTCGGTGCACCGTTTTTCGGTGGCTTTTTAGGAAGTTTCCTAGGGTCTCAATTTAATCAATATCCTTACAATCCATATTATCCAAACTATCGGCCATATCCGCCTGGTCCATTTTTCCGACCAGGACCACGGTATCGTAGACGCTGGTAAGAACATAAAATAAATAATCCAGTTGCCTAAAACGGCAACTGGTTTTTTGTTGTGTTGAGGAAGTATCAAATTTTGTGTTGACAGAATATACTAAATTATTTATTATTCTTATTATATTACTAAGAATTAAATAAGTAGCTGACTAGCAAACTAGAGGCTTTTATTGTTCATAGGCATTTTTGTGCCTAGGGATAATATTAGCCTTTTTTCTTTACCTTGATGACAGCAATCTTTTTCCTCTATAGGGAGAATCAAAAATTTGTTCAAACGCCACCATTGGAGACACAATCGCTTACGGATGTCAAAGGGCGTGACGGTTGCGACTCCGTCAACTAAAAACTGGACACCATGACGCGAAGGCGCAACGGATAGAAGGAGTGAAATGGAATGGGGAAAGTATATATCGTTGGTGCTGGTCCTGGGGATGTGGATCTTATTACGGTCAAAGGTTTACGTTGTATTGAATGTGCAGATGTCATTTTATATGACAGACTCATAAATAAAGAGCTATTAAACTATGCTCGACAAGACGCTCAATTAATATTTTGCGGAAAACTGCCACAACAACATGCCATGATTCAGGAGCATATTAACCAAACGCTTGTCAGTTATGCACAGCGAGGGTTAATCGTTACAAGATTAAAGGGAGGTGACCCATTTGTCTTCGGAAGAGGGGCAGAGGAGGCTGAAGTGCTAGCCAAACATCATATTCCATTTGAAATTGTACCGGGGATTACTTCAGGTATAGCAGCCCCAGCTTATGCAGGAATTCCTGTGACACATCGGAATCTAAGCTCAAGTTTTGCCATGGTTACGGGACATATGCAGGAAGGAAAAGATGATGCAATACGTTGGGAAAGTCTTGCGAAAGGAATCGATACGATTGCTATTTATATGGGAGTAGGTAATCTGCCGTACATCCGACAGCAACTTCTTAAATATGGACGTGAGGAAGAAACACCTGTAGCCGTTATTCATTGGGGAACTTTTGCTGCTAAGCAAAAAACGGTTACTGGCACTTTAGCAACAATTGAAGAAATCGTTCAAACAGAAAATATTCAGAACCCGAGTATCATTTTAGTTGGAGAGGTTGTGGCATTAAGAGAAACGATACAATGGTTCGAGCATAACAGTCCACAACCAATCCAAGTTACGGGGTAAGGAAGTGACGTTATGCAGGCTATTTTATATATTGCTCATGGTAGTCGTGTTAAGGCAGGAACAGATCAAGCTATAGCTTTTCTAAAAGGCGTTCAACAAGAGGTTCATGTATCTATTCAGGAAATATGCTTTTTGGAGCTTGCAACACCCACCATTGCAGAGGGGATTGCCAACTGTGTTAGACAAGGGGCAACTATGATTGCTGTTATGCCCATTCTATTGCTAGCTGCACAGCATGCGAAGCAAGATATTCCAAGAGAAATTGCCGAAGCTCAAAAGCTCTATCCGCATATCCAATTTTCCTATGGTGAACCATTAGGCATTCATGAACGAATCATTGACACGTTGCAGGCTAGGATTGTAGAAAAGCAGCAGCCTAACTGCGAAGCAAGTGTTTTACTAATAGGACGTGGCAGTAGTGATCCAACCGTAAAGAGAGATTTAGCTGAAATTGCAACAAGATTGCGAATGAAATACAACTATCAAACAGTAGATACTTGCTTCTTATATGGGATGGGTCCGAGTTTTGATGACTGGCTCCAGCAAGAAAAAGAGAGGCAGCATCAAGTTTTTATTGTGCCGTATCTCTTATTTACAGGTATTTTACGGCAAAGCATTACAAAGCGATTACAAGGACTATCCAACAACAACATGATGTTATGTGAAAGCTTAGGTTATGACGTCAATGTAAAAAAAGTGTTAGTGGAACGTATTGATGAATTACTACATTTCAAAGAGGAAGGTGTTTCATAATGGCAGATAAAAGGCTTGAAAATGTAAATCTAGCATTAGATAATGTCCGCCAAATGCTAAATACTGTGAACCATGGTTCGATTACATTGATTGTTCAAAACTCTTATGTGGTTCAAATCGAAAAGAAAGAAAAAATAAGACTTCGATAATTCTTTTTAGAGGATGAAATGATGACGATTCGCGAGGTGGCAAAGATTGAAACTGCAAGTTATAAACAGTCCATTTAAGGAAGAGCAGGTAAAATTATTAAACGAACTTTTACCTCAATTAACATTGGAGCAAAAAATTTGGTTAAACGGTTATTTAAGTGCACCACAAGCTACTCAGGAGGCCGTAGTTGAGACGCTCCCAGTAGCAGACCCTATTACGAAAACCATAACGATTTTATATGGTTCCCAAACAGGTAATAGTCAAGGGCTAGCTGAAAAATATGCCTCTCTATTAAAGGCTCAAAACGTAGATGTTACTGTCTCATCATTAGGGAAATTTAAAGCAAGTAACTTAAAGAAAATCTCCAATCTATTACTTATTGTGAGTACACATGGTGAGGGTGATCCACCTGATCAGGCGATCCAGTTCTATGAATTTTTGCATAGTAAACGAGCACCAAAACTGGAGCATCTTCAATATTCGGTACTTGCATTAGGGGATAGCTCCTATGAATTTTTCTGTAAAACAGGTAAAGACTTGGATGAGCAATTTGCCAAACTAGGTGCAACAAGAATTGTTCCTCGTACTGATTGTGATGTGGATTATGATGACGCTGCTGCTCAATGGTTCTCAGCTGTTCAACAAGAATTTCTCAAACAAGCTACTACAATATCGGTTACTTCAACACAAAGCGATGAAATACAAGGAGCTACTACATATTCAAGAAAAAATCCATTCTACGCTGAAGTGTTAGAAAATATTAATCTAAATGGTCGCGGCTCCAAGAAAGAGACACGTCATCTAGAGTTATCCATTGAAGGTGCTAATTTTCAATTTGAGCCAGGAGACAGTATTGGGATTCAACCGGAAAACAGTGAGCCATTAGTCGATGCATTACTGGGAGTACTACAATTTGATCCAGCTACTGAGGTGACTGTGTTGGATGAAACAGTATCCTTAAAGAATGCCTTACAAAAAAAATTGGAAATTACAGTGTTATCTAAGCCAGTTCTTGAAAAAATTAAAGCTTACACAGAACATCATGAGTTTTCATCGTTATTAGAAGAACCTAATGCATGGAAGGAGTATGCCAAGGGAAGGGATTTACTTGATGTAGTAGAGGATTTTGCTCCTTTCACTTGGAGTGCGCAACAATTCGTGGACATTTTGCGAAAAATTCCATCACGACTGTACTCCATTGCAAGTAGCCAATTGGCGAATCATGATGAGGTGCATTTAACGATTAGCAAGGTAAGCTATGAGACGAACGGTCGACAACGTCTGGGAGTATGTTCAGGTAGTGTGGCAGAACTTCAAATTGGCGCTACATTACCCATCTATGTTCATAAAAATCCAAATTTCAGATTACCTGAGCAGAAGGAAACACCCATAATTATGATTGGCGCGGGCACAGGTATAGCACCTTATCGAGCTTTCCTAGAGGAAAGAGAAGAGTTAGGGGTAGAGGGGAAAGCTTGGCTCATTTTTGGCGATCAGCATTTTGTTACTGACTTCCTCTATCAAACAGATTGGCAACGGTGGCTAGCTTCTGGCACATTAAGCCAAATGCACATAGCCTTTTCACGTGATACCGATAAAAAAGTCTATGTTCAACACAAATTGGAAGAGAATGCAGCTAATTTTTATGAATGGCTTGAGCAAGGTGCTGTCATTTATGTATGTGGTGATGAGAAATCAATGGCAGCTGATGTGGATGCAACCATTCACCGTATTATAGAGCAGCAGGGGCAGAAAACGTCTGAGCAAGCAAAAGCCTTTGTGCAAGAACTAAAGCAACAAAAACGATACCAGCGGGATGTATATTAAGAAAAAACTCTTCCTCGTAGGAAGATGACTATTTGCTAGCAAGCAAAGCCTCTGGAGAGGTGTAATGGATTAAAGGAGCGATAAAGAATGACAGAGAAAATTGTTTTGCCTCCACAGTCAGGGAAACCAAGTGATGTAGAGCGTATTAAGACGGAAAGTAATTATCTTCGTGGGACACTCGAACGGACTATGAATGACCCATTAAGTTCTGGTATTCCTGAGGATGACAATCGTTTAATGAAATTCCATGGTAGTTACCTACAGGATGACCGAGACCTTCGCAATGAAAGACAACGACAAAAACTAGAGCCTGCCTATCAATTCATGGTACGCGTACGAACTCCTGGAGGAGCGGCTACGCCAGCACAATGGCTTGTAATGGATGAAATGGCTAGAAAGTATGGCAATGGCTCCTTAAAACTAACTACACGTCAAGCGTTTCAAGTGCACGGTATTTTAAAATGGAATGTCAAAAAATATATGCAAGAAATTAATGACGTGTTATTGGACTCTCTTGCCGCCTGTGGGGATGTAAACCGTAATGTTATGTGTAATGTAAACCCAAATCAATCAGCATTACATGGAGAAGTTTATAATTGGTCTGCTAAACTAAGTGAGCATTTACTACCTCGTACACGTGCATACCATGAATTATGGTTAGATGGAGAAAAGGTAGTAGACAGTCAGGATGAAGAAATTGAACCGATTTATGGAGAACAATATTTGCCGCGTAAATTTAAAATTGGCATTGCGATTCCGCCAAGTAATGACGTCGATGTGTTTTCACAAGATATCGGACTAATCGCGATAGTAGAAGATCAAAAGCTGATTGGCTTTAATGTAGCTGTTGGAGGAGGAATGGGGATGACGCATGGTGATCATGCTACCTATCCACAGCTTGCGCGTGAAATTGGCTTTATTACTCCGGATAAACTACTGGAAACAGCAGAAAAGATTATAACAATTCAGCGGGATTATGGGAATCGCTCAGTTCGTAAAAATGCACGTTTCAAATATACGATTGATGCAAGAGGACTAGAATGGTTTAACGAAGAATTAACGCGACGTTTGGGTTGGAGTATTCAAGAAGCGCGTCCTTATACATTTGAACGTACAGGAGATGAGTTCGGTTGGATTAAAGGGGCAGAGGGTAATTGGCATTATACGCTATTTATTCAAAACGGCCGCATTAAAGATTTTCAAGATTATGAGCTGTTAACAGGGTTACGTGAAATAGCTAAGGTGCATACAGGCGATTTCCGTTTAACTCCTAACCAAAATTTAATGATTAGTAATGTAACACCACAGAAAAAGAAAAAGATTGATGCTATTATAGAGCAATATAAGCTGACGGATGGTGCGCATTATTCCGCATTACGCCGTAATTCCATTGCCTGCGTCTCCTTACCAACCTGTGGTTTAGCCATGGCGGAGGCGGAACGTTATTTGCCATCTCTTATTACAAAAATAGAAACAATCATTGATGAAACAGGATTAAATGATACAGAGATTGTTATTCGGATGTCAGGCTGTCCAAATGGTTGCTCCCGTGCAGCGATGGCTGAAATAGGCTTTATCGGTAAAGGTCCTGGAAAATACAATTTATATCTTGGGGCAAGTTTTACTGGTAATCGATTGAATAAAATCTATCGTGAAAATATAGGTGAGGAAGAGATACTGGCGGAGCTACGACCAATTCTTGTACATTATGCGAAGGAACGTTTAGACGGTGAACATTTTGGTGATTTTGTCATTCGTGCTGGATATGTGACGGCTGTATACGATGGTAAAGAATTTCACATATAATAAATAAAAAACCATGTAGCAAATTGCTTTGCTACATGGTTTTTTAAATGGAGTAATCTTCGGGGATAAAAACCTTTAATTGCTTTGGCCTAACAAATACATGATCGCCTACTTCAAGCTGAAGGTGAAGGAACTGTTCTTTTGATAATTCTGCCTCTAAAAATTCATCTAAATCTTCTCGGCGTAGCTCAATTTGGACAATAGGCCCCAACAGATGGATATGATTGATTTTGACGGGGACCGTACCTGGAATACTTACCTTTTCTATTTGTATATCATGGGGGCGAACATAACCAATCACATTATCTTTTGTATGTGATTGTACATCAGGCACATCCAGTGCAACTTCTCCATGCATCAGCTTACCGTTATGTAAGCGTCCTTTAAAAATATTAACGTTCCCTAAAAAATCATAGACAAATGGACTTTTGGGATGTGTATACACTTCATCTGGACTCCCAATTTGCTCGATTTTGCCATTGTTCATGACAACAATACGATCTGCCACATCCAATGCTTCCTCTTGATCATGCGTAACAAAAATACTTGTAATATGAAATTCATCATGTAACTTTCGTAGCCAGCGACGCAACTCCTTGCGCACTTTTGCATCAAGTGCCCCAAATGGCTCATCTAGCAGAAGAACTTTCGGCTCTACTGCAAGTGCTCTTGCAAGTGCCACACGCTGTCTTTGACCACCTGAAAGCTGTGTAGGATAGCGGTCAGAGAAATTTTCGAGTTTAACTAATTGTAGCAATTCCATCACTTTGTCTCGTATTTCTTGCTTAGTAGGTCTAGTTTTCCGAGGGCGAACCTTTAGGCCATAGGCGACATTTTCAAAGACTGTCATATGACGAAATAGGGCATAATGCTGAAACACAAAGCCTACATTACGTTCCTTTGGATGCCGATCCGTCATGGAATGTCCATCAAAAAAAATATCACCCGTATCGGCGGTCTCCAGCCCTGCAATGACACGTAATAGAGAGGTTTTTCCTGATCCAGAGGGGCCAAGCAATGCAACAAGCTCCCCTGACTGAATATGAATAGAAATATCCTCTAGTGCTTGAAAAGATCCGTATATTTTCGAGACATTTTGAATTTGAATACTCATGCTGATCATCTCCTATTAACTAGATTTGGACTTCCATGCAATGATGTCTTTTAAAATTAATGTAAAGATAGCTATAACACTCATTAAGGATGCAACAGCAAAGGCGGCTGAAAATTGATATTCATTATAAAGAATTTCAATATGAAGGGGCATTGTATTCGTCATGCCTCGTATATGGCCAGATACAACTGAAACTGCACCAAATTCTCCTATTGCTCGTGCATTACACAAGATTAGACCATAAAATAAACCCCATTTAATATTGGGTAAGGTGACATACCAAAATGTCTTAAAGCCACTTGCACCAAGCGAAATCGACGCCTCTTCCTCAGACGTACCCTGTGCTTGCATTAGAGGTATTAGCTCACGAGCAACAAAGGGCAGTGTGACAAATATAGTCGCAAGGACAATGCCAGGTAGGGCAAAGACAATTTTAATATCATTGGTGAATAACCAATCACCAAATAATCCCTGCGATCCAAATAGTAAAATAAATACCAAACCTGCGATAACAGGGGAGACCGCAAAAGGTAAATCAACAATGGTTAGTAAAAGATTTTTCCCCTTAAAATTAAATTTTGTAAGGGTCCATGCAGCCATTACGCCAAAGATTGCATTTAGAGGTACAGCAATCGCTACAACTGTTAAAGTGAGTTTAATAGCAGCTAATGCATCTGGATGTGTGATAGCTGCCAAGTAAACATCCACACCTTTTTGAAAGGCTGTAATAAAAATTGAAGCTAATGGTAGGACGATAAAAAAAGCTAAAAAGGCTAATGCAATAAATGTAAGCGTATAGCGAATAACACGAGGCTCCTGTAAGGCGGCAGACTTAGACACCTTATTTTTTTCAGTACTAGCCTGTTGAATAAATGTTGATTGTTCCATATAGTTCCTCCTAATGTACAAACCGACGATTGGCTAGCCATTGTATGACGTTAATGGTTAATAATAAAATAAATGAAGTAACAAGCATTACTACTGCAATTGCAGTGGCACCAGCATAATCGTATTGCTCAAGTTTAGTCATAATAATTAAAGGGGTAATTTCGGTTTTCATCGGCATATTTCCAGCGATGAAAACAACCGAGCCATACTCTCCAAGAGCACGGGCAAAGGCTAATGAAAAGCCTGTTAAAATGGCTGGTAGCAACTCTGGTAAAATCACTTTACGAAAGGTTTGTAAACGATTGGCTCCAAGGCTAGCTGAAGCCTCCTCGATTTCAGCACTAATATTTTGCAATACTGGCTGTACTGTCCGGACAACGAAAGGGAGACCAATAAAAGTTAAGGCAATTATAATACCAAGGGGCGTAAAGGCAATTTTAAAATCAAAAAATTGGCCAATCCAACCATTGGGGGCATAGAGTGATGTTAAAGCAATCCCCGCTACAGCAGTAGGTAAAGCAAAGGGTAAATCTACTAACCCATCAATTATTCTTTTAAAAGGAAACTGGTAGCGAACCAGAACCCAAGCGATAATTGTACCGAAAAGTACATTTAATAGACCTGCAATGAGGGCTGTGCTGAAGCTCACTTTATAGGAAGCAACAGCACGAGGATCAGTGATAATATCGAAAAACGCAGTCCAGCTTAAGGACATCGTATGGAAAAAGATCATAGAAAGTGGTAATAACACTAGTAAACTAACATATAACATCGTATATCCAAGAGATAGGTAAAAGCCTGGAATAATACGACGTGATTTTTTCGTCAGGGTTACACTACTCATCAGAACACTCCTTATTGTGGCAAGTAGATTTCATCAAAGGTACCACCGTCTTTAAAGTGAGTTGCTTGTGCTTTTGTCCAGCCACCAAAATCATCGATAGAAACAAGCTCAAGCTGAGGGAATTGGTCTTTATATTTAGCTAGAACGGCTTCATTGCGAGGTCGGTAATAGTTTTTGGCAGCAATTTCTTGACCTGTATCGCTATATAAATGCTGTAAGTATGCCTCTGCCACTTCACGTGTTCCTTTTTTATCGACGATTTTGTCAACAACCGCCACTGGTGGCTCCGCTAAAATACTTAATGATGGAGTAATAATCTCGAATTCATCCTTCCCTAATTCATGAAGTGATAAGTAAGCTTCATTTTCCCATGCAATTAAAACATCCCCAATTTTTCGTTCCACAAAAGTTGTGGTAGCACCTCGGGCACCAGAATCTAGTACTTCAACATTGCTGTATAGTGATTTCATAAATTCTTTTATCTTTGTTTCATCGTTGTTATATAACTTTCCAGCATATCCCCAAGCAGCTAGGTAGTTCCACCGTGCACCACCAGATGTTTTAGGGTTAGGGGTAATGACGGATACGTCTTTTTTGATGAGATCATCCCAATCTTGTATATTTTTCGGGTTACCCTTGCGTACTAAAAAGACAATAGTGGATGTATAGGGAGTAGAGTTATGGTCAAATTCTGTTTGCCAATCTTTATTTAGCAGTTCACGAGTTTGGGCAATTTCATCAATATCATAGGCGAGAGCAAGCGTGACAACGTCTGCCTCGAGGCCATCAATCACTGCTCTACCTTGTTTTCCTGAGCCTCCATGAGATTGTTTAATCGTGACATCCTGCCCTGTTTCATCCTTCCATTTTTTTATAAAATCTTGATTGAACTCATCGTAAAGCTCGCGTGTTGGATCATAGGATACATTTAATAGCTCTACTGATTCTTGGCCACCTGTATCTTCATTTGAGTTAGCACTACTACATCCTGTTACAGATAAAGTTAATACAGCAAGCAGTGCCAAAGATTGAAAGACATTCTTCCTTTTCTTCATTCCATTTCGCTCCCTTTCTGGCTAAAGAATGCAAAAAGCCATCCCCCATAACGATAATTCGTCATTGGTAGATGGCCTTCAGATCCTCTGATCAGCATTTTAGTATTTGTAGATAATACATTAAACATATATTTCCTATTAGTCAACAAGGAATTATAGAATATTGAAAATAAAGGTGATTTACCTAGCTATCATTTATTTTATGCAACTAAGAGTGTCAAAAATGGGTTTATTGCATAAGATATTTCAAAAACCTAGTTGACTGCTTGGTGTACTTTAGTATATATTTGGTAATAAGAAAAAACGATTATAGAACGAGGTAGCAATTACTAGTGAAAAATCGTTGAATAATGAGCTGGCTAGTCAAACTAGAGGCGTTTTAGCAAAGACATGTTTTTAGGTGTCTTTTGTTAGAACGCCTTTTTTCGCTATGAGGGGGATTCAATGTTAACACATGCAAATTGGCAAGAACCAAACATTAATTTTCAGGTTGATGAAACGTATAAGGGAGCATTAGAGGTTTTACAGTGGAGCTATCAAGAGTATGGGAATGAAATTGTCTATGCCTGTAGCTTTGGGATAGAGGGCATAGTTTTAATTGATCTCATTTCAAAGGTAAAGCCAGATGCAACCATTGTCTTTTTAGATACAGATGTCCATTTTAAAGAGACCTATGAAACGATCCAGCGAGTAAAGGAAAAATATCCACTATTAAACATTGTAATGAAAAAGCCTGCACTTACACTTGAACAACAAGCGGCCCAATATGGTGATGAACTATGGAAGTCAGATCCAAATCAATGCTGTGCTATACGCAAGATTAAGCCTTTACATGAAGCCCTTTCAGGTACAAAGGCTTGGATATCTGGCTTACGTCGTGAACAATCGCCATCACGTCAACAGACAAATTTTCTTAATCGTGATGATAAATTTAAGTCGATTAAAGTTTGCCCACTTATCCATTGGACATGGAAGGATGTTTGGCGATATGTCTCAAAACATAATTTGCCATACAATCCCTTGCACGATCAAGGCTATCCAAGTATTGGCTGTGAGCATTGTACGAAGCCGGCGTTTACGATGGATGATTTACGTTCTGGTAGATGGCAAGGCTCTGGCAAAACGGAATGTGGGTTACATGAATAAAGGAGTAATGCCATGCTAGAATATTTCGCCATAGCTATTAGTTTATTTTTTGCAATGAATATAGGTGCAAGTGGAGCAGCGGCTTCAATGGGAGTTGCATATGGGGCCGGTGCTATTAAAAAGGCTTGGCAAGCATTATTGTTATGTGCCATAGGCGTTTATAGTGGGGCGGTTTTAGGTGGAGGAGAAGTAGTCAAAACGATTAGCTCAGGCATTATGCCTCAGGAATATATTACGGTGAAAATTGTCATCATTATTTTAATTTCTGCAACGAGCAGTTTATTTTTTGCCAACCTTCTAGGCATCCCCTTATCTACGAGTGAGGTGACCGTCGGTGCAGTCGTTGGTGTGGGCATGGCTTATAAAGTGCTATTCGTTCAATCTTTACTTGTCATCATGTCCTTTTGGGTTATTGTCCCACTTATAGCTTTTGTTATAGCCCTTATATGTGGCAAGCTGTTATATAAAGTACAGCATAGGGGGCTACTAAAAGATCATCCAATTTTAACCGTCCTACTCGTATTAGCAGGATTTTTTGAAGCATTTTCGGCAGGTATGAATAATGTTGCGAATGCAGTTGGACCGCTAGTAGGTGCTGGCATGATGGATGTTACTATCGGCATTATGCTAGGGGGTGCATTTGTAGCTATAGGAGCCATCCTACTTGGAAAACGAGTTCTTGAAACAAACGGAAAAAAAATTATGCGATTTCAAAAGGCAGAGGGTATTTTAATTTCAAGTACGGGTGCACTCCTTGTCGGTATAAGCTCCATTTTTGGACTTCCAGTGCCCCTAACGCAAGTAACGTCTTCCTCTATTATCGGAATGGGCATGGCGAAGAACGGAAAACAAATTCTCCATAAGCATATTGTGAAAAAGATTATTCGTATTTGGGTTGTATCGCCAATTTTTTCATTAGCCATTTCTTATTTTTTAGTGCAGTTGTTTTTAGAAAAAGATCTTTATGCGATTATTTTGAATGGCAGCATTATCGTTGGAACGCTTGGAGTTATTAGTTTAATGCGTACAATGCGAGAAGAAGAGCAATCCATATATGATGCAGGAGAGGGTATTTAATTTCACTAGTGTTACAACACATCATTGATGTTGATCTTTCATACATTTCAACTATTAAACTTAGTATTTAACTAGAATTAGGAGGAGATTATATGAGTTTACAACCACATGGAGGGTTTCTTGTGCAAGCTTTTCATCCCGAAAAGGAAATCACATCTATTCATAAGGAGATTGAGCTGGATGCCATTTCTTTGAGTGATTTAGAGTTAATTGCTATAGGTGGCTACAGCCCTATCGAAGGCTTTTTAACACAAGTAGATTATGAATCAGTAGTGGAAAAAAGTCGATTAGCATCAGGTATAGTATGGAGTATTCCAATTACCCTCCCTGTGACGAAAGAGAAGGCAGCAACATTACAGCCTGGCGAAGAGGTAAAATTAGTCTACCAAGGTGAAACTTATGGCGTTATTCAGGTGGCTGATATTTTTGAGCCGAATAAGCGAACAGAGGCATTACTTGTATATGGTACTGAGGATCTCGCACATCCTGGCGTCCACAAGCTACATGAACGTCCTGCCATATATGTCGGAGGAAAAATTACTTTAATCAAACGTCTGGCACAAAAGTTTCCTACGTATTCATTTGATCCGGTGGAAACCCGTCAACTATTTGCTTCAAAGGGTTGGCAAACCATTGTTGGCTTTCAAACGCGTAACCCGGTGCATCGAGCGCATGAATATATCCAAAAGGCAGCACTTGAAACGATTGATGGTTTATTTTTAAACCCTCTTGTTGGAGAAACAAAGTCGGATGATGTGTCTGCGGCTATCCGTATGGAGAGCTATGAGATTCTATTAAAAAAATACTATCCTGAAAATCGTGTGCAATTAGGAGTGTTTCCGGCTGCTATGCGTTACGCAGGACCAAGGGAGGCCATTTTCCATGCACTTGTAAGGAAAAATTATGGCTGTACACATTTTATCGTCGGTCGAGATCATGCAGGTGTAGGGGATTACTATGGCACGTACGATGCACAAAAAATCTTTGAACAGTTTACGGAAGATGAATTAGGGATTGTTCCATTAAAGTTCGAGCATAGTTTTTATTGTCAGCAATGTGAAGGAATGGCTACTACAAAAACTTGTCCACACGATAGCTCTGCCCATATTATTTTATCAGGAACAAAAGTACGAGAGATGCTACGTAATGGGGAAGTACCACCAAGTACATTTAGCCGTAAAGAGGTAGTAGATGTATTAATAAAAGGCATGCAAAAGGAGGTAGTCAAATGAGTTCGAATATTGTTTGGCATCAAGCCTCCGTTACAAAAGAGGAGCGTCGATCCCAAAATAAACATCAAAGCTTTATTTTATGGTTTACGGGCTTGTCTGCTTCTGGAAAATCATCTATAGCCAATGCGTTTGCCCGCCATTTATATGAAAGGGGCAATCAAGCCTTTGTGTTGGATGGCGATAATGTCCGTCACGGTCTAAACAAGGATTTAGGTTTTGATGAGGCAGGACGAAAAGAAAATATTCGTCGTATAGGGGAAGTTTCGAAGCTTTTTATAGAAAGTGGTCAAATTGTATTAACGGCATTTATTTCTCCTTATCGGGAAGATCGTCAAGTGGTCCGTGCGCTTGTTGAAGATGGTGAATTTATCGAGGTTTTTGTAAAGTGTTCAATAGAAATATGTGAAAAACGGGATCCCAAGGGTCTATATAAAAAAGCGAGAAAAGCAGAAATTGCTAATTTCACTGGTGTTAGCGCCCCTTATGAGGAACCAGAAAACCCTGAAATTATTTTAGATTCTGAACATCATACGATAGAAGAATGTGTGAAACAGTTGACTAGTATTTTAACTTCCAAAGGATATATATAATAAACCAATAAAAAAATCTGCTCGTTCAGAACGATTGAGCAGATTTTTTATATGTCTTATTGTGCGTCTTGTTCTTTTTTCATTCTGTCAATTTCCGGACCTAATTCATCACGTACTGTCCCTTTCCAAGGCTTGACACCAGCAATATAAGAGGAGCGAGTCATAATATGTCCTCCAACAGGGCCAGTGATGAAGAGGAATAGTATTCCTAGTAATATACGTGGATTAAAATGATCTTCGATTAGCCAAAAATGAAAGAATACACCAATTAGAACACACATGACACCAAGTGTAGCACTTTTTGAGGCAGCATGTGCTCGTGTATATAAATCAGGTAGGCGGATAAGCCCAATAGCTGTGACGACAATAAAAAGTACTCCAACAGAAATGAAAAAGATAACTAAACTATTAGCGAGAATTGTCACGTTTAATGATATCTCCTTTCTCTATGAATTTAGAGAAAGCAACTGTACCGATAAATGATAAAATCGCTAGCAATAAAATAATCTCAAGGAAGAAGCTTGTTTCCACTAAAATCGAAAATAGTCCAATTAAGGAAATAAGAGAGACACCCAGTGAATCTAAAGCGACTACACGGTCAGATGCAGAAGGTCCTTTGATCATTCGATAAATGACCGCAATCATCGATAAGCAAATCACTACAATAACCGTTATAATAAATGTTGTCATGATTTACTCACCTCCAAAATCGCTTTCTCAAATGAATCTCGAATGGAAGCAACAGCCTCATCCACATCACTAATATCAATAGCATGTACATATAGTGTTTTAGCATCATCCGATACATGTACGACTACAGTTCCTGGCGTTAAAGTGATAAGACTGGATAATAATGTAATTTCCCAATCCTCCGTTAATACAGTAGGATAAGCAAAAAAGGCAGGCTGCATGTCCAATTTAGGCTTTAATACTACCTTCAGGACTTGCACATTCGCTAATACTAACTCTTTAAAGAACAGCAAAGTTAATTTTATAAGGGCCCATAGGCGGTAGACATAAAGACGAGATTTAAAAAATCTTCGCATTATTATGAGTAAAATGATGCCCATTATGAACCCAATAATAAAGCCGGTTGCTGTGTAATTAGAGGATAGGAACATCCATACGAAGGCAAGTACAAAGTTTAAAATCATTTGAAATGCCACAGCGTTAATCCCCCTTCATCACAGCATCTATATAGATAGATGGATCATTTAAAAGTTTTGCTGCATCGTCCATAAATGGCGTCATCCATTCGGAACCAACACCATATGCGACAGAAATAAGTACTAAAAGGGCTGAAGGCATAAACAGCATTTTGTAGATAGATTTGTCAACGATGCCCTTCGTTTCTTTTTCCTCGCCCCAAAAGGCGTAGATGAAGATACGAATTACGGATAGTAGTACGAGCAGTGAGGACGCTAATATGAAAATACTACTCCACATATTACCCGCTTCAAAGCCACCTTGTACAATCAATAGTTTGCCAACAAATCCGCTAAGCGGTGGAATTCCGGCTAAGCCAAATGCTGCAATTAAATAACACCAACCAAGTGCCGGGTATTTTTTCATCAGACCACCCATTTTACGCAAATCAGATGTACCTGTAATGTAGATGATCATACCGATTAACATAAAGAGTGCTGCCTTTATGAGCATATCGTGTACTAAATAAAACATTGCTCCCTTTAAGGAAGCTTCATTCATTTGTGAGACACCAAATAAAATAACCCCTACGGCGATGACAATATTGTAGATAATAATAAGTTTGACATCAAAGTAAGCGAGTGCCCCGATGCATCCAGCCACAATTGTAGCAATGGCAAGTACCATCAATAGATCATGAGTATAGGATAAATCGTGTACAAAGAATAATGTATAGGTACGTGTAATCGCATAGACACCTACCTTTGTGAGCAGTGCACCGAATAATGTTAGTACAGGTATAGGAGCCGCTGCATACGAAGTAGGAAGCCAAAAATACAATGGGAAAATGGCTGCTTTTAATCCAAATACCATTAAAAAGAGTACAGCTATAACGGTAATGATACCTGGTTGATTGATTTCAGCTATTTTAACGGCAATATCAGCCATATTCAATGTTCCTACAACCGAATATAAAAAGGCTACAGTAATGACAAATAGGGCAGACGAAATAACATTAATTAGAATATATTTAATCGATCCTTTCAGTTGCCCTTTCTCGCCACCGAGGACGATCAGTAAATAAGAAGCCATTAATAATACTTCGAAGAAAACGAATAAGTTAAAAATATCACCTGTAGTAAAGGCCCCATTAACCCCAGTTAAAATAAACATGATTCCAGGGTAATAAAAGAATCGTTCACGTTCCTTCGTAATAGAACCAAAGCCATACCAAACAACAAAAAAGGCAATTAACAATGTCGTTGTCACGAGCAATGCGGATACCATATCAGAAACCATTGTAATCCCGTAAGGAACTGGCCAATCTCCGAAAGTGACCTTTTGGATACCATCATGTTTCACTTTCATTAGAAGTGAAATGGCAGTGATCAAGGAAATCCCGATTCCAAGTAATGAAAATGTTCGTTGATACATTAAGTTTTTTTGCCCAAACATTAAAATCATACCGAAGAAAAATGGAATGATGATAGGCAGTAGTAGGAAGTTATTCATCCTCATCACTTCCTCTCATTAAGCTAATATCATCAGTTTGCAGCTCCTGATAGGAACGATATGCCAGCACTAGGAAAAACGCTGTGACACCAAAGCTAATGACAATAGCAGTTAAGATAAGTGCCTGAGGTAATGGATCTGCAAAAGTTTTGGCTCCTTCGTTTAACACGGGTGGAGCCTCACCACCAAGACCACCCATCGTTAATATAAGTAGATGAGCACCATGACTTAAAAGTCCTGTACCAATAATAATACGTAATAAACTTTTTGATAAAATTAAATAGACAGCTGCCATAAAGAGGAAGCCAATGACAAAGGCCATAATTATTTCCATTATTCATCCTCTCCAATCGTTTGAATAATGGTCATCGTAACACCGACAACAACCAGATAGACACCGCTATCAAAAAGCATAGCCGTGTGTAAAGACTGTTTGCCTAGAAGCGGTAAATCGAAATAATCAAAGAAATGAGTAAAAAAAGGTTCGCCCACAAACATAGGGAATGCCGCAGTAGCAAGGGCTAATAATAAACCAATAGCCGTTAAATACGTGTAATTAATAGGTAAAATATGGCGTACAGTACGGATATCAAACGCTAATACTAATAGCACGATGGCACTGGAGGTTAAAAGCCCTCCAACAAAGCCACCACCCGGCGTGTAATGACCTGCTAAAAAAATATGAATGGAGAAGAAGAAAATAATGAAGAATACAATTTTAGCCGTAAATTGTATTATCACATCATTTGTTTTCATGTGTTTTCTCCTTTCTATTCATACGCAATTTAATCATTGCAAAGATAGCCATTCCAGCAATAGCGAGTACTGTAATTTCAAACAATGTATCAAAGCCACGATAATCTACTAAAATTACGTTGACAATATTTCCTCCGCCCGCTAAAGAGTAAACGGTTTCCTCATAGTACTTAGAAATAGTAGGAATGAGTTTTTGCGAATGAGCAGATAGTGCGACAAGTGTTACCATGACACCTACTGCAATGGATATAACAGCTCGATTTAATTGAAATCTCATACGCTCTTCTCGTTTACCAAGCTTTGGCAAATGGTAGAATGCCAATAAAAAGAGGGCGACAGATATAGTCTCAATAACAAGCTGTGTTAAGGCTAAATCTGGCGCATTAAAAATAACAAAGAATAATGCTACCGTATATCCAACAGAGCCAAGACCTATAATGGCCGTTAACCGCGATTTAGCTAGTATGGTGATAGCTGTTCCAATTAATAAAACCACGACTAAAATAATTTCATATGGTCTTATCGGAGCGGTCCCTTGGAATGAAAGACTAAAGGCATTTTTCACAAAAAGCGAACCAATGACGATAACAGCAATACCACTAAACATGTAGAGTAAATAATGACGCATTGAGCCCGTCATATAGAGTCGAGAGAGGCGATTTAAGCCAACATCTAATCCCTGCATAATTTTGTCATAGGCATTATTCAAAGTGAAAGCCTTTGGGAATCGCTGATACATTCCTTGCCATTTTGGTAGTGAAACAAATAGTAGTACTCCAATAATGATAATTCCTATCGTCATCAGAAGTTCAGGGTTGACCCCATGCCATGCTGCTACATGTATGTCAATATCTTGTGGTGTTTCGTATAGAAATGGCTGAATCGATAGAACAGCCGGTTTGACAAATGTATCGCCAATAAAATTCGGGATAAAAAATATGAACACAACTAATCCCGCTAAAAGCATTGGAGAAACTAGCATTCCAATAGGTGCCTCATGTGGTTTATGAGGTAATTGCTCTGGTTTGTAGTTGCCATTAAATGTTCGGAAAACAAAATAAAAGCTATAAATAAATGTAAAAATACTAGCAATCCAAGCGATGATTGGGAAGAGCACTCCCCATGTATCAAAGCCAAAGAGCTCAAACTTTTGAAGGGAGAGCATGGCTGTTAAAAACATTTCTTTACTTAAGAAGCCATTAAATGGTGGAAGACCAGCCATTGATAAGCTTCCTATCGCCGCAACTGTAAAACTGATAGGCATAATACTCATTAACCCACCCAATTTTCGAATATCACGCGATCCTGTTTCATGATCGATAATCCCAGCAATCATGAATAGGCTACCTTTAAATGTTGCGTGATTAATGAGATGGAAGATAGCAGCAAATGCCGCGAATTTAATAGTATCTACTGATTCATTCGCATGAAACGCCACTGCGCTTGCCCCAAGTAGTGACATAATAAGTCCAAGTTGACTAACTGTCGAGAAGGCTAGAATTCCTTTTAAGTCCGTTTGCTTGACTGCAAAGAAGGAACCCCAGAATAAAGTTAAAATACCTATACCTGTTACAAGCCATACCCAGAGCTCAGAGGCTGCAAATATTGGGGTAAAGCGTGCTACTAAATAAATACCTGCTTTGACCATCGTGGCAGAATGTAGGTATGCACTGACTGGTGTAGGTGCTTCCATTGCATCTGGTAGCCAAATGTAGAATGGGAATTGTGCAGATTTTGTAAATGCTCCTAGAAGTAATAAAACAAGCGACCATGTAAATAAAGGTTGATCAACTAAATTCGGTGCCATAATAATTAGCTCTCGAATGGAATAAGTTCCTCCCATTAAATAGAGAAGTACAAATCCGCCTAGCATCATTAAGCCGCCGCCGACTGTTATCATCATTGATTTCAGTGCGCCAAGGCGTGATGCATCACGGTTATACCAATAACCAATGAGCAGGAATGAGGAAATGGACGTTAATTCCCAAAAGAAATACAGTGTAATTAAATGATCTGACTGTACTACTCCAAGCATTGCAGACATAAATAACAGTAAGTAAACATAAAAATTATGTAATTTTTCTTTATGTTTATCTAAATAAAAAATGGAGTAGAGGACAACTAAAGATCCGATTCCAGTAATTAATAGCGAGAATAATAAGCTAAGGCCATCCAAATAGGAGACGAAGGAAATATCAAGCGATGGAATCCAAGGAAGTTTAGCGGTAAATACTCCACCTTTAGCCACTTGTGCAATATAGGATGCATAAATAACTACGAGCGTAGCTGGAACAGCGAGAACAAACCAGCCAGTATGAATATTTTTTATGCTTTTATATAAAAATGGTACGAAGATTGCAGCAAGCATTGGAATGAAAATATAAAGTACTTGTAACAAAAAAACCCTCCTTTATGCAGGTAAGTAAATCAATTATAACGTACTTTAATTGGGAATGCATACGTACTATTGGGATTTAGCTTGCGGTAGTGGAAGAATTTTCGTTATATTATAAATAGGAAGTTATCAAGAAAAATAGAGGAAAAAAATTTTTATGAAGAATCCATATATCTACGGTTATTTACCATTAATTACAATTTTATTGTTTAGTTTGACATTTGGTATGTATGCAGTTGGAGAATCTTTACAGATTTTTCGAGCGATCGGTGTATATTCAGGAATGCGAGAGTTTTTATCTGATGTTGAATTACGTGTATTCTTACTCATAGTGTTTGCTGTTGTTTTTTTTATGCTATTTTCAGCACTCAAACTAGTAGGAGAAACCATTCATGAGTTAGGAATGCTCTTTTTTTCAAAAGACAACGATGGTGCAACTGTTAGCCAAGCGCGAGGCGGCTATATCATTTTGTTTATTGGTGCTATGTGTTCAGCATTTGCAATCCAATTCATTTATGTGTTAATAGGAATTTTTGTCCTCACTGTTTTTACATATTTCATTTATCTTATTTACAAAATGAGTCATTTTATGTCAATGGGCGGCACAATCGGTCTATTAATCTTTGAACTTTTTATGTGGACAATTCTATTAACATTCATTGTGTATGTTGTATTGAAACTATATAATGGTATTTTAGCAAGTCTACCATTTGCCCAATAAATGCATACTGTAGGCAAAAACTATCGAGAGGCTCAATCTCGATGGTTTTTCTTATGTTCAAGTGACTATTTGGTGAATGACTACATGTTGTTCGAGCGTAGGTAACTTCTTATTTTTCCTGTCACGTCCAAGCTTTACATTAATGGGTGCAATGAAGTGCTTTTATGTAGAAGTTGGTGGGAATGAAGGGCCGTGACTTCTGAGGGGAATAGGGGAAAGGCGAGATTCTGGAGTGAGCAGATGTTTTCTGTGCGAAAGCGTAGGAAGCGGGGACCCCATCCGTAGTGGAAATCAAAGGCTTTCTTTTATTCGAATGGAAAAGGAAAAAGAAAAAAGGATTGTAGGCAAACTCTCCAATTTTTCGAGTTTGTCTACAGTCTGAAGGGAGCAGAAAATCTCTTTCTGCTCCCTTTTGTGATCATTACATCCAAACCACTTATCTTACTCAAGTAAAACATTAAATAATTGATGATGAATTTTGTATTCTTCTAATTTTTGCATGGATTGAGGCTTATCATATCCAATCCATACGGCAGCTGTATAGGTATCATTAAGTCCGGCAAGCCAATAGTCTCGATAGTCATTTGTTGTCCCTGTTTTGGCACCAACATAGCTGCTATTACTGTAGACTCCCTGTCCCGTACCGTTCATCACAACATCGGCAAGTAGCTCACGCATGTATTTTACTGTTTTAGGAGACCAAATTTGATCACGCTGTGTATCCCAACTATAGAGCTCTGTTCCATCTAAAGCTGTAACTTTACGAATGCTATGGGCTAGAACATAAGATCCATCAATAAAGCTTGTATAGGCATCTGCTAGTTCTAATGCTGTTACACCATAAGTAAGCCCGCCCAAGGAAGCGGCATAATTATGGTCCTTTTCTACAATGGAGCGGAAATGGAAGCGATCTAAATATTGAAATGCTGTATCAACGCCAACTGTCTGGAAGAGTCGCAGTGCCGATGTATTATAGCTATGTCGAAACGCAGTGCGTAGCGACACATCCCCATACTTGTATCCCCCATAGTTTTGAGGGCAGAAGGATCCGACACAATAACTACCACCATTTACAATTGAATCCGGTGTATGTGTGGTTGTTTCAAAGAAAGGAGCATAAACGGCCAGTGGCTTAAAGGCGGAACCTGGCTGACGTGTTCCTTGAAATGCGCGATGATAATCAAACTTTTCATAGTTTTTCCCTGCGTATAAGCTAACGATCTCTCTGGATTGGTTGTGAATAACAGCACCTGCTGCTTGCAATGAACCGGCACCCAAAGTAGCGGTCATTTGTTGCTCATCATGCTGCTGTTTTTGGGGATCCAATGCAGTGTTAATTATGAGTCCATTTTGAAATAATGTATCAAGTCGATTGTCTAATTGTGTCTTAATTTTTTTCTTTTCTTCCTCATTGTCTGTATTGTTAAGCCGATCCGCATAGCCTTCTTTTTCTGCAACTAACCATTTTAATTCTTGAAGAACGTAAGTGCCATACATAGGATAGCTTTGTATTTTATCCTTAATATGCAATGTAATAGGTTCTGCCTTATAAGTCGTCGCATCTTCCTTAGTAATGCTACCTTTCACGGCAAGTGTATCTAATAAACGTTCTTGACGTGCTTTAGTTTGATCAAAGTTTTTTAAAGGGTTATAAAGTGACGGGTTGTTAGGAATTGCTGCAATAAAAGCAATTTCAGCTATTGATAATTGCTGGAGTGGCTTTTGAAAATAATAAGTGGCTGCTCCACCAATTCCGTAAACTTGATTGCTAAAATAGGACTCGTTAAGATACATCGTTAAAATTGCTTCTTTATCGAATTCTTTTTCTAATTCATAAGCATAAAAAAGTTCGGTTAATTTTCGTTCATATGTTTTTTCATCAGATAAATAACGCATTCGAACAAGCTGCTGTGTAATCGTACTGCCACCCTGTGAGCTAGTACTCGTATTTGAATTGGCGACTACTGCACGCATAATAGCACTTAAATCAAAGCCGATGTGTTCGTAAAAGTCGGCATCCTCACTTGCAATGAATATTTCCTGGGCAATTTGTGGAATTTCTTGTAATGTTAGTGGCTGCCGCCATTCGACATATTCCTCACTAAATGTTTGCCCATTTTGGTCCTTAAGTGTTACAGGAAGCTGAGGTTGTACTTCCGGTAAATGAATAGCCTGTGTAATTTGTTCCTCATGTGCTTGTGCGGTATTGATTTCTGTTCGTATGTTTGTGCTAATCCACCATAGAACAGGTAAGGAAAGAAGTATAATAAAAAAACCAAAAGCCTTTTTCATGTGTGCCTCCACTCTTTCTATGAATCCTTCAACAGAATAACATATTTTGGATTGATTCCAAATACTCGGTCAGACCTATTTCCTTTGTTTTGAGAGAGGAAGTTAAAAGTGCATAAATCGTCAATACTTTGATGAAGAAAACCAATCGGAAGTATGTTAGACTAAAATGAGGTCAAGAAGGATGAATTGTCATCTTTTTCATTGAAACTGAAAATTATCATTAAAGGAGAGACTTCCATGTTTCCACAATTAACAACAGACGTACAAGCAGGCGAAGTGCTTGTAGAAATGAACACAACATTAGGGGCAGTTAAAATTAAATTGTTCCCAGAGTTTGCACCAAAAACTGTTGAAAACTTTTTGGGTCATGCTAAATCAGGTTATTATAACGGCATCATTTTCCACCGAGTTATTCAAGACTTTATGATTCAAGGTGGGGACCCAACTGGAACAGGTATGGGCGGTGAATCGATTTGGGGAGATTCTTTTGAAGATGAATTCTCAGATAAATTGTTTAACCTACGCGGTGCGCTATCAATGGCTAATGCTGGTCCAAACACAAATGGTTCTCAATTCTTTATCGTTCAAATGAAACATCTTCCAAGCGATATGCTTCGTCAATTACAAGGAGCAGGCTTCCCAGAGGAAATTATTGAAGCTTATGCAAAAAATGGCGGTACACCTTGGTTAGACCATAAACATACTGTATTCGGTCATGTTGTAGAAGGAATGGATATTGTGGATAAAATTGCGGATGTAGAAAAAGATCCCCGTGATAAACCATTAGAAGATGTGAAAATTGAGTCAATTACAGTCTTTGAATAATAATTATAAGGACGTGTAGAGCATGGAAAACTTAATGTATCAATTTTTATATTTCCCTGAAGATAAATCAGGATATATTCCAGCAGCATTTGAATTTTTAATCATGCTTATTTTGTGTGTAGTCGTGTTTACGCTTTTCCGTAAAATTTCTAAGAAACAGGAAATTAAATCAAAAGAAATTGAAGCACGTATACTAGCAGAAAAGAAAAGTACAAACAACCAACAAAATGTCTAATTAAAAAGAATCTGCCTCCAATGGAGACAGATTTTTTTATTTACATTTTTCTTTTAGAACGACGAACGATGTTTTGTAGTGTTTTAAAGGCATTGAAGCAAACGAGTACAATGGATAGGCCAATCCCGCTCATGGCGGTAATAAAGGCAACCCATTCGAACAGCGTATAGCTCCAAACACTATCTAAATCACTACTGTCCTTCCATTCTTCAATGACTAAATTCATTCCGTATATACCGGATATAACCGTAAATACAGTTAAAATAAATAGTAAATTATTACTTCGATTATCAGACTGATCTTCTTGTGTTCGATATAAACTGTTCAATGTCGCTTTTGTTTCTACATAATGTTCATTAATACGGAAATGCTTTCGTAGTATTTGAGAAATTTCCCGACCTTCAGTCCGAACAACGACTTCTTCGAAATAATAACGTGCAGAGAACTTTGTGATTAGTTCGATTAATTCATTGACAATTTGTTTATCTTTTCCCCACTTTATTTCACTGTATTCGTAGGATAGTTTTAAGAGCATCATTTTATAAAAATAATGAATGAACAAATTATAATAGTGAGTACCCATAAACTCCTGAATGCTATGTGAACAATGTTTAAATGGCTTATTTGTAAGTGTCATTTGTGCCTGTGCTGAAGAGATAATATAACTATTGGGTGCCCAGCGTGTATGGGCGTGTTCCTCTACATAGTTTGAAATATATTGAGAATTTGTGCTTGAAATAAAGGGTTTGCCATCAGGTGTTCTTCCATCTACTTGCCCTAATCGAAAAAGATGCTCAGGTAAAAGTTCTGCTTGTTCATCACATATTAAATAGGCTGAGGAAAACATTCGTTCATCTTCAAAAAAGGGCAATCCTTCATAGCTATGATCTTGCCGGTGCTGTAAAAAAGGCTTTAGGAAGGGAATAAAATAGTTAAATAATAGCTCACTCGTAGAATCACAATGACCGAACGAGAAATGGTGACTTGCGCCCTTTTCCTCTCGCAATTTTGCCTCCAGCACCCTAAAGTAATTAATGAAATTTAAAATATCGCTAATGTCATAAGGATTGTCTATGCTTGTTCGTACAGTGACGATGCCATTGCCGAAAGGGCATAGCGTTACATCGATGCTCATAAGCTCATAGTTTATACAATTTTCTTGATGGTGTAAGGCCCCTTGTGTATAAAATGCTTTTGAGAAACGAAGAAAGTCTGGGCTATCCATTTTGTTTGGGAATAATTTGTCTTCAAGAAAGGGATAAAAAAACTGGGCAAGCTCTTCATGTATGATTGTTATGTCTCCATAAAAGGCATTTTCAAGAGTCATATTGTTCAATTCAAAAAAAGAAAACCCTTCTTCTAAAAGGATATTACCAATCTTTTGCCGATCTTTTGTTTGGTAGGCGAAGGGAAACAAGAATGTCATATAGGCACGCTGAATTATTAAAGGAACTAAGTCCATTGAAAACACCCCTTTTTCCATCCGATTGTTAAGAAACTTTTCCACATAGGAAGGATTTTAAACATCTAAAAAGAAGGAATCCTAAATAATCGGGGATTCCTTCTCTTACTTTTATTGTTCAAACGCTTTTTTAAAGCGCTCTACGCCGTCTCGTACTGTTTCAAATGAACAAGCTACATTCATACGTAAGAAGCCTTGACCCTCTTCACCGTATTTTGTCCCTGGCTCTAACGCCAGTTTACCAATTTCTAATAGTCGGTTCATAATATCTTTTTCTTCAAGGTTAAGCTCTCTATAATCAATCCATATTAAATAAGTGGATTGTGGTTTAATGATGCGAATGCCTGGAATCTGCTCTAACTCTGCTTTGACATAATCCATATTTGCTGAAACATACGGCAACAATTCATCTAGCCAAGGGGAGCCTTCCGTATACGCAGCCTGTAATGCTACAGAGGCGAAAGTATTTAATGAGCCTTGTCCACTTGCCATATTCACAGCTTCAAGCTGTAGACGTTTGTTCTTATCTGGCACAATCATATAGGAAACCTGAATACCTGCTAAATTAAATGTTTTAGTAGGAGCCATACACGTTACAATACGATTGATTTCATCGCCTGCTACTTTGGCAATAGGAATATGTTTTTCTCCATTTATCATTAAATCAGCATGAATTTCATCTGAAATAATAAGGACGTCGTATTGAGCACAGAGTCGTACAATTTCCTTTAAAGTAGCTTCATCCCATACATAACCGCCAGGATTGTGAGGATTGCATAATATGTAGGCTTTCACATTTTGAGCTAGTGCCTGTTCAAAAGCTTCAAAATCAACGATAAATTTGCCATCATTTTTTTCAACTAGTTGGCAGCTTACCACTTCGCGCCCATTGCTTTTTGGGATGTTAAAAAATGGTGGATAAACAGGTGTGGAAATAAGGACTTTATCTCCCGGATTAGTAAAGGCAACAATGCTATTTGCTAAGGCAGCCACAACACCATTACAGAATACGATGGAATCCTTATCAATTTGCCAATCATGACGAGTATTTTGCCAGTCCACGATTGACTGTATCGCTTCCTCACTAATAAAGCTATAACCAAAAATAGTGCGTTCAGCATGTTCCTGCAATGCTTTTGAAACGGCTGGTGGAGCAGCAAAATCCATATCAGCTACCCACATTGGCAAGATATCGGACGCATCGTTTAGTCCATAAACCATTTTCATTGCGTCCCATTTGACGGAGTTTGTACAACGACGTTTGATAGTTTGATCAAAAATAGACAAGCAAATCACTCTTTTCTTTTTTATTTACTATGGTATCATACGATTATGATCAAAGGATAATAGGTGAGTATTTTGGAAAATGTAAAAATGAATCAAGCAGCTGTCCATCTGCTAGAGGAGTGGGATCCATTCCACTTAGGTCCAGACCATTATGATACGGAAACAGCAGATGTTGTAGCGGCATTGCAAGGAATCGATGATCCATCTACGCTTGCAAAAGTAATTCAAGAAACATATGAGCATTCGTTTGAGCAATGGATTCCTTTTGAGGATTGTGTAGCCATCTCTTACAAACTGATTGCTATTAAATTTGAAGCAAAATGTATTATTTAAAATATTTTGCATATTTCCTATAAAAAAAGGGGTTGTCCTACGACAACCTCTTTTTGCATTGACATGATAGAGGCTCTAAATCCTTATTTAAATATTGGTAAAATACCTTGAATGAAAATAATTAATATAGCAATTGGGGACACATAGCGAATTAACTTGTACCAAATTGTAAACATCCAATTAGATGCGGCTAGCTCTTTACGAGAAATATCTTTTGTATAATAATAACCTGCAAAAATTGAGATTAGCAGAGCGCCAATAGGCATTCCGATATTGTTGGTCATAAAATCAACAAAATCAAAAATAGAACGGTCTAACATCTTCATATCTGATAGTATACCAAATGACAGCGCACTAGGAATACCAACAATAAAGATAATGATGCCACCAATCCAGGCAACTTTTTTCGCTTTTCGGTTAGCCTCCTTGTACTAAAGTTTTATTTTACCGCAATATTTTCATAACACAAGCAAATATCTGAATATTGATTGAGGGGATTTCTCCATTAAGAGCCAATTTATAGAGCGTGTGAGGGCGTTTTAGTAAGGTTCCTCCTTTTAGAGTAAATAACATCCTTAATATGTAACAATTAGGTAGATTCTTTCGTTCCATAAACAAAAGGAGGGGATCGCCTTGGAGGAAGCTGAATTAATAGCGAGGGCACAGCAAGGAGACAAAGAAGCCTATATCGAACTTATTCAAATTCATCAACAAACAGTTGAAAAGTTTGCCTTTCAGTGTGGCGTACATAGCAATGATTTAGCAGATGTTTCACAGGAGGTATTTGTTAAACTGTATCGCTTTTTACATCAATTTAAACAGGATCGATTTACGACGTGGCTTTATAAAATTACATTGAATGCTACACGTGATTATTATCGTAAGGAACAGAGAGAGCTGGCAAAAGAGGACAAGCTTAATGCTCAAAGGCAAACCATTTTCCTCTCTGCTGAAGACGATGTTCTATTATTTGAAGAAGATAAAATCTTACACAATGCTATTCAAGCCTTAGATGAAAAATATCGGTACCCTATCGTACTGTATTATTTCCACGAGCTAAAATATGAAGAAATCGCAGAGGTTTTAAATATTTCATTATCAACGGTTAAGGTACGGTTATTACGTGCGAAAGAAAAGTTGAAGGCAGCATTAATGCAAGAGGGGAGTGTTGAAAATGGATGATCAACAATTTAATCAACGTATGGCACTACTGAAAAAATCCTATGAGCGAATGGAATCAAAGCTAGAACCACTGCATGTTCTTCAGCAAATTGAAAATGAGGATGCCAAAAGGCAATTTCAAGAAATTAATAAAACGGTTCCAAAGCCTTCAACAAAATGGCAAAAGCCTGCTGTTTGGATTGCTAGCATCGCCAGTGTGTTATTAGTTGGAATCTTAATGTCGTCATATATGTTCCATCCGTCAACATCTGTGCATTCAAATGAAGAAAAGATAGAGAGTAGCTATGAAGAATGGTTTTCAAGCTTACAAAAAAAGTATCAAGAAAAGCGCGAAAAAACACGCCAGGAGCTCCATATACCCGAACAAGACTTTAGGAAACTATCGTTTATTGCAATCGCTGATAATAAATACAATGATAAAGCTAGAAATAAAAATATAGTAGTTAATAGAATGATGGATAATCCAAAATATTTAGCGGAGTTGGAGCAAGAAATACTAGATAATTTGCAAACACCTCGGGAGTTAATAGAGCAAATCAACACATTTGAAAACTCTATGTCATATGAGGAATCTCGATATTTTTTTAGCAATTATTTTTATTCAACGAAAGATGTTTTACAATATTATACTAATCAACTTTCTCCCTATAAGAATGTACTATCACAAAAAGAGGGAAATTATCCTAAAGAACTAGAACAATTAATTGCTACGGCTAAAAAACAGTATTTTGAGTTGTCTAATGATGGGAAAAACTTTAGCTTTAGAGCAGATCCCATTTTTCAGCAAAATGCACCAGCATATACTGATCGTCTTCACTCTGACATATTAGGTCTATTTAAATATTGGGCTACTGGCTCTTTATTGGAAGGTGAAAATTTACGGTTTTCTACAGAAGAAACTGCTCGAATTTTAAAATTATATGAAAGAACATTAGTCACAGACCTATCAGTAGGAGGACTTGATTTCCTATTACGGGATTTAAAGAAAGAATTCGAAAATACGTGGCTTTTACTTCTAAAAGGTATGGATGACATGAGTAGATATTCGCCCGAACATATCGAGTTTTTAAATGCCACTGCAAATGGAAAGTATGGAGAATCGATGCGATTAACTGCACAAATTATCCATGAAGAATTTAAAGAAAAAGGGACATCCAAAACAATTGATAGTCTTACAAGACATGATATTGGAATGGAGCTTTCATATTTAAGTAATGAAGTCTATATAGAATCATCAGATGGTTCGACGAGTTTACAAATTGATTTTCGTTGGATTTACCAAACTGAAGCTTTATACAATGCTTATACATCAAGCAAAGACGATACCATCCTAGATTCATTAAATCCAATGAACATCGTTAGCCTATTCTTATATGCACAAGGAAAAGGCGATCAAGAAACCATTAAACAGTTAGTTTCTCAAGATGTAGATATGAATAAAGTAGTTCAATTTGATGGTATGGAACATTTTACAGTTCTTTATGCAACTGATGCATCCCAAACAACGATTAAAGTAGACGTGAAATCAGAATCAATTCAATTGATTGGCCAACGCTTAACCTTCCAATTAGGTACAGAGACTATAGGAAAAGGTGAAAAACGTTGCATCATTACAGCCATTTCTGAGTAAGGAGATTTTTTGCCCCGATTTTACACGTATGTTATAATTTAACCGATATATACGTAGCAAACCAAAAGAAAGTGGGCAAAGGTTATGGTAAAAAAATATGAATTAGGAGACGTGTTGACCGGAAAAGTTACAGGTATTCAACCATACGGTGCATTTGTTGCATTAGATGACAATACGCAAGGCCTTGTGCATATTTCGGAAATAACATACGGCTTTGTGAAGGATGTTAGTGAATTTTTAGCTGTTGGGCAAGAAGTAGAGGTCAAGATACTTGAAATCGATGAAGAGGCCGAAAAAATTAGTTTATCGATGAGAGCGCTACAGGAACGCCCGGCAACAGTTAGAAAAAAAGAAGCACCACCACGCAAATCATTGCAGGACCGTGTAGATGAATCGGATGCGAATGGTTTTAATTCCTTAAAAGACAAATTACAGGACTGGATTGAACAATCTGGACAATAAAAAACGAGGATACTTTCAACGTGAAGGTATCCTTGTTTTTATGTTATTGCTTTTTTATTTTTCGGATTCGGTATTGAAGGTTTTGTCTACTCATCCCAAGTGCATTCGCGGCTTTTGTAATATTGCCCTCATATAAATTCAAGACATTTTGCACATAATATGATTCGGCTTCGCGCAAATAAGCATCTAATGGCATGACATCATGATTTTGATGGAACATAAAGAATTCAGGTTCACGATTGTTGGTATCTTGTTGCTGTACCTTGAAGCGGAAATGCAACGGCAATAAATCTGAGGTTACCGTAGACTCTATCGTCATAAATGAAACAATTTCATCCAATAGTAACTCGAGTTCCTTTAAATTGCCAGGCCAATCATATTGTAAGAATAATTCCTGTACATCTGGTGCTAGCTCTGTAACCTGTGAAGCAAATCGTTCTCGATGTCGGCTAAAATAATCATCCACAAATGGGAGAATATCTTCTTTTCGATCAGTTAAATGGGGAATAGTAATAGCCATCGTTGCAAAGAAATAATAAAGTGATTTGGACAGCTTTTTTTCAGCAATTAATGTAATCGGGTCGCTACCTACACTGCCAATTAACATGTACTTGGACTGCGGTAGGGACTGGAGTATATCTAACAATTGCTCTTGAATGTCTAAGCTCAAAAAATCAATGCGCTCAAAGAAAAAGGTATAGTCTTTATCTTCTTCTAAAAGCTGATTTAATTTATCAAGCACTGATTGAGCAGAACGACGACTAACAAGTGTCATAAAGGCTTCAGGATCTGGTGAAGCCGCGTGGTGAATACCTTCAGCCACTAAATCCTTGCCTGTCCCAGATTCCCCAATTAATAATACTGGTAATTTTACAGCCGCTGCTTTTTTAGCATTTTCGATGACCTGCTTCATGGCTTCAGATTCAGCTTTTATCATGTCGAACGTCAAAGGCTCATCATATCGACGAAGGGGTTGATAAACAAGCTTTTCTAATGATGTAATATCACGCGCAAATTCTATTGCCCCAATCAGTTTTCCATCTACAATAAGTGGAAAAGTATCATTAATGGTTGTAATTTCATGCCCATTTTTATTCCAATAGGATTGTTTGACATTAATTTCTTTCTTTCCAGTTTGTAATACACGCATTAAGGTACTTTCGTGCTGACGGAAGGAAAACATTTCAATAATCGAACGATCCGCTAGCTCATCAAAATGGAATCCTTCAATTTCTTTCATTTTTGTATTATAAATAATCGTCTTGCCGGATAGGTCTACTGCATGAATACCAACGGATACATTTGTTGCAATAAACTCATAAAAAGGTAGTAAAGGTTCAGAATTTTTCATAAAAATGTGCACCTCAAAAATTTTTTACTTGAAATATGCAACGAAATTTTGCATTATAATAAGTGTAAGAATATTTTATACGCAAAGATATTTTGCGTCAATGTTTTTTGCATACCCAAATATATCTCACAAGGGAGGATTAAGTATGATTCCATACAAACACGAACCATTCACAGATTTTTCACAAGAGGCAAACTACAATGCTTATGTAGAGGCTTTAAATAAAGTTGAAGGTTACTTAGGGCAAGACTACCCACTTATTATCGGTGGCGAGCGTATTACAACTGAAGATAAAATCGTTTCGTACAATCCTGCAAAGAAAACAGAAGTTATTGGCCGTGTGTCAAAAGCGAGCAAAGATTTAGCTGAAAAAGCGATGCAAGCAGCAGATGAAACATTCAAAACTTGGAAAAAAGTTGATCCAGCTATTCGTGCTGACGTTCTTTTCAAAGCAGCCGCTATTATTCGTCGTCGTAAACACGAATTCTCAGCATTATTAACAAAAGAAGCAGGGAAACCATGGGCTGAGGCTGATGCGGATACAGCAGAAGCAATCGACTTCTTAGAATACTATGGTCGCCAAATGCTACGTATTAAAAACGGCCAACCAGTAGAAAGCCGTCCAGGTGAATACAACCGTTATGACTATATTCCACTAGGAATTGGTATCGTCATCTCACCTTGGAACTTCCCATTTGCGATCATGGCTGGTACAACAGTAGCTGCTTTAGTAACAGGTAATACAGTATTACTAAAACCAGCTTCTACAACACCAGTAGTGGCGTATAAATTTATCGAAGTATTAGAAGAAGCAGGTCTTCCAGCAGGAGCTGTAAACTTTGTACCAGGTTCTGGTGCTGAAGTGGGCGATTATTTAGTTGATCATCCAAAAACTCGTTTCATCAGCTTCACAGGTTCACGTGATGTTGGCTTACGTATTAACCAACGTGCCTCTGTCCTAAATGATGGTCAAATTTGGATCAAACGCGTAATCGCTGAAATGGGCGGTAAAGATACAATCGTTGTCGATAAAGAAGCAGATCTTGAATTAGCTGCACAATCGATCGTGAAATCAGCATTTGGTTTCTCTGGTCAAAAATGTTCAGCATGTTCTCGTGCTGTCATCGTAGAAGATGTATATGACCAAGTGGTGAACCGTGTAGAAGAGTTAACAAATGCTTTAACAGTTGGAGATCCAACAGATTTCAGCAACTTCATGGCAACAGTTATTGACCAAGCTGCATTCAATAAAATTACGGAATACATCGAAATCGGTAAAGGCGAAGGTCGTTTAGTAGCTGGTGGTACAGCGGATGATTCAGTAGGTTATTTCGTACAACCAACAGTATTCGCTGACGTAGAGCCTTCTGCACGTATTATGAAAGAAGAAATCTTCGGACCAGTAGTGGCGATCGCAAAAGCAAAAGATTTCGATCAAGCGATTGAAATTGCTAACGATACAGAATACGGCTTAACAGGTGCTGTCATTACGACAAACCGCGTAAACTTAGAAAAAGCACGTGAAGAATTCCATGTTGGAAACCTTTACTTCAACCGTGGCTGTACAGGTGCGATTGTTGGCTACCAACCATTCGGTGGTTTCAACATGTCAGGTACAGACTCAAAAGCTGGTGGCCCAGACTACCTACAACTTCACATGCAAGCAAAAACAACTTCAGAAATGCTTTAATTTTACATTGACGTTAGGGCTATTTTAATAAGTAGTAAATGAAGCATTGTGACAGAATTTGTGGAACTTCTCCAAGTAATACAACCGTTGGCTAATACCGTAGCCACTTATGTAGTTTACTTGGGGAGAGTTTGCAAATTGATCGATTGTTGTTGCTAAATTCTTAATTATTCTACTTACAGAAATACATAGTCCTTTCTTGCATCGATTTTTTATCATCATTTAGTAAGGAGAGAATAGAATATGACAAAAACTCAACAAGTTATTGAACAAACACAAAATTATGGTGCAGCAAACTATCATCCACTGCCAATCGTAATTTCAGAGGCTGAGGGTGCTTGGGTTAAAGATCCAGAAGGTAACAAATATTTAGATATGTTATCAGCTTATTCAGCTGTAAACCAAGGACATCGTCACCCAAAAATTATCGCTGCTTTAAAAGAGCAAGCTGATAAAGTAACATTAACTTCACGTGCATTCTACAGCGAAAACCTTGGTGAATGGTATGAGCTAGTAGGAAAGTTAACAAATAAAGAAATGGTATTACCAATGAATACAGGTGCTGAAGCAGTAGAGACTGCGTTTAAAGCAGCTCGTCGTTGGGCATATGATGTAAAAGGCGTAGAAGAAGGCAAGGCAGAAGTGATTGCATGTAATGGTAACTTCCATGGTCGTACAATGCTTGCTGTATCTCTTTCTTCTGATGAGGAATACCGTCGTGGATTCGGTCCAATGTTACCAAACGTTAAATTAGTAGACTACGGTAATCTTGAAGCATTAAAAGCAGCTATTACACCAAACACAGCAGCATTCTTAATTGAACCAATTCAAGGTGAAGCTGGTATTGTTATCCCAACAGAGGGCTTCCTAAAAGCAGCTCGCGAACTTTGCCGTGAAAACAACGTATTATTCATTGCTGACGAAATCCAAGCAGGTTTAGCACGTACTGGTAAAATGTTTGCTTGTGATTGGGAAGAAGTAGAACCAGATATGTACATCTTAGGTAAAGCATTAGGTGGCGGTGTATTCCCAATTTCTTGTGTAGCTGCAAACCGTAATATTCTAGGTGTATTCAACCCTGGTTCACACGGATCAACTTTCGGCGGAAATCCTTTAGCTTGTGCAGTTTCAATTGCATCTATTAAAGTATTATTAGATGAAAAATTAGCTGAACGTTCACATGAACTTGGTGAATACTTCAAAGGTAAGTTAAGAGAAATTAATAACCCAGTTATTAAAGAAGTACGTGGTCGTGGTTTATTTATTGGTATGGAATTAACAGAGGCAGCTCGTCCATACTGTGAAAAACTAAAAGAATTAGGTTTATTATGTAAAGAAACACATGATACAGTTATTCGTTTTGCGCCACCACTTGTTATTTCACAAGAGGATTTAGATTGGTCAATCGAACAAATTGAAAAAGTATTTAATCTTTAACAAAATGTTCACATTTTAATTCGGAAGTATGTTACAATGATGCCGATATACTATCATTAAATAAAACAAAGAGGCGATTTAATAATGTCTGAAAACTTAAATCTTTTCACATCAACACAAGATGTCATTCAAGATGCTCTAAACAAACTTGGCTATGATGAAGCAATGTATGAATTACTAAAAGAACCGCTTCGCATGCTACAAGTACGTATCCCAGTGAAAATGGATGATGGTACAACAAAAGTATTTACTGGTTACCGTGCACAACATAACGATGCTGTAGGACCAACTAAAGGTGGGGTTCGTTTCCACCCACAAGTGTCTGAAGAGGAAGTTAAAGCGCTTTCAATGTGGATGACATTGAAATGTGGTATTGTCGATCTACCATATGGTGGTGGTAAAGGCGGTGTCATCTGTGATCCTCGTCAAATGTCTATGGGCGAAATCGAGCGCTTAAGCCGTGGTTATGTCCGTGCTGTAAGTCAAATCGTAGGACCAACAAAAGATATTCCTGCGCCAGACGTATTTACAAATGCACAAATTATGGCATGGATGATGGATGAATATAGCCGTATGGATGAATTCAACTCTCCAGGCTTTATCACAGGTAAGCCACTAGTTCTTGGTGGTTCACAAGGTCGCGACCGTGCGACTGCACAAGGTGTTACAATTGTAATCGAAGAAGCAGCGAAAAAACGCGGTATTGATATTAAAGGTGCGCGCGTTGTTATTCAAGGATTTGGTAACGCAGGTAGCTTCCTTGCGAAATTTATGCATGATTTAGGTGCAAAGGTAATCGGTATTTCGGATGCTTATGGTGCACTTCATGATCCAGAAGGTTTAGATATCGACTACTTATTAGATCGTCGTGATAGCTTTGGTACTGTAACAACTTTATTTGAAAACACGATTTCAAATAAAGAATTATTAGAACTTGATTGTGATATTTTAGTACCTGCTGCGATTGAGAACCAAATTACTGCTGACAATGCACACAATATTAAAGCTAATATCGTAGTAGAAGCAGCAAATGGTCCAACAACTGCTGAAGCAACTAAAATTTTGACAGAACGTGGCATTTTACTTGTACCAGACGTATTAGCATCTGCTGGTGGAGTTACAGTTTCTTACTTTGAATGGGTACAAAATAACCAAGGTTATTATTGGACAGAAGAAGAAGTTGAAGAACGTCTATACAAAAAAATGGTTGAAGCATTTGATAATGTTTATACAACAGCTACAACACGTAACATTAACATGCGCTTAGCAGCTTATATGGTTGGTGTTCGCCGCACTGCAGAAGCTTCACGCTTCCGCGGATGGGTTTAAGAATAAGTTCAATTTACAACGAGTTTCTCCTATTTTTATGGGAGGACTCGTTTTTTTCGTCTCTTTACTAATTTGAAGAAATGTTTGAATGAATCTCCCTTACAAAACCCTTTAATTAATCGTCCAAATGGAATCAATTTAAACAGTTATGCCGAACGTTTATCTTTGCTTTCTTGAACAGAAATATGAGAAAATCCAACTAGAAAGGGGCGAATTAAATGGATTCATTTACATTTTTTAACCCAGTGAAACTTCATTTTGGTGAAGATGCACTGGAAAAGTTACCGAAGGAATTAGAGCAGTATGGAAAAAAAGTATTGGTTGTATATGGTGGCGGTAGCATCAAGACGAATGGTGTCTACGACGCTGTTATTGACAAATTACAGCAAGCAGATAAAACAATTTTTGAATTAAGTGGTGTAGAACCAAATCCGCGTGTGGAAACAGCTAGACGTGGTATTGAAATTTGTAAAACAGAGGGAATTGACTTAGTTCTTGCAGTTGGTGGCGGTTCTGTTATTGATTGCTCCAAACTAATTGTTGCTGGTGCAAAATATGATGGGGATGCTTGGGATATCGTTAAACGCAAGGTATTTGTAGAACAAGCTTTACCATTAGGAACTGTCTTAACCTTGGCCGCTACAGGCTCTGAAATGAACTCTGGGTCAGTTATTACTAATGCCGCTACAGAAGAAAAATTAGGCTGGGGTAGCCCTGCGGCATTCCCGAAATTCTCAATCTTAAATCCTGCGTATACGGTGTCTGTACCTAAAAATCATACCGTTTATGGAATCGTTGATATGATGTCACATGTATTCGAACAGTATTTCCATAATACAACGAATACACCAATCACTGATGAAATGTGTGAAGGTGTATTACGTACGGTTATTACGACAGCACCTCAATTATTAGAGGATCTAGAGAATACACAGTTACGTGAAACAATTCTATTAGCAGGAACGATTGGATTAAATGGTTTCTTATCAATCGGATCTCGTGGAGATTGGGCATCTCATAATATTGAGCATGCTGTATCGGCAGTATATGATATTCCGCATGCAGGTGGTTTAGCTATTCTTCAGCCTCATTGGATGCGTTTAAGTGTGCCGGTGAATCCTGAGCGCTTTGCAGGTATAGCAACACGAGTATTCGGGGTGGATGCAACAGACAAAACGGTAGAAGAGGTTGCTTATGAAGGGATCGATCGCTTATCAGCATTTTGGTCATCATTAGGGGCACCAAATCGTTTAGCCGATTATAATATTGATGATTCGAAATTCCAGCAGATTGTAGAGCATGCAATGCATAATGGTCCATTTGGAAACTTCCATCAGTTACAAGAAAAAGATGTACGTACTATCTTACAAAATTCTCTTTAAAATAATAAAAAAGTGTGAGGCTATGCAGTTAGCCTCACACTTTTTTTATTGAAGGTTAAGAAAAATTAACGAATCTTGTTGAATTTTGTCGTAGAAGTTTCTTAAGACCTACAATATAATGAAATAGTTAGATATTCAAAGGGGTGTAATGGTTAATTTTATTAAGAGAAGTGAAAAAAGTCATGATTTTAATCAGAATATTTAACTTAAATTGGATATTTTAATACATATTAGACTTTGTGATTGCTAGAGAGTGATGGTATTTGTCGCACTAGCTCCATTAATGTAGGGTTGTTCAGAAACTGTTTATCCACCTTTATTAAAATAATGACTTAAACAAAGAGGAGAGGGATCAAATGTTGAAGCAATTGCTTAAGGATCGTGTGGTTACATTAAGTTGTAAAGAGATACCATTTCAGCAGCATGTTTACAAAATACAAAATTGTGTAGAAGTTTTGGGGATTGAAACAAAGTCGATACAAATTGAAAATGATAACATTGTTACGGGTTACATGGTTGATCAAAGTATTTTCTTTAAGAGTTTACGTTTTGGGCAAACGAACATTACTTTTTCGAATGGTGTAAATAAGGCAAGTGGACATTTATTTGTCCGTCCTTCTGGGGAAATTGTGGTAGAGGTAAAACCTTATTTAGGAGATGCTGAAATTGTTCCGGTTTATTTTCGAACAATATTAGCAGATACAATTATCGCAATTGATTTAAAAGGTGCTTTAAAGCATTATTTGGTAGCCCATCAATTCATGAATCGTGAAGATTCAATTTCTGAAGTGCATTACCGATCCATGCATCCTAACGTATTAAAAGATTCTTATGCTGGTCATTTTGTTTTAGGCTGTCATGTGGATGGTAGGGATATTCTAAATGCCCAAGAATATGCTTTAGCCAATCGACAAGCCACTTTAATGTTTTCAGAAATAGTCATTCAACAAAATGGTACTAAAAAGACCGTTGTTAGTAATCAATTCCTAACATTTATGATAACCAATCAAGTCTTTGTAAGCTACGAGTCCATCCCTGATAATCTAAGGGAAACAAATTTTGATCGGGATCAATTAATATCAGTTTAACAAAAAGCCAACTGCCTGAAACTGATCTGACCCAAAAAAAGTTAGACATCAATCTAACTTTTACGGGCCGTTCAAACAAGGCAATTGGCTTTTTAGCTTCTACAATTCATGATTAGGTCTGTCGCCAAGATGTATCCAGCTAGCCTTTCCGTCATCTTCATCAAATAAAATGGCGACCTTCGACACACCTTTCTGACTTAAAATAACTTCTGTCAAATGATCCCGAACATCATCTAAAAAAGCTAAGGATAGTTTAGGGTCAGCTTCTGCCACTAACTCAACATGTAAAAATTCCCCTTCTTTAATGACTTCAAGACGTACAATATCTTTAATATTTGGGTCATCCATCACAAGATGGGCGATATGATTTAACATTTCTTCATCTGTCTCACCGATTACACCTCGAGCATTGTCTAAGAATACTTTACCAACAACATAAAACATCATTGCCCCAATAATCATGGAAACAAGACCTTCTATTCTAGTCCACCCTGTAAAATGAGCGATAACAATAGCAATGAAAGCTAAAATATTTCCGCTTGTAGCGACTAAATCTTCCATAAACACTAATTTAGTTGCAGGCTTGGCACGGTTTAAATAATTGAAAGCTTTTGGGATGGATGTCATACCTGCTTTTTCCTGCCCAGCTTCATGTAATACTTCTACTGCTGCTTTAGCAAGTACTGTACCCTCTAAAACAATACCTATAAATAAAACTCCGAGTGCGATGAGTACCCCACTTGATTCACCAGTAGGGTGGATAAAATGATGCCATCCTTCTTTAATTGTTTCATAAGAAAGAATTGCTACGATAATAACTGCAAATAAGCATACTAAATTGACAATACGACCGAAGCCGCTAGGGAATTTCTTTGTAGGTGCTTTTTTCGATAGAGCGGAGCCTATATACACGAACAATTGGTTAGCTGCATCTCCAAGTGAATGCATCATTTCTGCGAACATAGCCACATTACCTGTTAAGAAAAAGGCAATGCCTTTAATAATACCTAAAAAGGCATTGACACAAGCCGCCATCAGGGAAGGTTTGTTACCATCCTTTAGTAGTTTAAATAATTCTGCCATAAAAATCCTCCAACTAGTTTAAAATTTCCATTTCGATTTTTTCAATATATGATAATGTTCTTAATGAACGGTAAAACGATAGTAAATTATCAGAAACAATTAAGGACAAACGTAAATCCAACTCATGTAAAACATTATCATTTTTTAAAGGTACATCTTTAATACGGATATTTTCGATGATGATATTGTTGTTCTTAAGGAATAATAGAAAGGATTCCGTATGTTTGTCATCATCTATTTGAACCTTTAGTAAAATCTCTCTCATGCGAATACGTTTTGGTCCAATTTTCATTAGGAAAGGAGAGAGGATTTCAATTCCGAAAACGATGATAATGACAGCTAATGTTGCATCCATATAAAAACCAGCGCCTACAGCGATTCCGATGCCGGCAGCTCCCCATATCATGGCTGCAGTCGTTAAACCAGAGATGCTATCATTGCCGCGTCTTAAAATTACGCCTGCTCCTAGAAATCCAATCCCACTGACAATTTGGGCTGCTAAGCGAAGGGGATCCATTGTAATATTTATATCTTCTCTAGAAGGGGTGGAGTAAGCTGTTTCAATGGAAATAATGGTTAGCAAACAGCTGAATGTTGCTATGACCAAACTTGTCTTTAATCCAACTGGTTTCTTCTTTAATTCCCTTTCAATTCCGATTACTAAACTTAATGTGGCTGCTAAAACTAATTTTATGCCAACTTCATATGTAATCATATTTTCCAATAATGTTCCCATACACGACCCTCCATAGATATTTCGCATTGCTAAGAGATATGCAACCAGTCATTATTATATGTGTATTACTTTTTTGTATTGTACAACATGGAAGTAAGGAAATATATGTGTTTTATTTTATAGGGATCTAAAATTCATCTATACATCCATTTCGTAATTAATATCACTTTGGTTCTAGGTAGGTTATTTATGTAAAACAAGCATCTACGTAAGCGAATAGCATAGTATTTTCCAGTGTGCTCTTTTCTAATTTAATGATGGCGACTCTGTTTTTAGGGGAATGGACAAAGGGTTATTGATATTAGGGAATGAGACTAGAGCTCATCTCTACTAATAGGGAGAAATAAAAGATTAATGATAAGGAAAGCTTTTAATCACATTTTCAATAAAGAATGCTGATCGGATTCGGGAACCTAGTGGCGGCACCAGGCCTAGATCATACTAAAAATGTTAAGGGGAGATGAAGCAAACGGCGAGCTTGTAACAAAAATTGACGAGAGGTTGACCAGATTTATATCCTAATTAAATTTCCAAAAACTATATTTCATTCACATAAAATGGTATAATAAAGAGGTAACTAGATAGAGGTTTCATGGGCGGTAAGCATACATTCTTCACCCGTTGTTCAGGTTTCTGGAGGGGAAGGAGGTGTTGCTAATGACAACTTACGAGGCAATGTCCTTAATGATCAGTTTTAGTGGATTGATTGTTTCGGTAATCGTTCTGTCATTTACTTTTTCTCAGAAAAAAAAGTAAACCGCCCCTGCCCTCCAAGCATGTGAGTGGTTTACTCCTTCATTATGCAAATCGCCTTTGAAGCGATTCGTCTGTTACATGACCATTTGGTGGTGACACACCAAGTGGTCCTTTTTTTATATCCATCTTCATGAAAAATTATAACATGCATTGTTAAATTACTCAAATTAATTGGAAATAAGTACAATTCTAAATGTCTATAGGATACATGGCATGCGAGAAGCACTTTGGATTACATTGGACGCCTGCTTTCTATATATAGATATTCCCAAATCCCGATTGAAGAAAATAATAGAATATTTGTTCAATCAACATGTTCATTTGAAGTTTCGACAACAGAATAAGTGTTGAGAAAAATGGGATGCACTTGTTACCTGTGCACTTGTTACATCTTATTATATAATAGGACTCAATATACGTATGCGATGATCGTTGGATAATCGCTGATGATGTAGAGAGTACCATCAATTAATTGATCCATAATTTTAAAGAAGATCAAGGTGACCTTATAAGGGATGGGGTAGGTTTTTATTAATAGTGTTAGTACTTAATTTATTTGGCCATACTTTGTTTACTTGTTTTTTTGACTATGGCTGAAACTTGTTAGTATTACTATTTATTGTTTTAGAAGAGAGTGCTCTATTGTTTGTTATTGATATAAAAAAAGATTTTTAACTTTTTTTTAAAAAATACTTGATTTTTAAAATGCTATATTATATATTATTACTTGTCCTTAACAAGACGAAACACTTTAGAAATAAAAAACAAAAAAGTTGTTGACTTCTTGTTATAAACGAGTTATCATAATGAAGTCGCTGAAAACGACTGAGATAATAATGAACTTTGAAAACTGAACAAGCAAAACGTAATCAATAAAGTTTTTAATAGCTAGCTTAGCTAGTGAA